>CAZZYJ010000021.1:0-11786 GCA_964658215.1 uncultured Steroidobacteraceae bacterium | reverse complement strand
GCTGCCTCAGCCAGGCCACGATTTCGCGGCGGGCCGCGACGTAGCCGCCGCTGGCGCCGCCCAGGGCCTTGCCGAGCGTGCCCGTCAGGATGTCGACCCGCCCCAGCACGCCGCGAAATTCGTGCGAGCCGCGGCCGCGGGCGCCGATGAACCCGGTGGCGTGCGAATCATCCACCATCACCAGGGCGCCGTAGCGGTCCGCGAGCGTGCAGATCGCGTCCAGCTTCGCGATGGAGCCGTCCATGGAGAAGACGCCGTCGGTGGCGATCAGGCGCACGCGCGCGTCCTGTGAACCCCGCAGCGCCGTCTCCAGTTCGTCGAGGTCGTTGTTCGCGTAGCGCAGGCGGCGCGCCTTGCACAGCCTGATGCCGTCGATGATGCTGGCATGGTTCAGCGAATCGCTGATCACCACGTCCTGCTCGTCGAGCAGCGTTTCGAACAGGCCGCCGTTGGCATCGAAGCAGGACGAGTACAGGATGGCGTCTTCGGTCGACAGATAGGCCGCCAGCCGTTCCTCCAGGTCGCGATGCACGCTCTGCGTGCCGCAGATGAAACGTACCGACGCCACGCCGTAGCCGTAACGGTCGAGCGCGGCGTGGGCGGCCTCGATCACGGCGGGATGATTGGCGAGCCCCAGGTAGTTGTTCGCGCACAGGTTGATCATTTCGCGGCCGTCGGCGAGCGTGACCACCGGACCCTGCGCCGAGGCGATGGGACGTTCACGCTTGGACAGGCCCGCCGCCTCCAACGCCTGCGTGTCGTGCTGCAGCCGTTCGCGAAATTCTTTGAGCACCCGATACCTCGAAACGGCGTTTGCCGCCCGCTATTATAGCGTCGGCGTGAACAGACGGGGGCGTGCATGGATTCGGCAGAACAGGGCGGGAGCCACCGGCTGGACAAGTGGTTGTGGCATGCGCGCTTTTACAAAACCCGCAGTCTCGCGACCGCCGCCATCTCGGGCGGCAAGGTGCATCTGAACGCGGACCGGGTGAAACCGTCGCACACGGTGCGGGTGGGCGACCGCCTCACCCTGTCGTTGCAGGGGACGCTCGCAGAGTTCGAGGTGCGCGGGCTGCCGCAGCGGCGTGGCCCGGCGGCCGAGGCGCAGGGTCACTATCTCGAAACGCCGCAGAGCGTGGCCCGGCGCGCCCAGTTGCGGGAGCAGCAACGCCTCGCGCAGGTGTCGCGGCCGCGACCGGACGTTCGCCCCGACAAGCGCGACCGTCGGCGGTTGATGAAGCTGCAACGGGAGCAGACCTGACGCGAGGTGGCCCCGCCGCCTCGCCGTGGCGGGCGGCCGCGGGCCCGGATCTTCTCAGGACCACAGATCGGCCATGCTCTCCGGGTCGTCGAGATCGCATTCGCAGGCGGTTTCCGGCTCGAGGGAGCTCCAGTCGGCGTTCTCCCAGAGCGCGGTGGCGAGGCCCGCGGTGGGTAGTTCCCGCGGCTGGAGGTGGGGCCCGAAGCGGCTGGCGATCTGGCTCAGGCCGGGGTTGTGCGCGCAGACGAGCACGTGCCCGTGCGACCCGCCCCGCTTGCGCAGAACGCGCCATATCGTCTCGGGCAGGGCCAGGTACAGCTCACGCACCCCCTGCACGCACTCGGGCTGCAGATCGCAGGTCTGCGCGACGATGGAGGCGGTCGCCCACGCCCGTTCCGCGGGGCTGACCAGGATCAGATCGGGTGCAAGGTCCCGGTGTGCCAGCCGTTCCGCCATCTCCTGCGCTTCGATGATGCCGCGGCGCGTCAATACGCGCTCGAAATCGTCCGGGCAGCTGTCGAGCGGCTGCGCCTGGCCGTGACGCAGCAGGGTCAGTCTGCGAGTACCCACACGCGGCCGCTGTCGAGTTTGGTTTCGAAAACCCGCACCGCCTCGTAGGCGGGCGGCGTCAGCGCCTCGCCCGTGCGCAGGCAGAAACGCGCCCCGTGGCGGGGGCAGATGATCTCGCTGCCCTCGATGGCCCCGCCCGTGAGCTCCGCGCCGTCGTGGGTGCAGACGTCCTCGATGGCGAAGTACTCGGCGCCGCTGCGCGCCACAGCCACCACGCAGCGACCCACGCTGAGCGAAATCGTCCCACCGTCCTCGAGCGCCGCCTGCGGTCCGGCATCGATCCACTGCATCGTCATTTCCCCTTCACATCATGCCGGTTTGCAGCCGCGCCTCGTCCGACATCATGGTGTGATTCCACGGCGGATCGAACACCAGCTCGACGTTGGCCTGCGCCACGGTCGGCACGATCTGCACCTTGTCGCGCACGTCCTGAACCAGCACCTCGCCCATGCCGCAGCCCGGTGCGGTGAGCGTCATCTTGATCTCGACGGTGCGGCTCGAATCTGCGTTGTGCGACACGTCGCACTCGTAGATCAGGCCCAGATCGACGATATTGACGGGGATTTCGGGGTCGAAGCAAGTTTTCAGCTGCTGCCAGACGATTCCCCGGATGTCCTCGTCCGACGCCCCCGGCGGAACCTCCGGGGCCACCGCGGCCGTCTTGCCGATGGCGTCGGCATCCTGGCCCGCGATCCGGAACAGATTGCCGTCGATGTACACCGTGAAGCTGCCGCCGAGCGCCTGGGTGATGTAGCCCACGGAGCCGAGCTTCAACGTGACTTCGATGCCGGCGGGGATGGCCACGGCCTTGACTTCGCGCTGCACGACGACGGGTTCGTTTTCGTAGGAATGCATGGGATCAGCGCCTCATTCCGTGCTGACCGCCGGCACCGCCCCGGGAGCGGGGGCGTGCAGGGCGGACGCCAGGGTATGCCAGCACAGGCTCGCGCATTTGACCCGCGCCGGGAATTCACGCACCCCGGACAATGCAGCCAGTTTGCCGAGTTCGTCGCCGGCGGCGGCATCGTCGGTGAGCAGGTCGTGCACGCGCTCGAACAGTTCGAGCGCCTCGGCGCGTGATTTCCCCTTCACCGCCTCGGTCATCAACGAGGCCGAGGCGGTGGAAATCGCACAACCCTGGCCCTCGAAACGAATGTCCGAGATCCTGTCCCCGGCGATGCGCAGCCGCACCGTCAAACGGTCGCCGCACAAGGGGTTGAAACCTTCGACGCTCGCATCCGCGGGTTCCAGCGTCCCGAAGTTCCTCGGCTTACGGTTGTGATCGAGGATCACGTCCCGGTATAGATCATTCAACTGCATGGCGGTTCCTCAGACGAACATCGAGCGGGCACGCAGCACGGCGGCGCCCAGGCGGTCGATTTCCTCGAACGTATTGTAAAAAGCGAAAGAAGCACGGGCCGTGGCCGGCAGCTTGAAGAATTCCATGACCGGCATCGCGCAATGATGACCGGTGCGGATGGCGATTCCCTCCTCGTCCAGAATGGTGCCCAGATCGTGCGGATGCACGCCGGCCACGACGAACGACACCAGGCTGGCCTTGTCCGTCGCCTGGCCCACGATGCGCAGTCCCTCGATGCGACCCAGCACGTTCTCCGCATGCTGGAGGAGCGCGTGTTCGTGCGCATGGGCACCGGGCAGGTCCTGCTCCTCGAGGTAGCGGACCGCGGCGCCGAGACCGATGGCCCCGGAGATGTTGGGGGTGCCGGCCTCGAACTTGTACGGCAGCACGTTGTAAGTGGTCTTGGTGAAACTCACCGACAGGATCATGTCGCCGCCGCCCTGCCACGGTGGCATGCGCTCGAGCAGCGCCTCACGGCCGTACAACACGCCGATGCCGGTGGGTCCGAACAGCTTGTGTCCGGAAAACGCGTAGAAATCGCAGTCGAGCGCCTGCACGTCGATGCTCATGTGCGGCACCGCCTGGGCGCCGTCGATGAGGGTGGTGATGCCGCGTGCCTTGGCCGCCGCGATCAAGCGCCGGACCGGCAGCACCGTGCCCAGGGCGTTCGAGACGTGGGCGAAGGCGAACAGCCGCGTGCGTGGGCTCATCAAGGCTTCCACGGCCTCGACCGACACCTCGCCGCGCGCATCGATAGGGGCCACCACCAGTTTTGCGCCGGTCTGCTCGCACACCATCTGCCAGGGCACGATGTTGGCGTGATGTTCGAGATGCGTGATGAGCACCTCGTCGCCCTCGCGCAGCACCGGCCGTGCGTGACTCTGGGCGACCAGATTGATGGCCTCGGTGGTGCCGCGCACGAATATGACCTCGTGCCGCGAGCGGGCGTTGATGAACCGCACCAACCGGTCACGGGCGCCCTCGTACAGAGCGGACGCCTCCTGGCTCAGGGTGTGCACGCCGCGGTGGATGTTGGCATGGTGGTGGCGCTCGTAGTCGTCGACGGCAGCGATGACCGCAGCGGGCCGCTGCGCCGACGCGCCGTTGTCGAGATACGCCAGCGGTCTGCCGCGGATGGTGCGCGCGAGGACGGGGAAGTCGCGGCGTATCGACTCCGCATCGAACCGGGAATAAGAAGCCAACGCGATGTTTTTCATTTGAAGGTCCGCAGTACTTGAGAGTCGGGCAGTTGCGCGATGAGGGCGGTTTCTATGGCGGCACGGGCCGAGACCACCGACATGCCCGTCAACACGTCCGCCAGGAAGGCATAGACCAGCAAGCTCTGTGCAGTCTCCCGGTCGATGCCGCGCGACAGCAGGTAGAACAGCATGTCGGGATCGAGCCGGCCCGTGGTGGCGCCGTGCGCGCACTTGACCTCGTCGGCATGGATCTCGAGCTGCGGACGCGTGTCGATCTCCGCCTTGGGCGACAGCAACAAGCCCCGGCAGGATTGATTCGACTCCGCGTGGGCCGCGCCCTTGTCCACCACCACCTTGCTGTTGAACACCACGCGGCTGGTATCGCCCGCGATGACGCGCGCGGTCTGACGGCTGTGGGTATGCGCCGCATGGTGGGACGCCAGATTCACGCAGTCCACGTGCCGGGAGCCGTGGCCGACCAGCAGCGCGAAACTCTCGAGCGACGCGCCGGCCTCGTCCAGATGGGATTCCAGGGTGGTGCGCACCAGCCCGCCGCCGAGCACGATGGTGAACTGGGTGCACCGGCTGTTCTTCGCCTGGCGGATCTGCAGCGTGTCCAGGTGGGTGGTGGCCGCGCCGGTCGCGAACACGCGGTAATGCTCCAACTGCGCGTCGCGCGCGAGGCTCAGGTGAGTCGCGGAATTGCACAGCGGCGGCTTCTCGCCCTGCTCCACGTGGTGCTCGATGATGGTGGCACGCGAACCCGGCAGCGCGTCGATGAGGATGCGCGGATAGGAGATGTTGTCCGCGCCGTCCGCGGTGGACACGTGCAGCAGCAGGAGCGGCGTCGTCACCTGCGCGTCGATCCTGATGTACAGACCATCCTCGAACAACGCGGTGTTGAGCAGCCCCCAGCGTGCCTGTTCGGCGTCCGACAAGTTCTCCAGATGCCGTTTCAGCAGTGCGGGATCGGTCTGTGCCAGAAGCTTCAGGCTGCTGATCTCGATGCCGTTGAACCACGCTTCCAGGGTGGGCGGCAGAACCGGAAAGCCGTTGACGATAAGCACCGTGGCGACGCGCTGCGCATCGCCGAGCAGGGCCAGCGAAGCCGTGGGAACGACGTCGCCGGGCAGACTGCGCGGGGCATCGACGAAGCTCTGCGCGGCGACCTGCCGCAGATTGGTGTAGCGCCAGCTTTCATCGCGCGGCGTGGGCAGGCCGAGTTCGAGAAAACGCCTCATCGCCGTTTCGCGGATGCTCGACAGCGGGTCGACGTCGCGCGCCGACCACTGCGCCTCGAACGAGCGCAGCGCCGCCGACCTCGCCGACCCGGCGGCATGCAGGGCAGGTCTCATGCCGCGGCGCCCTGGACCACCCAGTCGTAGCCGCGCGACTCGAGTTCGAGCGCCAGCGAACGGTCGCCCGACTTCAAGATGCGGCCGCCCGACAGGACATGGACGCGATCGGGCACGATGTAGTCGAGCAGCCGCTGATAGTGGGTCACGAGTATTACGGCGCGCTGCGGATCGCGCAGGCTGTTCACGCCCATGGCGACGACCTTGAGCGCATCGATGTCCAACCCCGAGTCGGTCTCGTCGAGGATGGCGAGCTTCGGTTCGAGCACCAGCATCTGCAGTATCTCGTTGCGCTTCTTCTCGCCGCCCGAGAAACCCTCGTTCACCCCGCGGCTGAGGAAGGACTCGCTCATCTGCATGAGCTTCATCTTCTGCTTGATCAACGCCAGGAAATCGTAGGCATCCACCTCCGGTTCCCCCGCCGCCTTGCGCTTCGCGTTGAGCGCGGCCTTGAGCAGATAGACGTTGTTCACGCCGGGGATCTCGACCGGATATTGGAAGCCCAGGAACAGACCCGCGCGCGCCCGATGTTCCGCGGCTAGCGCCAGCAGATCCGCGCCCTGGAAGGTCACCGAGCCGCCCGTCACCTCGTATTCCTGGCGGCCCGCCAGAACCTGCGCGAGCGTGCTCTTGCCCGAGCCGTTCGGTCCCATGATGGCGTGTACCTCGCCGGCATTGACCTCGAGGTTCAAGCCCTTGAGGATGTCTTTGCCCGCGATGCGGGCGCTCAAATCAGCGATCTTAAGCACGTTGTTCCTTCGTCGTCCGGGCCTTCAGCCCACCGAACCTTCCAAACTCACACTCAGCAAATTCTGCGCCTCGACGGCGAATTCCATCGGCAGTTCCTTGAACACCACCTTGCAGAAGCCGCTGACGATCATGTTCACCGCGTCCTCCGCCGAGATGCCGCGCTGCAGGCAGTAGAACAGCTGGTCCTCGCCGATCTTCGACGTGCTCGCCTCGTGCTCCACGGTGGCCGTCGGGTTCTTCACCTCCATGTACGGGAAGGTGTGTGCCGCGCACTGCGGACCCATCAACAGCGAGTCGCACTGGGTGAAATTGCGCGCGCCGTCCGCGCCCGGCAGGATCTTCACCAGTCCGCGATAGGTGTTCTCGGCATGGCCCGCCGAAATCCCCTTCGACACGATGGTGCTCTTGGTGTTGCGCCCGACGTGGATCATTTTGGTGCCGGTGTCGGCCTGTTGGTAGTTGTTCGCCACCGCGACGGAATAGAATTCGCCGACCGAGTTCTCACCCTTGAGGACGCAGCTCGGATACTTCCAGGTGATGGCCGAGCCGGTTTCCACCTGCGTCCAGGAGATCTTCGAGTTCCGGCCGCGACATTCGCCGCGCTTGGTCACGAAGTTGAAGATGCCGCCGCGGCCGTTCTCATCGCCCGGGTACCAGTTCTGCACCGTCGAGTACTTGATCTTCGCATCGTCGAGCGCCACCAGTTCGACCACCGCCGCGTGCAGCTGGTTCTCGTCGCGCATGGGAGCCGTGCAGCCCTCCAGGTAACTCACCGAGGCACCCTCCGCGGCGATGATGAGCGTGCGTTCGAACTGACCGGTCTTGGCCGCGTTGATGCGGAAGTACGTGGACAGTTCCATCGGGCAGCGCACGCCGGGCGGCACGTACACGAACGAACCATCCGAGAACACCGCGGAGTTCAACGCGGCGAAGAAATTGTCGCCCGCCGGCACCACGCTGCCGAGGTAGCGTTCGATGAGGCCGGGATGATTGCGCACGGCGTCCGAGAAGGAGCAGAAGATCACCCCCGCCTTGCCGAGCTTGTCCTTGAAGGTGGTGGCCACCGACACGCTGTCGAATACGGCATCGACGGCGACGCCCGCCAGGCGCGCGCGCTCGTGCAGCGGGATGCCGAGCTTCGCGTACGTCGCCAGCAGCTTCGGGTCCACCTCGTCCAGGCTCTTGGGCGCGTTCAACGGCGCCCGCGGTGCCGAGTAATAGGAGATGTCCTGGTAATCGATGGGCGTGTAGTGCACGTGGGCCCAGACGGGTTCGGTCATGGTCTGCCAGTGGCGGAACGCCTTCAGCCGCCAGTCGAGCAGGAACTTCGGCTCGTTCTTCTTCGCCGAAATGGCCGCGACGACGTCCTCGTCGAGGCCGGGCGGCAGGCTGTCGGACTCGATGTCGGTGACGAACCCATGCCGATATTTCTGGCCGAGGAGGGCTTCAACTTCTTGAGATTTGATGGACACGCGTATTTCCCACAGGTGAATCGAGACCAAGTTCTGCGGCGCGGTCCGAGGTCCGCGTCTCGGGCGCATCGAGCCCCGCCAGTTGATACAACGTCATGTCGTCGAGCGCGCGCCGGATGGCGGCATTCACGCGCTGCCACGCGCCGCCCACCCGGCATTGCCGTTCGATGCCGCAACGGCTCGCGACGCCGCTGCACTCGGTGATGGCGACGGGCCCTTCGAACACGTCCAGGATCTGCGCCGCCGTGATCTGCTCGGGCGGGCGCGCAAGATGGTAGCCGCCCTGTGCGCCGCGCGAGGAGATCACGAGCCCGGCCCGCTGCAGCCCCTTCAACACCTTGCTCACGGTGGGCCGGCTGAGGCGGGTGCGTTGCGCGAGCTCGGCCGCCGCCCGGTGCCGCGCCGGCTCCTGTGCGAGACTGGCCAGCACCACGGTGGCGTAGTCGGTCAATTTCCCCATTCGCAACATTCCCCACCCCGCCGTCCCCTTATGTGGGACAATTTTAGTCCTATTTCGGACCGACTGCCACCCGCAGCGCGAACCGCACGTAGTTTTGCTATTCTCACCGGCGCTGAAATCTTCCATCGAGCGAGACTTAAGTCATGAACACCTCAGAACTGAGCGCCACGGCGCAGGCCATGGTCGGCGGCCACCGCGGCCTGCTGGCCGCCGACGAGAGCACGAGCACCATCGCGAAGCGCTTCAACACCATCAAGCTGGAGTCGACCGAGGAAAACCGCCGCGCCTACCGCGAGCTGCTGTTCACCTCGGCGAACGTCGCCGACCACATCAGCGGCGTGATCCTCTACGACGAAACGCTGCGCCAGAAGACCCGCGACGGCGTGCCGTTCGCCGCCTATCTCGCCCGCAACAAGATGATTCCGGGCATCAAGGTCGACATGGGCGCGAAGCCGCTTGCCGGGTTTCCCGGTGAAACCATCACGGAGGGCCTGGACGGGCTGCGCGAGCGGCTCGCCGAGTATTACGAGCTCGGCTGCCGCTTCGCGAAGTGGCGCGCCGTCATCGACATCGGCTCCGGAATCCCCTCCGCGTATGCCATCGACGCGAACGCCGAGGCGCTGGCGCGCTACGCCACGCTCTGTCAGGAGGCGAGCATCGTCCCCATCGTCGAACCGGAGGTGCTCATGGACGGTGCCCACACCCTCGCGCGCTGCGAGGAAGTCACCAACGTCGTGCTGGACCGCGTGTTTTCCCACCTGTTCGCGGCGCGTGTCCAGTTGGAAGGCATGGTCCTCAAGCCGAACATGGTCATCGCCGGGAAGAAGTGCACCCAGCAGGCGTCCGCCGAGGAAGTGGCCGAGGCCACGCTGCGTACGCTGCGGCGCCAGGTGCCGGCGGCGGTTCCCGGCATCGCCTTCCTGTCGGGCGGCCAGAGCCCGGCCGCGGCCACCCTGCATCTGAGCCTGATGAATGCCGCGGGGAAGCTGCCGTGGGCGCTCACGTTCAGTTACGGGCGGGCGTTGCAGGAAACCGCGCTCGGTGCCTGGGGTGGCAAGCCGGCGGATTTCGCCGCCGGTCAGAAAGCCTTCGCCGCGCGCGCCAGGCTGAACGGTCTGGCGGCCGGGGGTGCCTACCAGGCATCGATGGAAACCGCCGCTGCCTGACCGCCGGCTCTGATGGCCGCGCCTCCGGCGCGGCCTCGCGCACCCAGTTGAATCAAATCGTACCCATCGTCGATATCCAGAGCCTCGGCTATTCCGTGGGCGGCCGTTCGATTTTCGAGGGGCTGGACATGGCCATACCGCGCGGCGGCGTGTCCGCCATCATGGGGCCGAGCGGCACCGGCAAGACCACGCTGCTGCGGCTCATCACCGGCCAGGTTCGCGCGAGTTCGGGTGCTATCGTCGTGGCCGGCGCGGACATGCGCACGCTCAAGCGCTCGGAACTCTACATGTTGCGCCGCCGTATGGGCATGCTGTTCCAAAACGGGGCGTTGCTCACCGACTTGAGCGTGTTCGAAAACGTGGCGTTTCCGTTGCGCGAACACACCGATCTGCCCGAGCGCCTGGTCCGTCAGATCGTGCTCACCAAGCTGCAGGCCGTCGGCCTGCGGGGTGCGGCCGAGCTTATGCCCACCGAGTTGTCCGGTGGCATGAGTCGGCGGGTCGCGCTCGCACGGGCCATCGTGATGGATCCGGAACTCCTGATCTACGACGAGCCGTTCGTGGGCCTCGACCCCATTTCCATGGGGGTGATATTGCGGCTCATCCGGCGTTTGAACGACGCCCTCGGGCTCACCAGCATCGTGGTCTCGCACGACGTGAAGGAAATTTCCACCGTGGCGGACAACGTCTTTCTATTGTCGGGCGGCAAGGTCGTCGCCAAGGGCACGCCCCAGGAATTGCGCAACGTGCCCTCGGAAATCGTGCGCCAGTTCATGGGCGGCCTGGCCGACGGCCCGGTTCCGTTCCATTATCCGGCCGTGGACTATTTCGGCGAGCTGCTGGCACGGGGCGAGCGTCCTTGACCGTCATCAAGGAAGCCTGGGACAGTTTCGTCGACTCGCTGGAGGGGCTCGGCAGGGTGGTGCGGTTCCTGCTGCGTCTCATCATCTGCATCCCGCGCGCGCTGCTGCGCTTCGACCTCATCGTCGCGCAGATATTCAACGCCGGTGCCCTGTCGCTGGTGATCATCATGCTGTCGGGTCTGTTCGTCGGGATGGTGCTGGCCTTGCAGGGATACCAGCTCCTCGAGCGCTTCGGTTCGGAGGAAGCGCTGGGCACGGCGGCGGCAATCGGGCTGGTGAAGGAACTCGGGCCCGTGGTCACCGCGCTGCTGTTCGCGGGACGTGCGGGCACGGCGCTGGCGTCGGAGCTAGGGTTGATGCGTGCCACCGATCAGCTGTCGGCCATGGAAATGATGGCGGTGGACCCCATCCAGCGGGTGGTGGTGCCGCGTTTTCTGGGCGGTGCGATCTCCATGCCGCTGCTCGCTGCCATCTTCAGCCTGATCGGCATCTATGGCGCGCAGCTCGTCGGGGTGCAGATCATGGGCGTCGACTCGGGCAGCTTCTGGTCGCAGATGCGTGCCGGCGTCGGCTTGTCGGACATCTACGAAGGCATCGTCAAGAGCATCATCTTCGGGGTGACCTGCAGCTTGATCGCCGTTTACGAGGGCTATTATGCGGAACCCACGGCGGCCGGGGTGGGACGTGCCACCACGCGGACCGTCGTCACGTCCGCGGTGGTAATTTTGTTCTTGGATTATCTGCTCACCGCGGCGTTTCTGTAGCCGCGGCGATGTAAGAGGGAATTGTTATGCGCAGGACGAGTACATTGAATCTGGGCACGGGATTGTTCGTGCTGCTGGGGTTTGCCGCGCTGTTCTTCTTGACGACGCAGACCACCAGCCGCGGCATCTCGTTCGGCAAGGTGCCGCACTACGACGTCACCGCGCGTTTCGACAACATCGGTGACCTCAAGGTGGGCGCGCCGGTGTCGATGTCGGGCGTCGAGATCGGGCGGGTGATCAAGATCGACTTCGACACGCACGATTACAAGGCCGTCGTGGTGATGAACATCAACGACAAGTACAACCAGATCCCGAGCGACAGCGACGCGAGCATCTATACGCAGGGGCTGCTCGGCGGCAAATTCATCGGACTGACGGCGGGTGGCTCGGACACTTATCTCAAGGACAAGGATAAGATCGATTTCACGCAGTCGGCGTTCGTTCTCGAAAATCTGATCGGGCAGTTCCTCGCGAACGCCGCGAAGGGACAAACCGGTTCTACAGCAGCCAAAGCGGACGCGCCGGCGGCGCCCGCGGAGAAAACGAAATGAACATTCGATCCAAAG
>CAZZYJ010000020.1:0-23107 GCA_964658215.1 uncultured Steroidobacteraceae bacterium | reverse complement strand
AGATGGGGGAAGGTGTGGGCTACGGAGCCTTCGCCTACTTCTTTCTGTACTGGTTGGACCAGCCGCTCTCGGCGATCGGCGCCTGTATCCTGGCCTCGACCATCGGCCAGATCATCGCGCAGCCTCTATGGGTCGCCGCTGCGAAGCGCTTATCTCGCACGACCTGCTGCGTCGCTTCGCTCGGCATGTATCTCGTGGTCAACGCACTCTGGCTCACCGTGCCGCAGCGGCTGTTTTGGCCCGTGCCCGTGCTCGGCTTCCTGGCGGGTTTCATCGTGACGGGGCTGGTGCTGATGTTGGTGGCCATGATGTCCGATGTCGCGGTCGAGACGCGCGCGGCCGGGGATACGCGATTCGAAGGCATGATCGGCGGAATATGGCTGGCGGTGGAGAAGATCGGCTTCGCCGCAGGCGGCGCGCTGGTGGCGCTGACTCTCGGCGCCTTCGGATTCGTAGAATCGAGCAGCGGTGTCGGAGCCCGGCAATCGCACACCACCCTGGTAGGGATTGCGGTCGCCTACGTGGGCCTGAGTACTCTTTTCTATGCGCTGACACTGGTATTGGTTCTATGGGTAAGGAAAGCACAATGGAAGAAGTGACACTGGCCGGTGCGACCGCGGCCATCCAATCGGCATTGGCCTACGCGCGGGCGCACTCCCTGGCGCCCTTGGCCGTCGTCGTGCTCGATGCCGGCGGCCACGTATGCGCTTCGGTGCGCGAGGATGGGGGCGGCCATTCCGGCATCGACATCGCCGTCGCCAAGGCGCGTGGTGCACTCAGCTTCTCGATGTCATCGCGTACCGTCGCCGAAATATTCGGGGGCAATATCGCGCTGTGCGTGACGCTGGCGGAAACGCTCAAAGGTCAGATGTTGCCCCTGCCGGGGGCCGTGCTGATCAGAGGCCTCGAGGGCCGGGTGATCGGCGCGATTTCTGCGGCTGGGGATTCGCCGGACAACGACGAGGCCGCCGCCAGCGCGGGATTGAAGGCGCGGAACGTCTAGCGCAGTTTTCCGGCGTACCCCGCGGCGGCGTCCTGTGTCGCGCCGGGAGCGCGTAAATGCTTTTAAGTCGGCACGCTGCGTCGGGACGGCTTGGCGGCGAGCCGTTGACCTTCCCGGCGGCGCAGGCGCAGCGCCGTGACACCCGCGGTGATCTCCTGCGACAAGACCTTGAGCTGCGGCACGTACTTATCCACGATCTGTGTCGGTTTTATCGCCGCCTTGACATACCCCATGAGCAGGCAGGCTCGCACCACGCCGTTCAGAAATATCGGTACGCCGACCGTCGCCTCCGGATACTCCTTGTATATGATGTAAGCATAGCCTTGGGCACGCACCACGTTGAGCATGGAGCGAATTCTTTCATCCTCGCGTGCCAGTGCCTGTTTCGGGTCGGGGGAATTGCGCAGCACCTGCAAGGCGAGGTCGCGATGCGGTGGAGTCATGAAGGCCAGCATGACGTGCCCGCTGGTACCATGCAGCATGGGAGTCTTGAAGCCCACGCTGAAATGGTCGATGGTCAGTGGTGTCAGGCGATCGGTCGACACCCTGACCATCATTTGATCACTGTTCGGCGTCGCGATCACCAAAGGCCAGCCGATGGCGGCGGTTTTCTTGGCCAAGAGAGGCTCGGCCACGTGCGCTATCCAGCTCTCGTCCGAGAAACCGCTCGACAACATGCTGACCATCGGCGTCAGCCGATACTTGTGGTCCCGCGCCACCTTCTCGGCATAACCTTCCTCGACCAACGTATCGAGTACACGACGGGCGGTGGTGCGGGGCAGCCGCAATTCGGCGCCCAGAGCCGTGGCGGTCAGGGTTTCGCGTATGTTGAGCAAGGACAACGCGCGCAACCCGCGCTTCAGAGAGCTCAGATTCTGGTTGATGTTCATGCGATTATTTGCGGCGGTCCTGTGGCAGGGGATTGGGTCCCGGATTGCCGAGCGCCGCACCGCTCAAGCCCTGCAGAGCCAGGCCATGACCCACTTCGCGAACGACCAGCTCCTTGAGCCGCTGCGCCGTCGCCACCCGCATGTAGCGCAGGGTCAAGGTGGGCAGTGCGGCCAGCTGCTTCGCGAGGGCCCATGCGCGCGGCATCAGCGCTTCGGCCGGGAGCACCTCGTTCACCACCCCGAGGCGGAGGGCTTCCTCGGCGGCAATTTTTTGCTGCGTGGCGAGGAAATAGCGACCGCGCACCGGGCCCAATACATGCGGCCACAACACATGCACGCCGTCGCCGGGCGTCAGGCCGAACGCGAGGTGCGGGAGGTCCTGGAACACCGCCGTGTCGGAGGCGAGCACCACGTCGCAGGTCAGGATATATTCACTGTGCACCAATGCCGGACCGTTGACCGCCGCGATCACCGGCACGTCGATGTCGAGGAGGTTCTGCAAGACTTTCTTGCCTTCCCAATAGACCCGATCCCAATTCTTCGGCACCGTGAAATCGTCTTTCTCCGTGCCCTGCGATTCATCGAACGCTGCGATCCAGCTGTCGCCGGTACCGGTCAATATCATCACCCGCGTGTCGGGATCGCGGCTGATGTCGTAAAAGGCATCGACCATGTGTTCGTGGGTTCGTGGACCGAACAGGCACGGACCGCCCCGGGTGTGCAGGCGTACCTCGAGAATGCCCTGTTCGTCGCGGTGCATCTTGAGTTGTTCGTAGCGTGTAAAGTAGCTCGGTTCCATGAACACCTCGTTGTTGCAACCTATCGCGCCTTCGATTCGACCCAGCGGCGCTGGGCTTCCGCGTCCTCGAGACTAACCGGGGGAAGCTCCAACGGCAACGGTGCGACGTAGGTGCTCGGATGAAAGCGGTCGCTGAAGCCGATGACGTTGCCCTCCGGATCCGAGACGTAGCAGAGATTGCCCTTGGGCGTCGGGATCAGGTCATGCACGAAGTGCACGCCTGCCCCGTGCAGGGTTGCACGCAAACCCAATGCGTCGTGGACGCGCATGATGATGGCCGCCACGGAACTCATCTGTACGGCCGGCGGGCTTCGTGGAACACCGCCGGGTGCGAGTTCTAAAATCGCGTTGTCCCCGAGATCGAACGAGACCGTCCCGTCGACCTCGCCGATCGACGGAAAGCCCATCACGTCGGCGTAGAACCGCTTGAGGCGCTGCACATCGGCAACCCTGATGCGCACCCAGCCGAGCTCCTGCCAGCCCGGGGGCATGGGGTTACAGCCGGGATTGAACGCCTCGCCACGCAGACGCCGCCGGGCGGCCTCGGCATCCTGTGGCGAGGGTGACGCGGGGTCGCTCTGCCGCAAACCGAGCAGCATGTTCATCGGGTCGATCACGAAAGCCTCGCGACCATACACGCAGGCCTGCGGGCCGAGAACGGTGGCGCCCCTGGAGCGCAGCGTCGCCACGATGGCGTCGAGCTCGCTGACACGGTAGAACTGCACCTGCCGGGCCACGGCAGGATCGGCTTCGCGGGCACCGATCATCGCGCCGCGACCCCCGCAGTTGTGGTTCTCGACCAGCGTTTCGCCGGCCCAGTAGAGGTCCTTGCTCTCGGGCTTGCCATCGGCGACCCGTGAATGCCACAGGCGCGGGAGCCTTATCACGTCCGCATAAAACCCGTCCATGATGTCGGCGAGGTCGGGCGGCACGAAGCGGACATACCAACCGAGCGAAATGTATTGCGAGCCCAAGCGCCACCTCCTGGTAGTGACCGGAACGGCCGGATCATCACTGGAACTTATATTTCAGGCGCACGCCGTAGGCGCGACGATCCGGAAGACCCGCCCGAATCCCGTAGGCAGAGCCGCTCAGGAAGTCGGCGCTCAGCTCGCCGCCGGTATACGTCTTGTCGTCCGTCAGATTTGTTACCCACAACGAGTAGGTGTAATTGCCGTTCTGAATGCCTATCTGGCTGTTCACCTTGTTGGAGGCGCCCGTCTGCGCGAGATTGACGCCGTTTTCCTCTATGAAGATGCTGCCGCGGTAGGCATAGTCCACGTGTGCGAACCAGGCGGCCTCGGCGGTAAGACTGTCCGCCGCGTCCAGGGCCAAGGAGGCGGTGTACTCAGGTGCATCCTGCAGCCGCTGGCCGTCGAGCGACGAGTTACCGGTGATCTGTGCGCACGAGTAGCAGCCCGAAGTGTGTTCGGCGGTGTGGTTGAAGGCAAAGGTGGTCGAGGCCGTGAGAATGCGCGACATCTTCCAGCGCGCATCTCCCTCGATGCCGTACAGCCCCACGCTGCCGTTACTGGTGTACAGATCGAACCGGCCGCCGTAAACGGGGTCGGGGGTGAGCAGGATGGCAGTTTGGTCGGTCTGCTGGTGGGTCAGTTTGCCGGTGTAAGCGGCCACGTCGACACTCACCGTGTTGTTCAGGAAATTGCCCTTGAGTCCGAGTTCGACTTGGTAGAGCTTCTCTTCGTCGTAAGCCAGGGGAGCGGTGCCCACCAACGCCGCGATCTGATTTTTGAGGCTCTGCGGCAGGCCATAGATGATGGAATTGAACCCACCCGGACGCGAGCCGGCCGAGTACGAGAGATAGGCATTCAGGTTGGGATCGAACTTGTACTGTGCGGAGAGCCGCGGCGACCAGCTGTTGAAAACCTTCTCGAGCGTGACGTCGCTCGCAGCGACAGTGTCCTCGCGTCGATCCGCCTGATGACGCAATTCCGCGCTCAAGGTCACCGACGGGACCGGATCGTAATATAAGCCGCCGAAGATGCCGAGCGTGCGTGCGCCGGTGGCCGTGGTCGCCACATTGGGATTGGGCGGTACCGTACCGGTCGGGCTCGTGTAGAACCACAGCTGCTGGTAGTCGACGGTATGGACGTAGTTCGTGCCGAAGGTCCAGCGCAGGGGTTGGTTGTCGGCCGAGGTCAGCCGAAACTCGGTGCTGATATCCCAGATCTTGTCGATGATGTTGTAGTCGAACACCGGGGTGACGGCCGGTGCGTTCGGGTACAGCGGATTCCCGTAGTAGCCCGTATTCGGGCTGGCATTCACATTTTGATCGACGGCATTGGCGAGGTCGGCGTCGGTCTTGATGTGGTAGGCCGTGATGTTCTGGAACTTCAGGCCGAACCACGGCAGGGCATAGTTCGTGATGACGTGGCCGCCCGTCGTGATCGCGCAAAGTCCCAAATGATTGCAGCCGTTGTAGAACGGATAGTAGCCGCCCGCCGGGTGATTGAGTTGTTGGTTTTCCTGCGCGGTGTAGTTGTTGGACTGGGCGATCCAGGAACTCTGCAGCGCGGGAAGGGTGCCGCAGTGATAAAAATTGCCGGTGCCCCCGCTGCCCCCCGGATTACAGTTGAACAGAGCAGCCGAGGGGATGACGATGGAGTCGCTGATGCCGTCGTCGTATTTGAAGTACGTGCCGTACGCCTTGATGGAGAGGTCATCGTTGGGCCTGAAGAACAAGGTCACCGCAAACGACTGGTTCTTGCGGCCGCCGAAACTTTCCGACGGCTCGGCGGCATTGGTGTACTGGCCATCCTTCGACGCGAGCTGCACGTCCAATCCGGCGGTGAGGACGCTGCCGATGAGACCGCCCTCGATGTGGCCGTCGAACTTGAAGTCGCTGAAGTTGCCCGCTTCGTAGGTGGTCGTGATGGCGAGCTTTTCTCCAGGGTTACGGGTCACGTAGTTGACCGCGCCGGTGAAGGTTGAGCGGCCGAAGTAGACGTTCTGTGGCCCTTTCAGAACCTCGACCTGCTCGATCGAGTCGGTGATCAGGATATCGTTGAACGTCACGGGTGCACCGTCCAGAAACGCGAGCGCGTCGGCCGTGACGCCCGTGTTGCCGGCCGAGGTGATTCCACGGAAAACCATCGAGCGGTAGGCGCCACGGTCGCTGCGGCCGTTGGTGAAGTCGCTGAACTGGAAGCCGGGCGTGAAGCTCGACAACGTAACCAGGTCGACGATCCCGAGGTCGTGCATCTGGTCGGCGCTGAAAGCCGACACGGACAAGGGAACGTCCTCGAGTTTCTCCGTCTTGCGTCGGGCAGTCACCACGACCTCCTCGAGGCCGGCGCCTCTGTCGGCGGTCGTTCCGTTATCCCCCGCCGTCTGCGCGGATTCGACGCGGGTGACCGCAACGCTGGCGAGCAGGGCAAGCAGCGCCGGCACGGCGCGCCCCGCAAGAGATTTACTCCTTGAAAGGACAGGCATTTGGATCCCCATATTTGTTGGTTTCAATCTGAGCGCAACCCCGGGCAGATCAATCGTTGGAGAGGCCCGTAGCTTCTTTACAACAATGATTCCGCACTGCGGTTCGTCCCGATTTGGCATCAGCGCGCGCAATGCGTCAACGGCGTTGGCCATTATTCGGCCACCGTACGCTTGCCCCGGCGTTAAGTACTCGGCCAATTGTCGGACCGGCCCGGCGCCATGCCGAGTTGTTGGTACAGCGACAGCACGTCGTGTTCCAGCCATTGTTCGACGATGCGCCCATCGCGCACGGAGAAAACGTCGATGCCGTTCACCTCGACCTTGCGGCCGGTGGCAGCCCGACCGGCGAATTCACCCAGATGCGTGCCTGTCCAAGTTAACCTGAGTGCCACACGCTCACCCTCCGCGATGACTTCATGCATGAGGACGCATCGGTCTGGAAAGGCGGCTTGCAATGATTCCATCAGGCTCTGCCAGGCTTCACGGCCCACCCGCCGTCCGTGGCCAAGCCCCCCCGTATGAAGCACGCAATCCTCGGAGAGCAAAACGGCCGCGCCGGCGCAATCGTGCGCGTTGACGCGCGCGATGAAGCATTCGATGACTGTTTTGCCATCCGACATTCGAGGTGATTGCCGAGGCCAGGCCGCGGATCAGGCGGGCTTCGTAGCCAGCGTGCGCGGCCGCCCGTTCCACAAGACGGGCGGGCCATCGAGTTGCAGATCGAATCCGACCTCTCTCAACACCGACGGGAAATCCAGCGCCGAGTAGTCGAGATAGTACGGCTCGTAGTTGTTACGGTGGATGTTCCACAACATGGCCTTGCCTTGCAGATCGGCCGGCGGCCGGTGGGTTGGATGCCCGGCCGTGTAGGCATCGAGATGACCGAAGACGCCGCCCGGCCGCAATACGCGATACACCTCCCGCGCGACTGCCCGCAAGGATACGAGATCGGTTTCGTGCAGCATGATGTAATCGCTGACGATATCGAAATGACCGTCGGGGAAAGGCATCGATTCGGCCAGATCCTGGGTGAAGTTCACCTCGATACCGAGTTTGACGGCACGGTGATGAGCGTAACGCACCATCGGCCCCGCAACGTCCAGGCCCCACACCTCGGCCGACGGAAATCGCTGCTTGAATGCGGTCGTACATTGGCCCGGACCGCAGCCGATGTCCAAGATGCGCGTGGCCATCCCATCCGCCGGAAGCGGATGGCTCTGCGCGATCTGAAAGAAGACCTCATCGTGATCGCTCATGCCCCCGTAATGCGCCAGCGAGAGCGCGTAGTGGTACACCCAGCCGGCGAAGGGATCTCCCACGAAGCCGCCGGGCTGGCGGTGTATCTCCTGGCGGGCTTGATCGGGAATCGCCAGGTCGGGCCGCAGCCTCAGGGTGCCAGGGCCGGTGCGATCGGTGTCTTCCATCGCCCGTAGATAGAACTCGGCACGGCTGTGGAAAGCGCGCAGGGTGCGATCCCACATGAAATCGTGAATGCTCCACTGCAGGCGTATGCGGGCGGCATAGACCGGATCCTTCATCAGGATGTCGAAACATTCTGCATGATCCAACGTCGTATCACCGGGTGCGAAACCCCGCCGCTCCAGTTCGCGTCCGCGTTCTGCGAGCGCCTCGGGTTTCTGCCAGTCGGCGGCCAGCCAGGCCTTGAAGCCGCGCGCAAAATCGAGCTGGCTGCTTGCGTCCATATCCGGGAGGCGCACACCGTGGCGCGATTTCAGCTCGACGGACAAGTTTTTCGCGTCGATGAACACATCGGGTGTCGCTGCAGTGTCCTCGCGATGCGCGCCGGCCCGGGACATCACGGATCACCCGGTGTCCGCGGCGGCCGGCGTACCGGGTTTGCGGTCTCGATGGCTGCCGACACGTCGGCCGTGTCACGGATCAATACGGCGAACACCCGCTCTATGAAATCATCCCGCCGTTTATCCCAGGCGGCCTGTGCTTCCGGGGCGGGTACATAGCCGTCTATATCCGCGGCGCCGATGCCGCACTTAGAAGCCAGCAGTTCCTCGACCACCATGAGTCGCCGACGCAGCGCCCAAAACTCGCCGCCGAGCCCGAGCAGAGCCGTCATCAGATTGTCGACCTGCGCATCCTGCAGAAAAACCGACTTGCGCCAATCGCCCTCGATGTAGTCTGAGGCGTAGGTGGGGCGCTCGTCGGGTGGGGGGGCCATGGATGCGTACCGCGTGAGTGAGCCTGGTTTCGGAATTACGCTGCCATAGGACTGAGCGAGAATCAAGCAAAGCAAGCGGCGCCAGGCAGCAGTCCCGGATAGCGGGCCGGTGCGATTTGCGCCGCGCATGCGGTTTCCACTAGAGTTCTCGATACTCGATGACGAATATTTCCCCACACATGGACAAGGCGGTGATCGTCACCGGAGCTTCGAGCGGCATCGGCGCCGCGACGGCAGTATGCCTGGCCGCCGCCGGTGCCCGCGTCATGCTGGCGTCGCGACGCGAGGACGTCATTGCTGCCCTGACCCGGCGGATTCGTGCCGACGGTGGACTCGCCGAGTACCGGGCGACGGACGTATCGGATCGTCACGCCATGGAAAGCCTGGCGGCAGCAGCATTCGCGGCTTTCGGGCGCATAGACGTGCTGGTGAACAATGCGGGCGTGATGTCGATTGCGCCGCTCGCCGATCTGCAAGTCGACCAGTGGGATCGCATGATCGACATCAACCTCAAAGGGGTGCTCTACGGAATGGCAGCCGTGCTGCCCTTCATGCGAGCGCAGAAGTCCGGACACATCATCCACATCGCCTCCACCCTCGGGCACGAGCCCATGGCGGACGCGGCCGTGTACTGCGCCACCAAGGCCGCTGTGCTGTCGATTGCCGAAGCATTCAGGAGGGAAATCGCGCCCGACATTCGCTCTACGGTGATAACGCCGGGTGCGGTCACGTCGGAGCTGCATTCCACCATTTTAGATCGCGAACTGCGCGAGCGGATCGCCGCCGCGTATGCGGACGCGCTGCCGGCCGAGAGCGTCGCCGAGGTAATCCGCTACGCCATCGCGCAACCGCAAACGATCAGCATCAACGAGATCGTGCTGCGTCCGACCTCGCAAAACTATTGAGGATGCCGGGCGTGGACCCGCAATTCAGGAGTCACTCGTCACCGCCATGACCGAAACACTCGTCGAATTGCACAAACGATTGGCCCGCGAATACTATGAGGTGCTGGACCGTGACGGTCCGGATGCGGGCGGTGCCTATATTGCCGCGAATTTTGCCTACTATGGCGCCAACCACACCGGCTTCGACGGCCTGACGCCGGAGCAGCGCGGGCGGGCGTTCTACCGCGCCTTTCCCGACTTTACCCACGTCATCATCGAACAGATCGGCGAGGGTAGCGTTGTCGTCGAGCGCATCCGGTACTTCGCGACACACCTCGATACGTTCATGGGTATAGCCGCGACCGGGCGTCGGATCACCTTCACCGGCATGGATTGGGTGCGATTCGAGGGCGGCAGGGCCGTGGAGCGCTGGGGCGTAGCCGACGAGACCGATCTGCGGCGCCAGTTGCTCGGTCTGCCCGACTCACGGCCCGATGGTGGCAATGGGTGAGCCGGTTAGATTCACCGCTCGGCACGGGGCGGATCATCGCCTACAGCGCGCTCATGTGGCCGCTGGTGATGGCCGCTGCTTCGCTGCCGAATTTTCTTCCCGGTTACTACAGTGTGTCGCTGGGACTGTCGCTTGCCAACATCGGCATTGCCACCATGATCGGACGCCTGGCGGATATTACCTCGGATGTCACGGTATCGTATCTTTCTGACAATACGCGCGGCCGCTTCGGCCGCCGCCGTCCCTGGGTGGTCCTCGGCACGCCGCTTTTCTTGTTGAGCATGTGGCGGCTATTCCGCCCAGGGACGGCGGTCACCGCGTTCGACACCATCGTGCTGATGGCCTGTTTCTTCTGGTGCTGGACGGCCGTGGTCATTCCGTACATCGCACAAGCCGCGGAGATCACGGCCAACAACGCCAGCCGCAACCGCATCAATGTCGCGCAGGGCATGTTCGCCTCGTTCGGCGGAATGCTGCCGAGTTTCGTGGTATTCCTGACGGGGGATGAGCACACGGCCGGAATTCGTCACATCGCAGCCCGCTGGACTCGCGACATCGGCGCCGCCTGGTTGAAACCATTTGCCGCGTTCCTGGATCAGGCCTCCTACGGTTCCCATGTGCCCTACGGCGAGATGCTGTCGGTAACGGCGCTCATCACCGTCGTGATCATGCCGGTCGCCCTGGGGCTGTACCTGTGGCTCACGCCGGAACACACCTCGGGCGGACGGACCGGCGCCCAGGCCTCTTACGCTCACGCGCTGGCGAATCCGGTGTTTCACCCTCTTTTGGTGGGAAACTTCTTCATTCAGACCGGGGTGTACTGGTACACGGCCTTGCTGCCTTTTTACGTAAGCTACGTGCTGGGGGTGCCGGAATTATTCGTGCTTATGTGGCTGACCGCGCAGCTGGCTGCGATCGCGGTGGCTCCTGGCTATGCGCGCCTGCTGGACTGGACAGGCAGGGCGCGATCCCTGGTGCTCCTCGCAGGCGTGCCCATGCTGGGAACCCTCGCCACGTTCTTCCTGCGGCCCGGCGACCACGCCGTCATCTTCGCCGTCTTTATATTCACGAATCTGGCAACGTCGCCGCTGTCGATGCTGCCATTCGCTGTGGCCTCCGATGCCGCCGAATATGCCCGGTGGAGAACAGGGAAGGAATCTACCGGCATCCACATCGGGCTGGTCGGGCTCACGCTGAAACTCGCATTGATAGCAACGGGCGCCGCCCTCTGGCTGGCGGGCCACTGGGGCTTTGATCCCGCCAGTACGCTCAATTCGCCCCGGGCCATCATGGCGCTGCGCGTCCTCGCCACCTTGGTGCCCGCCGCCTTGATTGCGCTGGGCTGCGCGGTCATGTCACGCTTTCCGCTCGATAAACGCGGCCTGCTCGCGGTTCAGCTGCGTCTACGCCGCGAAGGTCGTCCAAGTCGACGCGACGACCCGTGAAAAGATGCAAGCTCAATCGACGAGTTGACCACCATCCACCGCCAACAGGGCGCCGGTGACAAAACTGTTGTCCGGATCGAGCAGAAATGCGACGGCTCGGGCGACATCGCCGGGAACGCCGATTCGGCCGATCGGATGCTGTTTTATCAGCATATCGATCAACGTTTTTGGTTCCATGCCATCACGTAAGTTGCCCCAGAGCATGGGCGTATCGATCGCGCCCGGCAGCACGGCGTTGACCCGCACCTTGTGTTTTCCGCCGGCCTTGGCGGCCAACCGCGTCAATGCCAGGACGGCCGCCTTCGACACGCAGTAGGCGCCCCCGTCGCTCAGCATGATATTGGCGAGACCCGAAGAGAAATTCACGATGGAACCACCGCCGGTCTTGGCCATCGCCCGAATGGCAAACCGGCAACCCATGAAAGTGCCATCGAGATTCACATCCATGTGCCGACGCCATTGGAGCAAGGTCATGTCTTCGAAGGGAATACCCGGTGTGAAAACGCCTGCAATATTGACGAGACCGTTCAAGGCACCGTGATTCCCGGTAACCTGGGCGATGACACTCTCCCAGTCCGCCTCGACCGTGACGTCGAGATCGACCGTGGCGGAACCCTCATGGACCGGCCCGCCTGCCTTGCCGGCGGCAGGACGATCGCTCGCAATGACGGTTGCGCCCTTCGCTCTCAATAAGCGGCATAACTCGACACCGATCCCCCCTGAAGCACCGGTCACCAGAATGACTTGATCCTCGAATGACATATGAACGCCTCGCGTGCTCGTGACCGTAATGAGTGATCGTAGCGGGAGCGTAACAAAACCTGCACCCGCCGAGACGCGAAAACCGGATTGCAAAAAATATTTTCGCCTTTGCTTGCCGGAATGCGGGCACGCCGCGGCCAAAGGAATCGAAGGCAATTTCACGCTCTGACCGATTATCGGCCACTGAAGTTGACATCCATTTTGCGGACCTTTACTACTCGCCTCTACGATTGCGCCTTCAATCCAACGACGTCGCGATTCGGCTTTCAAAAAACAGGGAGGGGTGGTCATGCAAAGGTATGTGGACGGGAATCACGGCGATCACTGTGCAGCGGCGCCGTTGGCAAGGAAGGCATTTTTTATGTTGGCGCTTTGCGCGGCCACCGCGTCGGCTCCGCCGCTCACCGCTTGGGCAGCAGGAGCTGCGGATGTCCAGGATGCCCCGGATGCCGCGACGAACGTCGGTCTCGGTGAGATCGTCGTGACCGCGCGTAAGAGGGCCGAAAATCAGATGGACGTGCCGATTTCGGTTCAGTCCTTCAGCGCAGCGGATCTTGCGCAAGCCAACATCCACGACCTGCAATCGCTCAAAGATGTGGCTGGATTCACGTTCCAGCAGACCGCGAGCACGGGCGCAGGGGGGCGGGCGGAAGGGTCGATCGTCTTCCGTGGCCTGCAATCGACCTACGGCGACGTGCGGGAAAACTCCGGGTCGTTGTTCGTGGACGGTATCTTCGTCTCCGGAGGCCAGGCTTCCGTAAGCACGGTCGACATCGACCGCGTCGAAGTGCTCAAGGGGCCGCAGAACACGTATTTCGGCCGAAACACGTTTGGTGGCGCGATCAACTTCATCACCAAGGCACCGGCGGATGAGTTCCACGTCGAGGTCGAAGCGTCCGGCACCGACCGCGGTTCGTCCGACGACGTGCTGACCGTTCAGGGTCCGATCGTGCAAGGTATCCTCGATGGGCGGGTGTCCTTCGTCAACCACATCAAAGCCGCGGAATACACCGCCTCGGACGGCGGCCCGCTGGGCGCGGAGAAGACCCGCGGGATCGATGCCTCCCTGGCGTTCACGCCGGACAACGGCCTGCGTGTGCGGCTGAACGGTCATTATCAACAGGACGACGATTCATCTGCCGCGATCGGCTACATCCCGGGTGAGGCGTCGTACGCCAACAATTGTGGCGGCCATACGTTCAAAGGACAAAACGCCGCCGGTGCCTCGGTTCCGGTGACGCTCAGCCAGGAGTACATCTGCAACCACATACCGACCCTCAACCAGTTGTTGACGTCGGGAATCCAGGTCGTCAACGCGAACACCGCCCTGCCGGCTGCGTACGTTCCGATAGGGGTCGCCAACAGCTTGCACAATTCGTTTCAGGACAAGGTTCCCGGGCTCGACCACACCGGCATGCGCCGCGACATGCTGCGTTTATCCCTGCTCGCCGAGTATGCGCTGCCGTCGAACTGGACGGCCGCTTTCAACGTCGGCTACAACAGCAGCCTGACCAATACCATCTGGGACGTGGATCGCTCCAGCACCGACAGCTTTCTTTCCTCGCTCCCGACCGTGTCCGAAGACCTGACCATCGATGCCCGCCTCGCCTCGGACCAACAACTTCCCTTGCGCGGGCTGGTCGGCGCCAGCTACTTCACGGATCTTTACCAGTACGAAGAGGACAGCTACTACGGTCCCGGGCTGGCCGGATCCCCGTACGCATACCTGGCCGGCTACAGCGGATTGAGCGACTATGGGAATGAGCGCAGCTACGTGCCGGCCGTCTATGCATCGGTCGATTACGACATCCTGCACAATCTCACTGCGACGGCGGAAGTCCGCTATCAGTCCGATAAAAATACCGACCAGCCCAGTGCGACGCCCGTTGCGGGCCAGGCCTTCAAGGTCAGCGAAACGAACAGAGCCGCTCTGCCGCGATTCATCGTCCGCTACAAACCGCTGCCCGGCAGCATGGTTTACCTGAGCTACTCGGAGGGCGTGCAGCCAACACTGCTCAATACCGGCTACCTCAGCCTGACGCCCGCGCAGAAAGCCTATGTTGCAAGCTATGGTGTCAACGATTATACGCAACAGCCAAAATTGGAAAGCGCAGAACTCGGGTTCAAGCAGTCGCTGCTCGACAATCGAATCGAAATCACCGCAGATTTCTATCATAGCCTGTGGAAAAACCAGCAAACCTCCACGGCGGTTTTTGGAGGTCCGCTGCCTGCCAACGGCACGTACCTCTACCTGAGCAACACCGCGACGCTGAAAGGATTCGAACTGTCCACCAAAGCACTCGTCACGGAAAAGTGGACGGCCTCACTCAACATAAACTACGTGCACGCCATCTGGGACAAGTATACGAACGCCACGTACGCCGGCTTCACGGTGGGTGGTATCGACAGCTTTTCGGGCAATGAACTGTCGCGCGTGCCCGCCTGGACCGGAAACTTTTCAACCCAGTTCACGGATCACCTGGCGGGTGATTGGGGTTGGTACGCGCGGGGCGACGTAAACTACACCGGCAGCATGTGGGACAGCGACATCAACATCGTGAAAACAACCGCCTACGCTCGTGTCAACGCGCTTTTGGGGATCCAGAAGAATCAGTATTCGATCGAGCTGTTCGCCAAGAACTTGTTGAACGACTCGCATTGGGATTTTGCTGAACGTGTGCCCAATCTCATTGCTCCGAATGCGAGCTTCTCCAACCAGGGAATTCTGGTGCAGGCGCCGGACAAGGAGGAAATTGGCTTGCGCGTGAGGGTCAAGCTTTGATTCGGACCCGTGCGTCGGCAGTTGCGTTTCCTCCCCCGACGTCACTTGACGGGGGAGGGTTGCTGCTCCAAGGCATAGTGCTCGATGCTCGATAAGCTCGGCCCGTACCACGTCGTCGGAGCGGTCATGTATTGCGGATAGTGCGTGCGCACCCGCTCGAGCACCGCGGGTTTGAAGTAGTCGAGCGAATCGCTCGACGCAAACATACCGTTGTAGAGAACGTGCCCCGGCATCTGACCCAGCAACATCCACGGCAGCCAGGGGGTGATGCGGATCCACACGCCGTTGTGCTCCAAATGCGTCCGGGTGGGGTCCTCGAGATGAGCGCGGTCGATGAAATACCGGAAGAATTCGGACGCTTGTACCATCGCCCCGGCCGATTCACGCGGCCATTTGGCCGGATCCAGGCGATTGGGATACCAGGCGCTTCCCCCTGTCTCCACGACCACCGTGCTCTTGCTGAATTCGGTCCATTTCATCAGAAACGGCTTCTTGTTCGCCGGGGCGGGCACGTCGTGAGTATCGGCGCCGGGAATGGCAGGGGGCGCCTGGTAGTCGCGGATGACCCAGTTATACGGATCGTTGGCAATATCCACGACCTTGACCCGTTCATTCGTATAGGGGTTGTTCCATTCTTCGAGGATCTGGCCGGTGGTGGGATCCAGATAAAAAACGACTTCCCTCGACATTCGATCATAGTTTCCGTCAGGCCGTCTCACCACGCGAGTCGTGCTGAAGACTTCGAAATCGAACAAATGCTGAACCGCTTCGCCCGGCCTTACGCCGTTGACGGCACCGCTCCCCCTGCCGTAAACCTGACGGCCGTCCGTATGCGCCTCGAGCCGCGCCGATTGCTCGCGATTCCACACGGGGTCATCGAATCGGGGGCTCTCATGTCCAACGCGTCTCGAGAGGCCGCCGTTCGTCGCTGCGATTGCGACGGCCGGTGTCTTCAATAGGGCGCCACCGAATGCGGCCGCGGCACAATTGAGCGCTGCGCGGCGGGTGAAGCGGTCGGTTTGGCTGGTCATACACTGTCTCCGGCGGTCTGGTGGACGCTAATTTATAGTTTGCGACGAAGATGGCGTGGGGAAGCGGCGGCCGTGGGTGCCTTCCGGTATGCGGGCATCCAAGTCAGATTGCGTATTGTTCCCGTCCTGGAATCAGGATAATTTGATGGAGGTTGCGAACCACATGATTAGTCGTACGACGGGAGCGTCTTTCGGGCATTCCCGGTTTACGGAGGGACATTGAGATATTTTGTTGCCGGTGTCGTTCCAAGTATTCTCTGCGTCGCACTGATGGGAGCTTATCCGCAAGCGGGCCGGCCGGCAGAGACGATGAGCCGGGGCGGAATTCTATTCTTGCGCTGCGCGTCTTGTCACGATGTAACCACGAACGCGACGGCAAGGACCGGCCCGGGCCTCAAAGGGATCGTCGGGCGACGGGTCGCAAGCTTGACAGGATTTAACTATTCGCCTTCTCTCAAGTCGCTGGATTTCGTCTGGGACGCAGCGCATCTCGACGCCTGGTTGACGGACCCGAACGCCGTTGCGCCCGGCACTGCCATGGCATTCGCCGGAATCCAAGAAGCGGCGGACCGGAAGGCCATCATCGATTATCTCGATACGCAGGGAAATGCGCGATGAGCCTGCGTCAAACGAGCCAACGGACACTCAGCAGGCGCAGGGTGCTCAAGGCCGGGGCCCTGGCTTTAGCCGCGACGGGACTGCCGGCATGGGCAGCTGCCGATTCCGAGCGGATCGACGTGCTGATTCTCGGCGCCGGAATCTCCGGCTTGCATGCGGCCCGAATGCTGCAAACGGCAGGTCTTTCGGTTGCCGTTCTCGAGGGCAGCAATCGGGTCGGCGGACGCTGCTGGACGGCGCGCGATGTGCGCGGCAGTCCTGAACTCGGGGCCCAGCAAATCGGCGCCGGCTATGGACGCGTGCGTGGCAACGCGGCCGACCTGGGGGTTCCATTGGGCGATCCGCCGACGGGATCGATCGCGGAAACGAGGATGCCACCGCTGGCGGTCAGCATCGGCAACGCACCACCCACCGCCGACTGGGCCCATTCGACGA
Source organism: uncultured Steroidobacteraceae bacterium (assembly GCA_964658215.1). GTDB lineage: Bacteria > Pseudomonadota > Gammaproteobacteria > Steroidobacterales > Steroidobacteraceae > Bog-1198. The sequence continues at coordinate 6,300 of CAZZYJ010000020.1, read as the reverse complement.
TGAATCGCCTGGCGCCCGACGAGAAGACGCTGACTCCCCCCGCGTTGCTGTCTCACTACCTTTTCAAGAACAGTCCACTCGTCAATCTGGACGATTGGCAAAAACCGATCAACGCACGAATAGACCGGATGTCGGTGCGTGAATACGCAGTCCAGGGGGGCGCTTCGCAGGAAGCGCTGCGGCTGCTGAACGTCGGTATCGCGGCGCACGACATCGACGATGCCAACGCGCTCGACTTCTTACGCAAGAATTTCTACTACGCATGGGAGGCCAAACATGGGAATTACAGCGTAGTTCAAGGCGGAACCAGTGCCTTGACCGATGCCATGGCCGCTTCTTTGCACAGACCGGTCATGCTGAACAAGATAGTGACCCGAATCGATCCTACGTCGCGGGCGGTCGTGGTCACATGTCGGGACGGCACGGCGTACCGGGCGAGAACTTGCATCGCCACCATCCCGCTCTCCATCATGAAGAACATCCCCGTCAGTGGCGATGTTCCTCCCGAGCAACGGGCCGCATGGCGCGCGCAACGCTACAGCAGCAGCGCACTGGTCTTCCTGAGTTTCAAAAGACGGTTTTGGGAGGAGGACGGTTTGACGCCAAACATGTGGACCGATAACGCGATGCAGTTCGTGGCCCATCTGCCTTCGCGCGTCGATCCTCAGGGGGTGCTCGTTGCGTATACCCATGGACGCGCGCTCGAGGCGATGAATCATCTGCCCCGTCCGGCATTTGCCCGGGCAGTGATCGATGAAATGGTTCGGCTTCGTCCCGCCGCTGCCGGGCAGATCGAGGTCGAACACATCCACAACTGGTCGACTTACCCTTTCTCCTTGGGGCATATCGCGTACTTCGCTCCGGGGGACATCGAGCGCCACGCTCAAATCGTAGGACAATCCATAGGGGCCCTGCACTTTGCCGGGGAGCATAATTGCAGGATCCATGCAGGCATGGAAGGAGCCTGTGAGGCGGCAGAAACCGCCAGCATCAAGATACTCGAAACCCTTGGGTAACATCATCGGAGCCGCGCACCCACGTGGCGCCTTCGCAGGAGACCGTTCAATGGAAAACGCACCGGCGACCCGGGTCGATCCGCGACTGCTGGCCGCGGCGGTAATGATGGCCTTGGGCGCCTTGTTCGTCGCCAGGCCTTTCGTCCCGATGATGCTTGCCTTCGCACTCGGCAGCGGCGTGCTCAGTCTCATCCCACGGGGCAGCCGCATGCTGGTGCTGGCGGCCATGGTGGGCATGGCGACCGGCAACGGTGCAATCCTGTTGTTCGCCACCGGTGTATTCCAAACCCCCATCATCACGGAGTTCGGCTGGACTCGCACGGAGTACTTCGTGGCGATTCAGATGGCCATTCCCGGCACCATCTTCATGTCGCCCGTCATCGGCACCTTGCTGGACCGGTATGGCGTGCGCAAGGTGGTGGTGCCTTCCATCGTGCTGTTGTCCGCCACGGTGGGGGGCCTGTACTTTTTGACGCCGCACCTTGGGTACTTCTACACGTTGTTCGCGCTGCTGCCCGTGCTCGGCGCCGGCACCTCCTCGGCGGCCTATGCGCGTCTGATCACCCTCTGGTTCTCGCGCAAACGCGGGCTGGCACTCGGTGCCGCCCTCGCAGGGATGGGGCTGGGCGGTGCGGTTGTTTCGCCGTTTCTGCAATGGATCGGCAGTTCGCTAGGATGGCGTATTGGTTTTTTGAGCCTCGCAGGGGGGCTGCTGGTGGTCACGCTGCCCGTCGCGCTGATCTGGATCCGGGATACGCCCCAAGCCGCGGGCACGGGAGTGGACGGCGCGGCCTCGCCGGGAGGCAGCATCGGCGGTAGCGCGCCCTCGGCGCCGCCGCTGGTTTACGGACCCACGGCCCGCGAATCGGTGCGCAGCGCGCGTTTCTGGTTGTTGCTCGCCATCTTTCTGCTGCTGGGTTTCGCCGTCGGCGGCCTGATGTTCCAGTTGTTCCCCATCCTGACGTCGCGCGGCGTCTCGAATGCCGACGCCGCCACGGTCACGGCGAGCATGGGGCTGGCCCTGATCGCCGGCCGCACCTTCGCGGGCTACCTGATGGACAAGTTCTTCGCGCCGTTCGTGGCCATCGCGTTTCTGCTCGGTCCTCTGAGCGGGACGTTGTTGCTGGCGCAGGGCGGGGTCGGCACCAGCGCCTTGCTGTCCGGGGTGTTGATCGGACTTGCAGCGGGCGCGGAGGTGGACGTGCTCGCCTACCTGGTTTCACGCTATTTCGGATCGCGTGCATACGCCACCAATTACAGCTGGCTCTATGCCGCCTGGGCGGCAGGGTCTGGCATGGGCCCGACCCTGGCTGCGCGTGCTTACGACACGCTCGGCGCCTACCAACCCGCGTTATATGCCTATGCGCTGATCTTCGTCGCCGTATGTGTGTTGATGTCGCGCCTGGGAGCCTATCCGCTGCGGCCCGGAACTCCTCATCCGACGAAAAAGTCGCCTATCAGCCCGACGATGCTTGCGGACTGCGGATCGAGAAATCCATGATCTCACCCAGGCGGTTCGTGGGCGTGGCGGCCGCCGTCGAGGCTTCAAGCCGCCGCGCCGGACGGTCAAAAGCGCTCGAGCAACGAGCCGAACCCCTCCATGCGATCCTTGATGCCAAGGGTACGCAGCGCGTGCCAGTAGGTGGCCGTGTTTATGGCGATGACGGGTTTGCGCAGCCAATGCTCCGCCTCCGCCGCGAGCCGCGCCATGCTCAAATTCGTTCCGACCTGCACGATGGCGTCTACGTCCGGACGGTTCAGTTCGTGCAGCGTCGCCACCAGAACGTCGCGCGGCACCCGCGCGATCGCCGTCCAAGACGGACACTGCAGGCACATGTCGCCCGCCACGTCGAACCCCGCCTCGGTGAAGTATCGACGCACCTCGGTATTCGCCGCGGGAAAATACGGCGACAGGAAGGCGATGCGACGGATGCCGCCGTAGGCACGCAAAGCGGCAGCGGCGGAATGGGAGCCGATGCTGATGCCCACGCCGGCGACCTCGCGGGCGCGCTCTTCAAAGGCGTCGGCACCGGCCATACCGCCGATGAAGGTGATGGCGGAAACGCCGCACACGAGGTACTCGGGCTCGCAGGTCATCGCGCTGCGGATGGCATCCTCGACGCCTGCCGAAATGCGCCGCGTGCCATCGAGGAAGGTCTTGTCGCTGACCGCGGTGGCGTTGGGCGTAAAGATGGCCCGATAGTGGTTGCTGACGCCGTGCGGGCGCATGGCCTCGAACTCGGGCTGTACGACGGTGTTGGTAGAGGGACCCAACACGCCCAGAACGGCACGCCAGCCAATGACATCGGACATCGTGGACTCCTTTTTTTCGTGAACTCAGTATGCAGTGCCATGACAGGGCGGGGAATGAGATCGGACGGCGCCCGATATTCGGGCAGGGAAATGCGGTGAAGACCTATCGGGACTACGCGGCGGGGGCTTTTGGGCAGGTGCATTTCAAGGTTGCGGAAGCGACGTATCCGGCGCATCTGCCTTTGGTGTTGTGCCACCAATCGCCGAGTTCGCTGCGGCAGTTCGATCCGGTCTATGCATTGCTCGCCGCCGCCGGCGTCACCGCCATCGGTGTGGATTATCCGGGCTTCGGCAACTCCGATGTTCCCGACCGCGTGCCCACCATCGAGGATTTCGCCGACAGCACCGTGCACGTGCTCGACAAACTCGGGATCGCACGCGCTCACGTGCTCGGGCAGCACACCGGGTCGATGGTGGCCATGGAGGCGGTGTTGCGTCATCCGCAGCGCTTCGAGCGCCTGATCTTGAATGCACCGACGCCGTTCGATGCGCAGCAGCGGCAGCAGTGGCTCGAGACCCTGGTCGCGCGTCAAAGAGCCTGGGTGCTGCGCGAGGATGGTCAGCACCTGCAGCAGATGTGGGACCGGCGTGTCAAGATAACGCCCGGTTGGACCCACCTCGAGGCCATGCATCGGCACGTGTTGCAGATGCTCATTGCCGGGGACACGCTGTGGTACGGCCACAATGCATCGTTGGTCTACGACCAGGAGGGCCGGCTGCCCGCCATACGACACCCCTGTCTGGTGCTGAACAACACCGGCGACGCGCTGTTCGAGCTGTGCTGCAAGGCGCTCGAACTGCGCCCCGACTTTGCGCACGTGGTTCTCAAGGGCGGCACCCATGACATCGTCGATGAACAGCCGCAGGCCTGGACCGACGCGGTGGTGGCTTTTTTGCCGGCCCTGGCGTCGGGCTGAACCAATCGGAGGCCTCATGACACTCGCCACCTCGCCCATTCTAGAGCGTATGACATGACGCTATCCCGTCGTCGGTTCGTGGCGGGTGCAGCGTTCGCGGCCGGTTCCGCCGCGCTCGTGCGCGTATCGGCCGCTCCCGCCGCCACGGACGTTCTCGTGCTCGGCGCGGGTTTGTCGGGACTGAACGCGGCTCATCTCCTGGAAGACTCGGGCGCGTCGGTGCGCGTGTTGGAGGGGCGGGGGCGGGTGGGCGGTCGGGTGTACACCCTCGCGGACCAGCCGGGCCATCCCGAGCTCGGCGCGAATTCCATGGGCAGCGGCTACGGGCGTACGCTGGGCGCGGCGCGTCGTCTGAAAGTGCCCCTGACGGACGTGAGTCCGCGCATGCGCGAGACGGGCAAGCTGCAGCTCGTCATGGATGGCAAGCTATTGTCGCGCGAGGCCTGGGCAGCCTCGCCCGGCAATCCGTTCCCGGCGGCGCGCAAGAGTTCCATGCCCTGGGAATTGGTGGGCAAGATCCTGGCCGAGGCCAATCCCCTGAAGGACTGGTCGGCGTGGGCAAACCCACAGAGCGCCGCGCTTGATATTTCGATGCATGATTTTCTGGCCGCACAGGGGCTCGACGATGAGTCCATCCAACTTGCCTTCGACACCTCGCCCTACTACGGCAACAACTCGTACGACGTGTCGGCACTGATGTACGAGTTCAACGCCGGTTGGGGCCAGGCCATGGCGCAGGCCGGGCCCGCTGCCTATGCCGTCGTCGGCGGCAACCAGCAACTGCCCGAGGCCATGGCCCACGAGCTGAAGGGCGACTTGTTGTTGAACACGGAGGTGGTGGCCATCGAGTCCGGCGCCGGGGACGTGACGGCGCACTGCCGCGACGGCAGCCGGCACACCGCGAAACGTCTGGTGTGTTCCCTGCCATTTTCCACGCTGCGCCAGATTCATTTCTCGCAGCCCTTGTTGGGCAGCCAGGCGCGCGCGGTACAAACGCTGCCTTATCAGACGATTACCTTGATGTTCTTCACGGCGACTCATCCGTTTTGGGAGGCCGATGGGGTGAGTCCGTCGATGTGGACCAACGGTTCCGCCGGGATGGTGCTCGGCCAGTACTTCGGCAAGAACGACACCGACGTCACCGGGCTGATCGTGCAAGGACGCGGTCAGCTCGGCATGGCCTGGGACAGACTGGGCAGGACGGCGGCCATGAAAATGGTGCAGTCGGAACTCGAAGCCCTGCGGCCCGCAGCCAGGGGCAAGCTGCGAGCCGTCGCCATGCATTCCTGGGCGCTCGAACGGTTCAACGCCGGCGACTGGGCCGTGTTCGCGCCGGGCACCATCGCCGCGTTGGTGCCCGGCATGGCGGAGCCGCACGGCCGCGTGCATTTCTGCGGCGAACACACGGCGCGCGGCAGCCGCGGCATGGAAGGCGCCATGGAGTCGGGGGAACGCGCGGCCATCGAGGTCCTGGCGGCGCTGTAGAAGTCGCTGGACGATCCGGCCGGCGCTGACGCGCTATGCTGCCGAGGACAGGGTGTTTGGTCACGTAGCTTACGGTGAAACGAAAATGCCAGCGTATACGGTTTCGGTGAATGGTCAGCCGCGGCACGTGGACGTCGACGCGGACATGCCCCTGCTCTGGGTGTTGCGCGACACGCTCGGGCTCACCGGCACCAAGTTCGGGTGCGGGGTGGGCGTCTGCGGCGCCTGCACCGTGCTCCTTGACGGGCGCGCCCAGCGCACCTGCATCCTGCCCATGCAGGCCGTCGCTCCGAACGCCCGGGTGATGACCATCGAGGGTGCCGCGGCCGACCGCCACGGTCATGCGGTGCAACGCGCCTGGACGCAGATCGACGTGCCCCAGTGCGGCTATTGTCAGTCGGGTCAGATCATGGCGGCGGTCGCGTTGCTGCGCGCAACGCCCAAACCCACCGCCGAGGAGGTCCGCAACCGCATGACCAACCTGTGCCGCTGCGGCACCTACCAGCGCATTCATGCGGCCGTGCTGCGGGCCGCCGCACGCTTGCGCAGGCTGACTGCGGGCGTTTGCT
>CAZZYJ010000019.1:0-23266 GCA_964658215.1 uncultured Steroidobacteraceae bacterium | reverse complement strand
GCCCGACTCCCGCCCCCCCGTCACCGCAAGCGCCGTGGCGCCGCGGGTCGACACGCCGCAGGCAGCGACCACCGCATCGCCTGCGCCCCGCGCGGTGCCTACGCCGCGGGCGGTCGGCCGCCGGCATCCCGGCCCGGCGGCGCTTCGCCCGACCCCGGCCCCGGAGTCGTCACCCGCGCAACCGACCGTGGCCGCACCGGAACCCGACCCCGAGTCCGAGGCGCTCGCCGCCACCGTGCCGCCAAGTGGCCCGGCGCAACCGGTCGCCGATGCGAGTCCGGACCCCGCGCCCGTGGTCGCCGCTCAGGCGCCCGCCCCGGTGCAAGAGTCGGCGCCCGGGGCTGCCGATGATCTCGCGACGGTGAGAAAATCCGATCCCGAGGCCGCGGATCACATTGCCGCCTACTGCGCGAAGTCGGTCGGTGCGGTGAACGGCGGTGCCTTCGCAGAACGCTGCCGGCGCGACGAGAAGGAGGCGTGGACGCGCCTGGTGCTCGACAAGGAATTCCCCACGCTCGATGACGACACCCGTCGCCAATGCAATGAACCGCCGTTCCCCGACACCTACATCGCGAAGGAGACCTGCGCGCGGTACAAACTGAGCCGGACCAGCACCGCGGCGCAACGCTGATCTTGCGCGCCGGTGGCTGCGGCCCGTGCGGCAGCCACGTGCAGTGCGTTCACTGCGGGCACCGCTGGATTTGCGGGCACCGCGAGCCGGGTGTCACTTGACGAGGCGTACCGGCGTGCCCACCGGCACCATCGCATACAGGGCGGCGATGTCCTCCGGGTAGAGACCGATGCAGCCGTTGGTGGCCGCCATGCCCACCGACGCCGGCATGTTGGTGCCGTGAATTTCATAGGCGCCAGCGCCGAAACCGAGTCGCATCATGAAGTCGCCCAGCGGGTTGCCGGGTCCCGGGGCGACGACCGGAGGCAGCGGGTCGCCGTGCGCCGCATGTTCCCGGCGCACGGTTGCCGGCGGATACCAGGACGGATGCTCCACCTTGGCGGTGATGACGGTCAGCCCCAACGGCGTGCTCGCGCCGAGCTTGCCGATGCTCACCGGATAGGAGACGACCCGGGGCGCGTCGCCTCGGCGGGGTTTCGGAAAGTAGTACAACCGATGTTCGGCGACGTCGACCACCACCCCCTCGCGCATTCCGGGCGGCAGCACGTGGCGGCCGGGCAGCCGGATCCGCGTACCTTCGCCGGGCAGCCATACGTCGACGCCCGGATTGGCGCGGACGATCTCCTCGTAACCCAATCCGTAGCGGCGCGCGATGTCCGGCAGCGTGTCGGAGAAATGGGACCGGACCACGCCGTCGTAGCCGATGACCGCGGAACCGTCTCGCGGTATTTCGTGCAGAGGGCCCCACACGCGCGCCAGCTGCGGCGCTACGGCGGCACGACCCGGCGTGATCGGTTGGACGGCCTGACCCCGCACCGTCGCCGCGTACAGGCTCAGCGAGAGCGTAGCAACCAACCCGTGCGCCACCGGCGCTCTGCAACCACGAGTGCGCAACATCGGCCCTCCCGTCATCAACCTAACGCTATCAGGATTTCTTCGGCACCGTAAATATATCGCCGCTTACGCGGTGCCTGCGACGCCACTGTAAACTACCATTAAGATGGTGGTGAAAATTGACATGTCATAGTGTAATTGGACACACTCGATTCGCTCCATACCTCGTAGAAGGTCCGGGCGGCAGATTTCGCAGGGGGAGCAACGAATGAAGAACGATAAGAAGCCGATCGTGGCCGTGGCAACTTGGGGGATGGGCGGCTGCGCCCTGTGTTTTATCCTCACGCCCCTCACCACCTGGTCTCAGGCCGTGGACGGCGGCGGCAGCGCCGGTCTCGAGGAGATCACGGTCACCGCGCAGCGGCGTGAGGAGCGTCTGCAGGACGTGCCCATCTCGGCCGTGGTCGTCGGCGCGCAGACGCTGCAGGACAACAATCTCAACTCGCTCACCGACCTCACCCATACCATCCCGTCCGTGTACGTGGGGGCGGCCGGCCGTTCCAGCAACTACTACATCCGCGGCATCGGTTCGGGACTCAATGCGAGCTTCGATCAATCGGTGGGCATGTTCATCGACGACGTGTATCACGGCCGCTCGCGAACCAGCGGCACGTCGTTTCTGGACCTGGATCACGTCGAGGTACTGAAGGGCCCACAAAGCACCTTTTTCGGCAACAACGCCATCGCGGGCGCCTTCAACATCGTCACCAAGAAACCGGATCAGACGGCGGATGGTTGGGCGCGGGTGCTTTACGGACAGGAAGGTCAATTCGCCGCGGAGGGCGCGACCGGCATCCCGATCAACGACCAACTGGCGTTGCGCGCGGCGTTCACCTACAACGGCGAGAACGGCTGGGAGCGAAATCTGTATACCGGCAGCAAGGCACCCGACCAACGCAACATGGCCGGGCGGATTTCCGCGCTGTACAAGCCCGGCGAGGATTTCGACGTGGTCGCCAAGTTCGAGAAGGGCAGGAGCCTCAACTATTCGGGTCTGTTCGCCCAGATCGCCAACTGTCCGCCGCAGACGCCGTTCGTGGCGAAGGGCTACTGCGCGCAGGCGCTCGCGCAGGGCCTGCCCACCGGATTGCGTAGCAACGAGAACGACGAGCTGCCGGCGCACATATTCCTCGACACCACCGATGCCGCCATCACGGCGACCTACCGGCGTCCCGCGTTCACGCTCACGTCGGTGTCCGGATTCTACGGGTACCAGAACGATTACACGCTGGACGCCTCGGTCACGCCCGCCGCCCAGACCGAGGTATCGAATCCCGAGCACTACCGGCAGTTCAGTCAGGAATTTCGCATTGCCGGCCCGAGCAACCAGCTCCTCGACTACCTGGCGGGGATTTATTACCAAACCGACAGTCTCTACGTGCGCGCGGACACCACCTATCCCTCGCTCGACGGGGTGGTGAACGGTAGCGCGGCCTACGCGGCCCTGGTGCCTTATCTGCCCATCGCGACGGACGTCGAATACACCCAACCCGAACACCTGTTTTCCGCGTTCGGTTCCCTGGGGTGGAACGTCACCGAGGCGTTGAAACTGAGCGCCGGCTTGCGCGGCAGCGTCGTCGACAAGAGTTACAGCAAACGCGCCTTTTACGGCACCGGCACCGAAACCTATGGGTCGGTGGTGGCGCTGCCGGCAAGCCTTCAGGCGCTCGCGCAGACCTTGAACCTCGGCGTCGCCAACACGCTGAGCGGTTCTCGTTCGGACCACGCGTTGATGCCCTCCGCGCGTCTGCAGTACAGGATCGATGCCGACGTCATGGCCTACGCGTCGTATTCGCGCGGCTTCAAGGCCGGCGGCTTCAATCAGGCCGACACCACCGGCGTTGCCGCGAACGTGCCCTTCGCGCCGGAAAAGGTGAACGCCTACGAGCTCGGTTTGAAGAGCGAATGGTTCGAGCACACCCTCATCGCGAACGTCGCCGTGTTTCGCAGCGACTATACCGATCTGCAGATCGCCACCAGCATCGCCAACGCGGCGGGCAGCTTCATCTCCCTGGTGAGCAATGCAGCCGCCTCCAGGTCGCAGGGTGTGGAACTGGACACGCAGTGGGCCGCCACCCGCAGCCTGCGCTTCTCCGCCGACATCACCTACCTCGATGCGTATTACGTCGAGAATCCGAACCAGACCCCGTCGCAGATACAGACCCTCGAAGGCCTCAAGGTGCAGGATCTGTCGGGGCGGCCCACCGAATTCTCGCCGAAATGGAGCGGCAACCTGACCGGCGCCTATACCCTCGAACTGCCCGGCGATTATCGCCTGGTCGGCGAGCTCACCGGCATACTGACGTCGAGATACTTCCTCGACCCGCGCGACGACAGCACCCTCGAGCAAGGCGGCTACGCAAGGCTCGACGGCCGCCTCACGCTGGAGTCGCCGAACGGCAGATGGGCGGTCGATGCCATCGGCAAGAATCTCACCAGCACGACCATCATCGCGTACGCGCTGAACCTGCCGATCTCGCTCGGCAGCACCCTCATTCAGAAGGAGGCGCCATCGAATTGGGCGTTGCAGGCGCGTTATAAGTGGTGATGGCCGGCTGCCAGAGCACGCGCCTCTGGCGCAACACCACACACAGGATGCAGGCGCCCGCTCCGATGCCGGCGAGGATCAGGAATGCGCCGGCATCGCTGCCGTCCACTTGTTTGAACACGCCGATGAGGGCCGAGCCGAACAGCCCGCCGCTCGCGCCCACGGCACTGACGATGGCCACCGCGGTGGCGCCGGTGCGCCCGCTGCCGATCCTCGGCGGCAGACACCAGAACGAAGGCAGGAAGATGCCCGCGCCGAACGGAATCAGCGCGAGCCCGCCGATCTCGAGGAGTGGCTGGGGTGCCACGGCGGCGATGAGACAGCCCACGATCATGAAGGCAAGGCCCGCGGCGGCAAAGCCGTAGCGTTCGTCCCGGGCATCGGAGAGGGTTCCCGCGAGACGATAGAACGCGATGGACAGCACCGCGATGGCCGCCATGATGAAGCCCGTCACGGTGTTCCGGGTGCCGAGCGCATCGCGGATCATCAACGGGGCCCAGGTGATGTACGCCGTCGCCATCATGAAATTGGCGAAATAAGGCAGCGCCAGCAGCCACGTCAGGGGATTGACGAAGGCCGCCCACACCGGTGACGCCGTCTCCGGCGGCAGCGCCCGCTCCTCGCCGTCGAGCCTTTCGATCAACCATCGGCGCTGTGCCGCCGTCAACCAGGCGGCGTCCGACGGTCGCTCGGTGAGATAAAAGAGCGTCGCAACACCGAGCAGGACGGCGGGCATCCCTTCCACGAGGAACAACCATTGCCATCCGGCCAGATGAGCCGCACCGTCGAGTTTCAAGAGACCGCCGCCGATGGCGCCGCCGAGCGCCTGCGCCAGGGGCACCGCGATCGCGATGCTGCCGATCGACCGCGCGCGATACGCACCCGGAAACCAGCGGCTCAAATACAGCATGACCCCCGGGTAGAAGCCGGCCTCCGCCGCTCCCAGCAGGAAGCGCACGGTGTAGAACTCGAGCGGTGTTCTCACGAAGAGCATGCCCGCCGCGAGCACCCCCCACGTCACCATGATGCGCGCCAGCCAGCGCCGCGCCCCCACCCGCGCCAGCACGAGATTGCTGGGCACCTCGAAGAGCGCATAGGCCACGAAAAAGATTCCGGCGCCGAAACCGAACACGGCCGGACCGAAGCCCAGCCGCTCGTTCATCTGCAGAGCCGCGAGGGCCGCGTTGGTACGGTCGAGGAAGTTGAAGACGTACATCGCGAACAGGAACGGCACCAGCCGTCTGCTCACGGTCTTCATGGTGTGAAATTCCAAGGCGTCGACGGCGTATTCCATTTTTGGCCAGCTTCGTGGGTTCGACGGTCGTCGCGGCGGCCGCCGTTGTGAGACAGCCCCGGCAGTCTGCCGTAAAACTTGAGCGGGTTCTCGCGGAACTGTGACCGTAATCGCAACGAGCGCGGCGTATCCCGCAACAATGCCGCCAGACCAGAGGGTATCCCCTACATATGGTCAGCGTTTATCCACTAATTTCTTTGAGGGAGATTTCATGCATAAGATTCTTACTGCGACCCTGGCCGTGGGCGTCCTCGCCGTCGGCGTGGCGCATGCGGCCGCCACAGCTTCCGCCACCTTTAATGTTACGGCGACGGTCAACTCGACGTGCTTGGCCACGGCGACGGCGCTGGCATTCCCGGCCTACACACCGGGCGGGGGCGCACAGACCGGCAGCAGCACGATCAGCGTGAAGTGCACCAAGAACACGCCGTATACCGTCGCACTGAATGCCGGGGGCACCACCGGCGGCGCCTTCACACAGCGCTTGATGGCGAGTGGCACGAATACATTGCAGTACAACCTCTATACCACGGCCGGATTTGCCACGGTTTTGGGCGACGGCACCGGTGCCTCGGTGACGACGGCCGGAACGGGCTTGGGCATCGCCACCGCCGTGCCCCTGACGGTTTTCGGTCAGCTGCCCGATAGCGCCACCAACCAGGCGGCCGTTCCCGGCAATTACAGTGATTTGATCACGGTGACCGTTTCGTATTGATCTTGACAGCGAGTCGAAGGGACTGGGAACACGCGCGTGGGCGCGTGTTTCCCGAGAGAACAACACATGAAAAAACCGGTAACGCTTACATCCTTGCGAACCCTGTCGCTGCTCACGTGCCTCGCCGCCCTGCCGGCCGCGGCCAGCACGTTCAATATTTCGCCGATACGAGCCGAGCTGCTGCCGAGGCACCGCACCGAAGTGCTGACCCTCACCAACGCCGACGAGGACGCGGTGGTGGTCCAGGTGCACGTGGTCAGCTGGTCGCAGCAAGACGGCGAAGAACAACTGGAAGACACCCGCGAGTTATTGGTGACGCCGCCCGTTCTGCAGATCGCGGGCAAGGCAGAACAGATCGTCCGCGTGGCGCTGCGGCGCGAGCCCGACGCCGCCAAGGAGCTCACGTATCGCGTCATATTCGAGGAAGTCCCGCAGGCGGCACCGCTGAACTTCAAGGGGTTGCGCGTGGCACTGCGTCTGAGCGTACCGGTGTTCGTGGCGCCGGCGCGAGGCCGCGCGACGGCCGACGTGAGCTGGAACGCGCATGCACTGCCGGACGGCGAACTCGAGGTGGCGGCGAGCAATCAGGGCACCGGGCATCTGCAGATCAGTGATTTCGATGTGCAATCGTTCGACGGCACGCGGTTGCACGGTATGACCTCGAAGTATCTGCTGCCCGGTAGTCGCATGACCTGGCGGCTCAGGCCCGTGCTCGACACGGGCGGGAGCGGCACGGTCATTCACGCTCCTCTGGTCATTCAAGGCCGCAGTGATCTGGGCTATTTTTCGGCCGACGTCGCTCTCAGCACTTTTTGAGCATCGCAAGCCTTTGGATGTTTCCGCTCGACACCTCATCGCGGGCTTGCCGCAGATCCATGGCGGCTGGGCGTGTCTGTCCCTCGTGTTGTTGATGCTCGGTGGGCGCAGCTTCGCCGCGGCCGGCGACGAGCTACTCGAAACGATCCTGGAGGTCACCCTCGGCGCGGACCTCAAGGGCGATGTCATGGTGGTTCTACGCGGCCCCGGCGGTCTGTTGTATCTCGACGCCACCGACTTCGAAAAACTTCACCTGCATGAACCCGATGTTGCGGCCCTGGAACGCGACGGGCACCGGTACTTCGCCCCCGCCGCGCTCGAAGGCTGCCGGGTGACGATCGACGAGTCCCGCCAGCGCGCCGTCATCGCAGCGCCGGCCGCGGCGCTCGAGACCACCCGTCTGAGCGCCGCCGACCGCCAACGTCCGGGGGTGACGCCGGCCGGGTCGGGCGCGTTTTTCAACTACCAGGTTTCCGCCCAGCAGATCCAGGACACGAACAGTGGCGGCGTGTCCGGTGAACTGGGTCTGTTCGCGGCGGCGGGCGTCCTGACGAATACGGTGGTCGCGCGTTACGACGGCGCCACGCGCGAGTTCCTGCGCCTGGATACGACGTTCACGCATGATTTTCCGGACCGCCTGGAGACTTCGAGCCTCGGCGATGCCATCAGCGATCCCGGCACCTGGGGCAACGCCGTACGCTTTGCGGGGGTCCGCTGGAGCCGCAACTTCGGCCTGCGCCCGGATCTGTTGACCACGCCCTTGCTGTCCGCCGGCGGCATGGCAACGGTGCCCTCCACCGCCGATGTCTTCGTCAACAATCAGCTCGTCGCCAGCAGTCAGGTTCCGGCGGGACCCTTCGTCGTCGACCGACTGCCCACCGTATCGGGCACCGGCGATGTCAGCGTGGTGGTGCGCGACGCACTCGGGCGCGAGCAGATCGTCTCGCAGACGTTTTATGCGAGCACCGTGTTGCTCGCGCGCGACCTCAGCCAATACTCCGTGAACATCGGCAGCGTGCGTGAGGACTACGCGCTCCGGAGCAATCACTACGGCGCGACTCTCGGCGAAGTCAGCTATCGTCGCGGCATCACCGACCGTCTGACCTTGGAAGGTCATGGCGAATACCTCGCAGGCGATGCGCACGCGGCCGGCGTCGCGGCCGGTCTCGCCGTCGGACACCTCGGCATACTCGATGTCACGCTGGCAGGCGGCGGCGATGCACGCGGCTCCGGCTGGCTCAGCGGCGTGGGCGTCGAACACCGCGGACAGAACACCAGCTTCGTGGCCAGCAGCTCCTGGGCTTCGGCCGACTTCGCACAGGTGGGCGGGCCGCTCGACACGGCGTCGCGCATGCGGCGACGCAGCCTCGCGCAAGTTGGCGCCGGGTTGGGGTCGTTCGGCTCGCTGTCCCTCGCCTACGTTCGCGAGACCTACCGAAGCTCCCCGACGCAGCAGACCTTGAGCCTCACACACGGCATCAGCTTCGGCGGGGCCGGCACCGTCAATCTCACCGTCTCGCATGCGCGCAGCGCGGGCAGTGCCGCGACGGCCGCGCAACGCTCGACCAGCGTCTATCTGACCTACGTGCTGGCGTTCGGCGGCCGCAGCACCGTCTCTACCACCGCTGCGGGCGGCAGCGGGCCGGGCGCGCCGGACGGTGATCTGCGTACCACGCTGGCCGAGAGCCCTCCGGTCGGACCCGGCAGCGGCTATCGGCTGAGTGCATCGACGACCGGCAACTACGATGCGGACTGGCGGCAGCAGCTGAGCGGTGCGGACGTCGAGCTGGAAGTCGCCCGCAACCAGGGAATCGACGGCCGCAGCGCCTATGTGACCGGTGCGCTGACCTGGCTGGACGGCCACGTCGACCCCACGCGCACCGTGACCGGCAGCTTTGCCATGGTGGACGTCGCCGGTCTCGCCGACGTGCCGGTTTACGTCGACAATCAACTCACCACCCATACGGACGGGTCGGGCAAGGCGCTGCTTTATAACCTACGGCCGTACGAAGCAAACCGCGTCAGCATCTCGCCCACGGAACTGCCGCTCGATACCGCGATCGCATCGACCAGCACCCTCATCGTGCCCCCCTTTCGCAGCGGCGTGGTGGCGCGTTTCCCCATCGAACGCATCCGCAGCGCGACCTTCCGGCTGCTCACCGACGAGGGCCGTCCGGTGCCCGTGGGTGCCGGAGTCGTGCTCAAGGACACCTCGTTCCCGGTGGTACTGGACGGATTCGTGTACGTGACCGGCTACGACCGCGGGATGCCGGGCAAGGCCACCTGGCCGGGTGGACATTGCGCCTTCGAGCTCGAGCTCCCGCCGCAAGACGAACCGCTGCCTGACATGGGAACCATTTTATGCCATCGATGAAAATGTCGGCCCTGATGGTGTCGTTCGTCACCAGCGCGTGTCTCGCCGGCAGTGGGGTCGCCGCGGCCGCCGGCGCCATCTCCTGCACAGTATCGGCAAACGACATCGTCTTTGGCGTCTATAACCCGCTCGTCACCACCGGCAACTCATCGACCAGCACGTTGAGTCTGATCTGCAGCGGCGGCAGCGGCTCGGCCGGCGTGACCATCAGCGTCACGTTGAACCCGGGAGTCCACGGCACCTACGCCGCGCGCAAGATGGCGTCCGGCAGCAACGTGCTCAACTACAACATTTACTGGAATACGGCGCATTCGCAAATCGCCGGCGACGGCACAGGCGGCTCGTCCTCCGGTACGGTGGGAGCCTTCGGCTCACCGATCAACGGCTCGGGCACCGCGACCAGTACGCTGTATGGATTGATTCCTGCCCTGCAGGACGTGGCGCCCGGGGGTTATACGGACGTTATTACGATTACGGTGAGCTACTGAGCGGCGGGCGACTCTATGCAACGCCTACAGCGGTCGCACGGCGACGCGCAGCGGCCACGCGTAGCGCCCCTCGGCGGCACCCGGCGCGAGGATGAAACGGAATTGCAGGGAAAGCGCGGCGGAGTGGGTGCCCTGCCAGCGCTGCTCGATGGCGCCGCCGGCCGCACCCAGGGCCCGTTCCGATTCGAGACCGCGGACGATCGAGGAGGCCACCAGCGGCGACGACATCGCGAGCTCGAGCACATAGCCCTCGGCACTGTTGCTGCGGATGACCAGCGCCGTGGGTTCGATCACGTCCACGTAGCCGTGACGCAGATCGGAGTCGGTGATCCGCAGGTCCACCGGCCCCGTCTGCCGTTCGATGCGCGCCATGGCGAGGACGGTCGCGTTCACCGACACCGCGGTCTGCGAGTCGCGGGCGTCGGCGACCCCGAAGCCCCCGGCGACGACGAGCACGACCCCGGCGGCATGACACCTGAAATGCTTTTTTAAGTCGTTCAAGTGCCAGGTAACGGCATTTTGGACAGGGACTTGAGCACAGTACCTCCCAGAGCGGTCGAAGAACGCGTCGCGTCGGCGGGGCGATGGCCCGGCAAACGCCACGATCAAAACGAGTATATTGCTTTTTGCTGCTCTCGTTAAGCGGCGTATCGTTGCCTCCACAGCATCGTCTTGCGGCCGGTAACGGCGGCGGAGCTAGTCGGATTTTGCGATGTCACGCAGCACGAGATTGGGCAGCACGGCGTTGTCCCATTCGGGCGACTTGGGTGGCGCATCGCCCATCCTGAGGATCACCAATCGTCGCGACGGGACGATGTACAGGACTTGATCTGCGTTGCCGTCGAACAGGAACAGATCCCGCGCGAGATACGCTTCACCGTGCAGCACCTCGTCGAACCCCTGCTCCGGGCGGCCGAAGCCGCGGTACCTGAGGTACTCGCCCTCGATCCACACGCCGAGCCCGTAGCGGGGGTTGCTCGCGCTCGGTGTGCGCATTTCCTTCACGTACCCCGGCGGCAGCAAGGTGCGCCCCGCCCATACCCCGTCGTTCAGGAGCAAGATACCCAACCGCAGCCACGTCTCGGCCGGCAGCAGCATGCAGCAGCCGGAGTGCGCGAGGCCGCCGGGGCGGTCCACCCACACCTCGCCGCCCGCGGCACCGAGGGGCCGCAGGATTTCCTGCGAGACGAAGGACGCGTATCGTCGCCGGGTCGCCCTTTCGATCACCACCGCGATGAGTTCCGCCGATGCGTTGGAGTATTGATAACGGCTGCCGGGGGTGGCCGTCAGCGGGTACTCGTCGATGAGGATGGCGTCATGTCGGGGGTGCAGATAGGCGCGGCTCCAAATGCTCGCCGGGTCCTTGACGGGCCCTTGCTCCTCGAGCCCCGAGGTCATGTTCAACAGCTGCCGCAGGCTGATGGCCGCTTTCGGTGTGCCGCGCCACTCCATGATGAACTCCGCGGCGGGCTGCTCCAGAGAGCGGATCGCGCCGAGTTCGATCGCGCGCCCGATGGCCACCGCCCCCAGCGGCTTCGACATCGATCGCGAGTTGAGCGGCGTGGTGGCGGTCGTGCCGCCGCCGTAGGCCACCGTTTGCAGCGCTCCATCCAGCCAGATCAGCAGTGCCCGGGAGCGGTTGTCGAACGCGTAGGCCCGGGCGGCCGCCAGCGTGTTTGCCGAGAGCCTCGGCTGCGAAGCGACGGGCAGGGAACGCGTCGCTTCGGCACCCGGCACCGCCTCCAGCGGATCGTAGGAATCGCGCCCGTTGGGACCGGTATTCGCCAGGCGTTCGCGATACACCGCCTCGTCGCCGGGCGTGGCCGGGTCGGCCGCGTAAGCACCGCCTGCCAGGGCCAGTCCCATGCCGAGCAGCAGGGCGCGGAGTCCGTCCATACGCGGTCCGGCTATACTGAAGGCCCGCGAGCCCACCGAGCCCATGGCGATGAAGAGCGACAAACAGTGCCCATAAACCGTCGAATGGTGTTGCTCGGCGCGGGCGCCGCGCTGCCGGCCTGCGTCGGCGCGGGGCCTGCGCGCAGCCCCTCGCGGGTCAGCACCCTGAGCCTCGCGCACGCCGACGGCCGCGAGACGGCCTACCGGATCATGGTCCCGGTACGCGGCTCCGTCTGGCCGGTGGTGCTGTTCTCGCACGGCGCCAATTCCTCGAATGCCGATTACGATGAATTCTGGCTGCCGTGGGCGGCGCGCGGTTATCTCGTGATCGGTGCGAACCACCTCGACAGCGGCCCGCCCGAGACGCAGCGCAAGGTTGCTCACGGCGAGTTGTGGCACACCCGGGTGGCCGACACCCTCCTGCCCGCGCGCCTGCCTGCCGCGTTCGACGCGTTGGCCGCGCGCCAGGGAGCACGGCTCGAGTGGCGGACCCTGTGCGCCGCCGGACATTCCTTTGGAGCGGTGGTGGCGCAGGCCCTGGCCGGCGCCAGGCTCAGCGACAGGCCCGACGCACTCGACGCTCTGCACGGTGGCCTCGCACGCGTCGCAGGCTGCATCGCGCTGTCGCCGCCCGGCGTGCGCGCGGGGTTGCTGCCCGCCGACGCCTGGGATGGCGTGCGGGTGCCGAGTCTGCTGCAGACCGGGGACCGTGACGTGCTGCCGGGTTTCGTCGACGACTGGCGTGTGCGCACGGCCGGCTTCGCCGGCAAGCCGCAGCGCTGGACCGTCGTCGGTCATGGCATCGATCACTATTTCGGCGGCTTGATCTGCCATCGACGCGCCGATGCCAACGCCGAGCTGGCGGCCCTGCGGCAGAGCGCTGCGCTCACGGGCCATTTCCTCGACGCGTACCTGCGCGGCCGGCCCGGTGCGCTGCGAACACTGCGGCGCCGCGCCGCACTCGGCGACGACGGCGTGCTGAGCGTCCAGGAGGGCTGACCGCCGGCCGGGGATGGCCTGCATTCGCAGCGTCAGCCGGCCAGCACGCGCGCGGCGAAAGCCGTGAGTTCCGCATTGAAGCGGTCGGCCTCCTCGGCGAAGGGTGAATGTCCGCACCCCGCGTAGACGCTGACCGCCGCGCGCTGCGGCAGCCGGCCGGCAGGGGCTTGCATCAACGAGCCCGGCGTGCCCGCATCCTCGCTGCCGCTCAGCGCCTGCAGTTCGCGACGCGACATGCCGTGATGCGGCGGCGTGTTTTCCGCGCCCGGCGCCGACTCGTCAGGCGGTCGAATGTGCATGCATCAGTCTAGCGGCCCCTCGCCGGCCGCGCACCCCAGGTCCCGCAGCGACCGCCTTCGGGTCGATCTTGCGCCGTGGCCGCCGCCGCGGATCGCCCTCCCTCAATTCAAGCTTCCTGACCCGCGGTGAGATGAAGTCTGACCAGATGCGCGATCGAGCGCGCGGCCATTTTTTCCATGACCTTGGCGCGGTGGATTTCCACCGTTCGCTCGCTCAAGACGAGGTCCAGGGCAATCACCTTGTTGGCGGTGCCCTCGACCACGGCGTCCATGACCTGTCTTTCGCGCGGCGTCAGAGAGTCCCGGCGCTTGAGCACTTCGGCCCGCCGCGCCAACGTACCGCGATTTTCGGCGTCCTGTTCGAGGGCATGATTGATGCAGTCGAGAAGGTCCTGGTCCCTGAATGGTTTTTGTATGAATTCGAAGGCACCGGCTTTCATGGCCTGGACCGCCATGGGTACGTCGCCATGCCCGGTCACGAAAATGACCGGCAGCATCGAGCCCAGGGTGTTGAGCCTGTGCTGCACCTCCAGCCCGCTCATTTCCGGCATGCGGATGTCGAGCACCAGTACGCCTGACACATTGCAGCTGAAATGCTTCAGGAATTCACTGGGCCGGTCGAAAATGCTCGTTTTGTAGCCGACGGTGCTCAGCAACGAGCCGAGCGCCCGCCGCATGCCGTCGTCATCGTCGACGACGTAGACGGTGGTCGCGACCGGTTTATGCGTGGGGAGTGCCATCGACTCGGTTCACGTGGCGTCGATGGGCAGGCGAAACCAGAACCGACAGCCACCCGAAGCGACGTTGTCATAGCCCATCGTGCCCTCGTACAGCTCGATGATGGCCCGGCTGGAGGCGAGCCCGAGTCCCGTGCCGCGCGGCTTCGTGCTGAAAAAGGGGCGAAAAACCTTGTCTTTGAGTTCCGGCGCCACGCCGGGTCCCGAATCGATTACCGCCGTTTCGACATGATGGCGGTCGGCCGAGGTTCTGATATGCACATCCCGCTCACCGACGACCCCTGCGCTGGCCTCGATCGCGTTGCAGGTCAGCGCCATCAGTACATGCTGGATTTTCAATCGCTCGACATGGACGTGCGGCACGTCGGCCGACGCGTCGATATGGACATGGACCTGGCTGGGACGAGCCATTCTCTGCAAAACGGGGGCGATCTCCATGACGAGCTCGCGTATCTGACAGCGGGCCGGTGCGTCCCGCTCGCGCTCGAACACCCGCCGGATGGCCTGCAAGCGGTGGCCCGCCTTCAACGCTTCATCACTCATCTGCCGAAAGACGTCCATCGCGCTTGATACCATCGGTTCGGGGCGGTCGAGCATGCGCTGCCCGGCATGAGAGAAGGTTGCGAGCGCCGCGAGAGGCTGGCTCAATTCATGAGCCATGCCGCTCGCCATTTCTGCCAGGGTGGACAGATGACTGCTCGCATGGAAACGCTCGAGAAACAACTCGGACTCGGACGATGCGTCTTGAATATCACCCAATGTCTTCTCTTATGCTCGTTCGCTACCGTGACCCATTTATAGTGTGCAGTAAATAGGGCTTCGTGAGGGGGGCGATTTACCCCTAACGGATTGCGGACGCCCCGTACACGATCTGGAAAGCGCCCCGTCCCGGGCCGGGGATCTGCCTCCCGCGAAATGTGTTACCTTCACCCGCTGCCCTTCCAACTTCCGGGCGCCTCGCACTTACCGGTCAAACCAGGGAGGGCTGCCATGGGCCAGATCAGCTCTATTGCGCAGCGTCTGTTGCAGGTGTCGCCGGACGCGTTGCTGGTCGTCGATGAGCTCGGCATCATTCAGTTTTCGAACGAGACGTCGAATGGCCTGTTTGGGTATTCGCTCGAACAGCTCGTCGGGCAGCCCATCACGATCCTGATCCCCGAACGATTTCACCTGCGTCACGGTACGCATGTTACAGGCTACCTCGCCGCGCCGACCAACCGGGAAATGGGCGCGAGAATCACCGATTTATATGCGCGGCGCGCCGACGCGTCGGAATTTCCGGCAGGTATTCGCCTGTCGCCCTTTCGGGATGGCGAGCGTGCCCTCGTGGCGGCGGCCGTGCGCGACATGACGGAGCGCAGCATGATCAGCGACGCCCTCATCGCCGCGCGCGAAGAGGCCGATCGGGCGAATCGCGCCAAAAGTCGTTTTCTCGCCACCGCGAGCCATGATCTGCGCCAACCCCTGCAGGCGATTCGACTGATCAACGCTTCGATGCAAAAAATGACCCGGGAAGACGCCGACTTGAGCGAACTGGTTCGTCACCAAGCGCTGGCCATCGACAGTGCCACGGGGCTGCTGAATGCCTTGCTCGACATCAGTCGCCTGGAATCCGGTGCCATCGAGCCCCGGCTCGAACCGGTCAGTGTGGCGGGCGCGTTCGAAAGTATCCTGGAGGAGTTCGCGCCGGCGGCCGCTGCGAAACACCTGGCTTTGAACTACCTGCCCACCGCACTGGTCCTGTCGACCGACCGGATGCTCTTCACGCAGCTGTTCCAGAACATCATCGGCAACTCGCTGAAGTACACGGAGCAAGGGTCGGTCCAGATATCGTATGTCGTCGGAGACGATGCCCTCATATTCGAGGTCCAGGACACGGGCGTCGGCATTTCAGAGGATAAATTGGGCCGCATATTCGATGAGTATTATCAAATCGGGCCCCAGGGTACACAACGCCTCGGTGTCGGTCTCGGCCTCGCCATCGTACGGGAGGTCACCCGCCTGCTCGGCTATTCGGTCACCGTGTCCTCCACCGTAGGCGAGGGCACGTGCGTCCGGGTGCGGGTGCCCAGCCACCGGCTTCTCACCGAGGTATACCTGCCGATCGTCGACGAGGCGCATGGCGAGTCGATTCGCCGGCCGGCCGCATGCCGCCTGGTGCTCCTCGAGGACAACGACTCGGTCCGCAGAGCGACGGAGCTTTTTTTATCGCTCGAGGGCTTCGAAGTACGCAGCGCCGCCAGTGCGGATAACGCCCGTGAATTGTTCCTCAACATGGCATCGGGCGACGTCTTGATCACCGATTTTCATCTGGATGGACCCCTGAACGGACTCGATGTATTGCTGCAGTTACGAGCCCAACAGGGACGCGAGGTGCCGGCGGTGGTCATGAGCGGCGACCTGCAGTCCATGTTGAGAGGGGTGAAAACGTCCATCCCACGCTGTCGTTTCCTGAGCAAACCGGTCGACACCCGGGCGCTGCTGGGTGCCATTGCCGAACTCAGCGCCGGCTGACGGCGGCGACGTTTCGTAGTGGGAGGCTTCGTGCGTCGACGGAACATACCGCACCGTTACAGGGAGAACGGCCGCCTCAGGCGAACGTTGACCTTCACGCGCTTCACGATCAGACTGCCGTGGCGTTCAGGAGTCCGTCGGCCAAATGGCCGATGGGTGAAACGGGAAGTCGGTGACGCCAATGATGGCCAGTCCGGCGCTGCCCCCGCAACGGTAAGTGAGTAAACCTGAGTCTCGATGCCACTGCGCGTTTTGCGTGGGAAGGCGACTCGGCTGGGACGGCCCGCTCATGAGCCCGTATACCGACCTGAAACGTATCGGCAAGAGTTGCGGTGGGCAACGATGTTGCGGAAATGGCGGGCGCCGGTCGCCCACTTCCCCGCATATTTCATTCCCCACGCCGCAACATTGCCACGAGCGCGACGAGTGCACGGCGGGTGCACGGGGTGTGTAATGCGGATGAAAAGTCGATGCTGAAAGCAGCGCCGTCGGCGGCGAGTCTCGTGGTGTGCTCCACCTGTCGCCACTCCAAGGATGTGCGAACCGATTCGAGCGGCCGACACGGCGGTGCCGTGTTCGCCCAGGCGCTGGAGGACGCGCTCGCCACCCATCGCTGTCGCGGTCGGACCGAGATTCAATCGATGCCCTGTTTGTATGCCTGCAGTTCGCACTGCGCGGTCTATATCCGAAGCGTGCGGCGGCTCGGCTACACGCTGGGGCGCTTCAGCCCTACCCTCTCCGATGCGCTTGCATTGCTCGATTACCTGGCCGAGTACCTCGAGACCGCCGATGGTGTGGTCCCCTATGCGCGCTGGCCGGAGGGCGTGAAAGGGCATTTCATCGCGCGTGTGCCGCCGGAAGGGTTCGTCTGGGACCCGCCCGGGGGGGCGTCGATGAAATCCATCACACCGTTTCCTGCTTCACCAACGCCGACGACGCCGACCTTGCCTTCGCCGGCTTCGCCCGTTTGATATTGATTACCCACCTGCACCCGAGGAGATCCTGTATGAGAGCCGATACCACCGCTGCCGCACCTCGAGCCGGAGCGCCGACGAAGTCTGCGCTGTTGCTGGCTCTTCTCCTCACGGCGAGCATCCTGGCGACGCTCGGCATGGCGTGCGCAATCCCCTTTGCGGCGCTTGGCGCGCTGGCTGCGCTGCACTTGCAGCGCGCGCAAGCGTGGATATTGACCGGCGCCGCGTGGCTTGCGAGCCAGGTCGTCGGCTTCGGCTTCTTACATTATCCGCACACGCTCACGACGTATGCCTGGGGTGGCGGCCTGCTCGTGGCGGCAGGGACCTCGATGGCCGGCGCCGCCGCGGTCGCCGTACCGCTTCGTCGCACGGGAGGCGCGGTGCGTACCGTGTGCACGCTGCTCATGGCCATGGTGATTTTCAAGGCAATCGTCTACGGCGTCGGTCTCGTACTCGGAGGCAACCAGGGCGCGCTGACGCTGCCGGTAGTAGCCCGGTTCTGCGCGACGAACCTGATCGCGTTCGCAGGCCTCCTGGTGCTGTATCGGGTGGCGATCGCGAGCGGCCTCGCCTCACGGCCCGCGCCGCTGACGGCCGCGCTAGCTCATTAAAACGCCAACGCCGTCCTGCCTCGAGGCAGTCCTAGGCCTGCTGGGCTCACGTGAGACCGAGGAGGCCTCTCCATGACCGCCGCCTTTGCACGGCTGCGCTCCTTGGGGTTCATTTCTGTCCCGGCCGTCGATGAAGCCATGCGCAGCGCCGCGAAAATCAAACTCGATCGCCTGACGAAACCCTTGGGCTCGCTGGGCGTGCTCGAACCGCTCGCGGCCCAGGTGTGTGCGATTCAGTCGACCTTGACGCCCAGCATCCACAAACCCGTCACCCTCGTGTTTGCGTCCGACCATGGCGTCGCCGCGCGCGGCGTCAGCGCCTACCCGCGTGAAGTGACTCTGCAGATGGTCGCCAATTTCCTGGGCGGGGGCGCCGCCATCAGTGTACTCGCCCGGCTCCAAGGCATGCCCTTGTGGATCGTGGATGCGGGAGTCGATGGTGAGTGCGGAGTCCATGCTCAGCTGATCGATGCCAAGATCCGCCGTGGCACGCGCGATTTTCTCGAGATGCCGGCCATGACGGTCACTGAGTGCGAGGAATCGCTTCGGCGCGGACGCGCGGCGCTCGAGCGGGTGCGTGGCGAGGGCAATACCGTCGTGCTTGGCGAGATGGGCATCGGCAACACCGCTTCGGCGGCGCTGCTCATGCATGGCATCACTGGTCATCCCTTGGATGACTGCATCGGTCGGGGCACCGGATTGGACGATGCGGGACTGGCGCGCAAGCGTGCGCTCTTGGCGACCGCTCTCACGCGTCGCCTGCCACCGGCCGATACGATCGAACTTGTCACGGAATTCGGCGGCTATGAAATCGCGATGCTGGTCGGTGCCATCCTCGCAGCCGCGGCGCGGCGTATGCTCGTGATGATCGATGGGTTCACGGTCACGGTGGCAGCGGCGCTCGCCGCGCGCCTCGAGCCTCAGGTCATCGACTACTTCGTGTTTGGCCATACCTCCGCGGAGTCCGGGCATCCCGCCCTGCTCCGCCACCTTGGTGCGCGATCCCTCCTCGACCTCGAAATGCGCTTGGGAGAAGGCAGTGGTGCCGCCCTCGCGCTCACGACGGTGCGCTCGGCGCTGGCTCTCTTGAACGAGATGGCGACCTTCGAGGGTGCGGGCGTGAGCGAGCGGAGCTAGCAGCCGTTGCGCCTGCCGAGAGAACTCACGCTGTTCTTGGTCGCGACCCAATTCCTGACGCGGCTGCCCGTGCCGCACTTGCCGGATTTTCAGCCCGACTGGCTGGGCCGCTCGGTGCGTCATTTCCCGCTCGTGGGAGCACTCGTCGGGATACTCGACGTCGGCGTGTGGTGGATTTGCCGACATTGGTTTTCGCCGACCATCGCGGTCGGACTCATGGTTGCGGCCTCCCTGCTCATCACGGGCGCCTTCCACGAAGACGGGTTCGCCGATGCCTGCGATGGCTTCGGTGGCGGCGGCACGGCCGAACGCATCCTCATCATCATGAAGGACTCCCGCGTCGGGGCCTACGGTGCGATGGGCGTCAGCCTAATGCTCGGACTCAAGTGGGCAACGCTCATCGCGCTGCCAGACACCGCGCTCCCTTGGGTGGTCATCGCATCGCATGTCAGCAGCCGCTGGTGGGCGATCGGGCTGATCTGGCGACTTAAATACGTGCGCACGGATGGCGGCTCGAAATCCAAGCCCCTGGCGCAGAGTCTGTCGGGCTCGCAATGGTTGGCGAGCGGATTCATGGGTCTGGTCGCGCTCTTCGCCATCGCGCTCGTGCTGCGGACGGTGGCCGTGGAGCTAAATCTCGGCGAGAGCCTCGCGGCAACACTGTCGGCGGGCCTCGCGGTATACCTTGCGGGTGGCTATTTCCGACGGCGCATCGGCGGCTTTACCGGGGATTGCCTCGGGGCGGCTCAGCAAGTCGCGGAACTCGTCTTCTTGCTGTTCACCGTCGGCGCAGCTTCCGCGCCGGCTTTCAGTTAGACCCAAGCCACCTATGGAAATCCTTCTCATCCGCCATCCGGCCCCCGCCGACGTGCGCGGTCTGTGCTATGGGCGACTCGATGTCAGCGTCCCCGCTTCGACGCTCGAAACGACGGCGACCGAAGTGCGGCGCCACATTCCATCCGACGCGCTGCGCACGGCTGCCGTTTATTCAAGTCCGCTCTCGCGCTGCCTCGGCTTGGCACGCGCCTTGAGGCCGACGCCTTTCGTCGACCCGGAACTCATAGAAATGGACTTCGGTGCCTGGGAGGGGCTCGCATGGGACGCCGTGCCGCGAGAACAGCTCGACGAGTGGGCGAATGACCTCTGGAATTATCGACCCGGCGGCGGGGAAAATGCCCGCGATGTCGCCCATCGCTGGCAGCGCTGCGTGGCACGTATGCACAAAGCGGCGGCACGGGTCGTCATCGTGGTCACGCATGCCGGCGTCATTCGTGTGGCACTCTCCGCCCTGCGCGGCGAGGACCTCGCGAGCGTGGCACAGCAGCGTATCGAATTTGGGTCCGTGCATCGACTTGAGGGTGTGATCGCGTGAAACTGCTCGTGCTTGGCGGCGTCCGTTCCGGCAAGAGCCGCTATGCCGAGTCGCTCGGCCGGGCCGCGGAGGGTCCCGTGACGTTGATCGCCACGGGCACCGCCGGCGATGACGAGATGGCGGCACGGATTGCGGCGCATCGCGCCCACCGACCCCTCAGGTGGCGCGTAATCGAGGAGCCGATTCATCTCGGCCGGGCGCTGATGCAGGCGAGTGCCCCGCCCGCCGAGGCCCCCCGCTTGGCCGGGGGGTCCCGCGCGCGAGCGTCCATCATCATCGTGGACTGCCTGACCTTGTGGCTCACGAATCTCCTCTGTCATTCGGATGGTCACTTGCTCGAAACCGAGATCGAGGCCCTGTTCGGACTGCTGCCACAGCTGGCGGGGGACGTTGTCTTCGTCAGCAACGAGGTCGGCTTCGGCATCACGCCGGTCAATGCGCTGGCACGTCGCTTTGCCGATCAGGCCGGCATGTTGCATCAGCGGCTTGCCGCGCTCGCCGATCGGGTGGTTCTCATGGTCGCCGGACTTGCCGTCACCATCAAAGGCGCGCCGCCATGAACGGCATGTTGTCCTGCCTCGCGGTGCGTGCTGCCCCTCATCGTAGCTACACAGGAACCTAGATCGTGACCGAAACACCGCCTGTCAAGAAACCCTACTCCAAGCCGACCGGCGAGCGGCGCGGGTTGCTGATCGTGAACACCGGCGACGGCAAGGGCAAGACCACGGCGGCGATCGGACTTGCCGTCCGGGCACACGGTCGCGGAAAAGCGGTGCGCTTCTTCCAGTTCATGAAGATTTCGGTCGCGCGTTATGGCGAGCATCGCGCACTTGAACAAATCGGCATTCCCATCGAAGGCCTGGGCGACGGCTTCAGCTGGAAGAGCAAGGATTTGGAGCAATCGGCGGAACTCGCGCGGGCTGGCTGGGAAAACGCGGCGGCCGTGATCGCGGGCGGCGAGCCGTTCCTCGTGGTGCTCGATGAACTGACCTATCCGCTCATTTATGGGTGGATTCCAACGGCCGCGGTCGTGGCGGCATTGTTGGCGCGACCGCCGCAGGTACACGTGGTCATCACGGGCCGTCGCTGTCCCGACGAGATCATCGATATCGCCGATACGGTCACGGCAATGAACGCGGTCAAGCATGCCTTTCAGGCTGGCATACCGGCCCAGCAAGGCATCGAGCATTGAGTGCCGCCCTCGCCGTACTGATCGCCTTTACGGTGGATCGTTGCTGGGGTGAACCACCGTCGTGGCTGCACCCGGTGGTCTGGATGGGTCGTGCGCTGTCCTCACTCGGTGCACCGTGGCCGGTGGTGTCACCCACCCGCGCGTTCGTGCGCGGCGCGGTCGCATGGGTCGCGGCGCCGCACTCACCGGTGGGCTCGCGTGGCTGGCAGTGGCGTCTACGGATGCCGCGAGTCGGCTCGCTTCCGGCTGGATCCAGCCCGCCGGCGGCAGCGCACTTTTCACGCTGCTTGCGCGAGCGTTGCTGATAGGGATGTTCCTCAAACCGATGTTTGCCTGGCGAATGCTGCGCGAGGAGGTGGTCGGCGTCGAGCGGGCTCTGGAGAGTGACTTGCAGGCGGGGCGGGATCGCCTCCAGCGCATCGTCGGACGCGATACGTCCGCGCTCGATGCCACCGTAATTCGCGAGAGTGCACTCGAAAGCCTCGCCGAGAATCTCAACGATTCAGTGATGGCGCCGCTCTTTTGGTTCGTCGTCGGCGGTCTTCCCGCCGCGGTGATCTATCGATTCGCCAACACCGCGGACGCGATGTGGGGACTGCGCGGCCGGTATGAGTGGGCAGGCAAGTGGAGCGCCCGAGCCGATGATGCGCTCTCCTTTCTGCCCGCCCGTTTGACCGCGCTGCTGATCGCCGCCGCCGCAGGACGAAGCACCGTAGGTCTCCCCACCGTGGCACGGCAGACCTCCTCGCCGAACGGCGGGTGGCCCATGGGCATGTTGGCTCTGGCCTTGAACGTACGCCTGACCAAGCCCGGTGCGTACGTGCTCAATGCCGGCGGAACCGCAGTCACCACCCAGCACATCCATGCAGGCCTGCGCTGCTGTGAACGGGCGGTCGGGCTCGGGCTTCTTGCGAGCATGGCAGCGGCCCTCATGATGCCTGCGTGGTGCTTCTCGTGAGCCGCCGCGCCAAGGCAATCATGGTCTGCGGTACCACGAGCAGCGCGGGCAAGAGCTTTCTCGTCACGGCCTTGGCGCGCTGGTACGCACGCGCGGGCTACCGGGTGGCGCCCTTCAAAGCGCAGAACATGAGCAACAATGCACGGGTCGTGGCGGACGGGGAGATCGGCAGTGCACAGTACTTTCAGGCATTGGCAGCCCGCTGTATGCCCGAAGTGCGCATGAACCCGGTGCTGCTCAAGCCCGAAACCGACTCGCGCAGCCAGGTCGTGCTGCTTGGGCGGCGCAACGCCCGCCTCACCGCCATGGAGTGGCGCGAGCGCGCGGCGCTGTTGTGGCCGACGGTTCGCGGCTGCCTCGAGGAGCTCATGCTGGAGTATGAAGTCCTCATCATCGAAGGTGCGGGGTCTGCCGCGGAGATCAACCTGCAGGCGACCGACATCGTCAATATGCGCGTCGCGGAGGCGGCCGGTGCCGCTACGCTTCTGATCTGCGACATAGATCGTGGGGGTGCGTTCGCGCATCTCTATGGAACGTATCGGTTGCTGTCTGAGTCGCACCGTGCGCTGATCCGCGGTTTTGTGCTCAACAAGTTTCGGGGCGATCAGCGCCTGCTCGCCCCCGGTCCACAGATGCTCGAACCCCTTACCGGAGTACCCACGATCGGCGTCCTGCCGCTGTGGCGCGACCATGGCCTGCCCGAGGAGGATGGCATATTCGATGCACCCTCACCGGGCGCAGGGACCACCGTAGTGATCGTTGCATACCCTCATATCAGCAATCTCGATGAATTTGCGCCGCTACGACGAGTTCCCGG
>CAZZYJ010000018.1:0-23376 GCA_964658215.1 uncultured Steroidobacteraceae bacterium | reverse complement strand
GCCGTTCGCGCGCCAGCGCCGCGAGCGGCGCGCGATACAGGAGGAGACAGGAGCTCTCGTGCATCCCCCGTCCCACGCGGCCGCGCAGCTGATGCAGCTGTGCCAGTCCCATCCGCTCGGCATTTTCGATCACCATGAGGGTGGCGTTCGGCACGTCGACGCCCACTTCGATCACCGTGGTGGCCACCAGCAACTGGATTTCGCCGTGCTTGAAGCGGTGCATGGTGCGTTCCTTCTGCGCGGACGGCATCCTGCCGTGCACGAGCCCCACGTTCAGTTCCGGCAGCGCGGCGGCGAGCGCGGTGGCGGTTTCCTCGGCGGCCTGGAAGGGCATCTCGGCCGACTCGTCGATGAGCGGACACACCCAGTACGCCTGGCGCCCCTGCAGGCAGGCCGTGCGGATGCGCTGCACCACCTCGTCGCGGCGCGTCTCGGCGAGCACCACGGTTTTGACGGGGGTGCGGCCGGGCGGAAGTTCATCGATGACCGAGACGTCCAAATCCGCGTAGGCGGTCATCGCCAGCGTGCGCGGGATGGGCGTCGCGGTCATGATGAGCTGGTGGGGCCGGTGACCGTCTCTAGCGCCCTTCTCGCGCAGGCTCAAGCGCTGATGGACGCCGAAGCGATGTTGCTCGTCGACGATGACCAGGCCGAGCGCCTTGAACTCGACGCTTTCCTGGAACAGCGCGTGCGTGCCGATGACGATGGCGGCGTGACCCTCGCGGATGCCGGAGAGGACGCCAGCACGCGTCTTGCCGGTCTGGCGGCCGGTCAGCAGCGCGGTCGCGATGCCGAGCGGCTCGAACCAGCGCCGGAAATTCTGTGCGTGTTGCTCGGCGAGCAGTTCGGTGGGCGCCATCATCGCCACCTGCCGCCCGAGCTGCACGGCATGCGTGGCTGCCACGGCGGCCACCAACGTCTTGCCGCAGCCGACGTCGCCCTGCACCAGTCTCAGCATGGGTTTGGCCACGGCCAGGTCGCGCTCGATGTCCGCCAGCACGCGGGCCTGCGCGCCGGTCAGCCGGAACGGCAGCGCGTCGAGCAGCCGGGCCTTCAAGGCGCCGTCGCTGTGCAGGGGCCGGCCGGGTTCGCACTGGATCCTCTGCCGCAACAGCCGCAGGGATAGCTGATGTGCGAGCAGCTCCTCGAAGGCCAGCCGGCGCTGGGCGGGATGTCGGCGATCGAGCATCAGATCGACCGGCGCATCGGTGGGCGGCCGATGGACGTACTGCAGCGCTTCGCGCAGGGAGGGCATCATCGAGTCGGCGAGCACGCCGGCCGGCAGCCAGTCCTCGAGATCGAGCGTGGCCGTTTGCTCGAGGGCCAGACCCACCAGCATGCGCAGCCGGCCCTGCGTCACACCCTCGGTGCCCGGGTAGATCGGTGTAAGGTGGTCGTCGCGGCCGGGCTTGGACTGGTCGGCCCGCCGGTATTCCGGGTGCACGATTTCCATGCCCTGGGGCCCGCGCCGCGCCTCGCCGAAACAGCGGATCTTGACGCCACGCGCCAGACTCGTCTGTTGTTGCGTCGTGAAATGGAAGAACCGCAGCGTCAGCGAGCCGGAGCCGTCCGCAATCCTGCAGAGGAGCTGTCGCCTGCCGCGAAAGGAAACTTCGGTCAGCAGCACCTCGCCTTCCACCGCCGCGCGTTGGCCCGACTGCAGTTCCCCCAGGGGCACCACGCGCGTGCGGTCCTCGTAGCGCAGCGGGAGCAGGAATAGCAGGTCTTGGGTCGTCTCCACGCCGAGCGCGCGCAGTCGCTGCGCCAGCGCGTCGCCGACGCCGCGCAACACCGTCACCGGCCGCGGCAGCGTCACAGGGCGACGATGCACTCCACTTCGACCTGCGCGCCGCGCGGCAATGCCGCGATCCCGACGGCGGCGCGCGCGGGGTATGGCTCGCGGAAATACTCGGCCATGACCTTGTTGACGACAGCGAAGTGGGAAAGATCGGTCAGGTAGATGTTGGCCTTGACCACGTCGTCGAGCGTGGCGCCCGCGGCAAGCACGATGGCCCGCAGATTGTCGAACACCTGCCGGGTCTGTGCTTCGAAGTCGCCCGCCACCAGTGCCTGGGTGCGCGGGTCGAGCGGGATCTGACCGGACACCCAGATCGTATCGCCCACGCGTACGGCCTGGGAGTAGGTGCCGATGGCGGCCGGCGCGTCGGCCGTCGAAATGATCTGCTTGGTCATGAACTCTCCGATCCTGTGGGTCACGCGAGGGTGCGGAACACCCGTTGCACGTCGGGCATCCTGCGAATGGTGCGGATGACCTGCGCCAGGTGCTTGCGGTCCCGCACCTGAAGCTGAATGCGCAGCCACGAATTGCCGCTGTCCCGCTCTTCGAGCTGCGCCTGATCGATGTTGGTGCCGCTGTCGGCGATGCTGGACGCGACCGCCGCCAGTACGCCGACGCGGTTGTGGATCTCCAGCTGGATCTCGGAGAGGAACAGGCGGCCCGCGGTGTCTTCCCACGCCACGGACAGCCATTTCTCCGGCTGCTTGCGATATTCCGCCAGATTGCCGCAATTTTGCCGGTGGATCATCACACCGCGGCCTGCACTCAGATAGGCCATGATGGGATCGGTGGGTATGGGAAAACAACAGTGCGCATACGTCACCAGCAAGCCTTCGGTGCCGGCGATCATCAGGGGTCCGGTGCTGGTGGGGATCTGTTCGGCGGCGTCGCGCGCCGGCTGCAGGCGCCGGGCGACCAGCGGCGCCATGCGCTCGCCCAGGCCGATCTTCTCGAACAACTCGTCGGCGTCCTGCAGGTTGAGTTCCTTGGCCACGGTGGCGAGGTCCGCCGCCGATATTTTCTTCAGGCTCGACGAGAATTCCTCGAGAGCGAGTCCGAGCAGGCGGCGGCCGAGTTCCAGCGCGTCGCTGTGTTTCAGGTTCTTGAGATACTGCCGGATCGCGGCGCGCGCCTTCGCCGTCACCAGAAACGTCGACCAGGAAGGATTCGGCGTCGCGCCCTTGGCAGTGATGATCTCGACGGT
The DNA here is from genome assembly GCA_964658215.1 of uncultured Steroidobacteraceae bacterium. GTDB lineage: Bacteria > Pseudomonadota > Gammaproteobacteria > Steroidobacterales > Steroidobacteraceae > Bog-1198. The sequence continues at coordinate 20,374 of CAZZYJ010000018.1, read as the reverse complement.
CTGGCCGTTGCGCAGCGGCGTGCGCAGCGGCACAAGCCGGCGGTCGACCTTGGCGGCGACGCAGCGGTTGCCGATGTCGGTGTGGATGGCGTACGCGAAGTCCACCGCCGTCGCTCCGCTCGGCAGACGCAGGATCTTCCCCTTCGGCGTGAACACGTAGACCTTGTCGGGAAACAGGTCCACCTTCACGCTTTCCAGGAATTCCTCCGAGCTGCCGCCTTCCTGGATCTGCACCAGGCTGGCCAGCCACTCGCGGGCACGGTCGTGTTCGACACCGCCGAAGGCGTCGCCGCCCGATTTGTACTTCCAGTGCGCGGCGATTCCCGACTCGGCGACGCGATGCATGTGTTCGGAGCGGATCTGGACTTCGATGGGCACGCCGTTCGGGCCGAACAGGGTGGTGTGCAGCGACTGATAGCCGTTGACCCGCGGTATGGCGATATAGTCCTTGAAGCGGCCGGGCATGGGTTTGTACACGCCGTGCACCAGACCCAGCATCCGGTAGCACGTGTCCGCCGTGTCGACGATGATGCGAAATCCGTAGACGTCGACCATGTCGTTGAGCGAGATGCCCTTGCTCTGCATCTTCTTGTAGATGCTGTAGAGATGCTTCTCCCGGCCTTCCACGCCGCCGGTGAGCTGGGCTTTCTTCAAGGCACCCTTGAAGGTCTCGGCGATCTTGCCGACGAACTCCTTCTGATTGCCGCGCGCCCGCTTCAGCTCGCGTTCCAGCACCTTGTATCGATAGGGATACAGCGCCCGGAACCCCAGGTCCTCGAGCTCCAGCTTGACAGCGTACAGGCCGAGACGCTCGGCGATGGGCGCGTAGATCTCCAGGGTCTCGCGGGCCGTGCGACGGCGTTTGAGCGGCGGCATGGCGCCGAGCGTGCGCATGTTGTGCATGCGGTCGGCCAGTTTGACCATGATGACGCGGATGTCGCGCACCATGGCGAGCAGCATCTTGCGGAAGCTCTCGGCCTGCGCCTCCTCGCGGTTCTTGAACTGGATCTGATCGAGCTTGCTGACCCCGTCCACCAGCTCGGCGACCACCTGGCCGAACATCGAGGCGATCTCGGCCTTGGCGGTGGGCGTGTCCTCGATGACGTCGTGCAGGATCGCCGCCACCAGGGTGTCGGCATCCAGGCGCAGGTCGGCGAGGATGTCGGCGACCGCGACGGGATGGGTGATGTAGGGCTCACCCGATACGCGCTTCTGACCCCGATGTCGTTCCGCGCCGAACTCGTAGGCTTCGCGAACGCGCTCGACCTGGGCGGGCGACAGATACGCTTCGAGTTTGTCTAGAAGCTGGCTGATCCCGGTGGAGCTTCTTCCACCGGGTAGGAAACCGAGTATGGAAGACGCATAGTTCATGACTCAGGAAACAGGTCGGCTCAATCCCCAAGACCGAGCTGGGGGGCACGAAAGTCGGACGGCATGTCCAGTTCGCTCACAGGCTGCGGAGCGGGCTCCTCCGGTTCCTCCAACATCTCCAGGGTGATGTTACCGGCCGCGATCTCGCGCAGCGCGACGACGGTGGGCTTGTCGTTCTCCCATTCCACGGTGGCTTCCGCACCGTTCGCCAGTCGGCGCGCGCGCTTGGCGGCCAGCAGCACGAGGTTGAACAGGTTGGGTTCGTTCTGCAGACAGTCTTCGACCGTGATTCGCGCCATGGCTCTAAGTTCCGTTGAGGGGATGGGAAAGCATACCAGGAGTGGCTGGCCCCTAGCCACTAACCGCAGAGCAAATGCGCCGCAAACGCCGCGACTTCCGGCCGCTGCGCCTGAAATTCGCCGCCACGATCGCTGACGATGGCATGAAAATCGGCCAGCGCCTGCTCGAATTTGTCGTTGACGAGCACATAATCGAATTCCGGCCAGTGCGCCAGATCGTCCGCGGCATCCTGCAGACGCCGGGCGATGACGGCGGGGGAATCGGTGCTGCGCGCCGTCAGGCGCTCTTCCAGGGCCGCCCGCGACGGCGGCAGGATGAAAATGCTGCGCGCCGCCGGTAGCCGGGCGCGAACCTGCCGGGCGCCCTGCCAGTCGATCTCGAGCAACAACAGGTCTCCCGCGCGCAGCGACTTTTGTACCGCCTGCACGCCCGTCCCGTAATAGTTGTCGAAGACGCGCGCGTGCTCCAGCAGCTCGCCCCCCGCCACCATCTGCTCGAAACGCGCCTGCGTCACGAAATGATAGTCGCGGCCGTCCACCTCCGTGGCACGCGGCTGACGCGTGGTGAACGAGACGGAAAACTTCAGGCGCGGCTCGCGCTGCAGGAGGGCCTTGACCAGGCTGGTCTTGCCCGCTCCGCTGGGAGCGGAGACGACGTAGAGCCGGCCGTGTTCCGCGGCATCGGGCAGGGTTGACGGCGAGGATGTTACGGGCGGCGGGACGAGGGGCATCGGCAGCTATCCAACTTTGCGTACGCACCCGCGCGACGCAGGCCTGTTTTCATGATTCATAGACACTTTTCCAGATCTCGAACTACCTTCGCCTGCCAGGGCGGAAAGTCTACGCTGGTTCGGCCGTTTACCGGGCGTGCTCTGGACGCCGCTGGAACTCACTCGACGTTCTGCACCTGCTCGCGCATCTGCTCGATCAGCACCTTCATGTCGACGGCGGCGCGCGTGGTGTCGATGTCCTGGGATTTCGACGAGAGCGTGTTGGCTTCGCGGTTCAGTTCCTGCATCAGGAAATCCAGGCGCCGACCGGCCGGCTCGGGTCCGCCGAACGCGCGGCTCACCTCGGCGACATGGCCACGCAGCCGGTCGAGTTCTTCATCGACGTCCTGCCGTTGCGCGAGCATGGCGAGTTCTTGTTCGAGCCGGTTTTGATCGAGCCGGCCCTGGTCGACGTCGCCGACCCATTGTGCGATGCGGTCCAGCAGTTTGGCGCGGGTGCGCGCGCGCACCTCCGGCAGGCGCGCCGTCACCTGGGCGGCGAGTCGCAGCAACCCCGCGCAGCGCTGTTCGAGAACGGCCTGCAGGCGTCCTCCTTCGCTGTCGCGAAACCGCGTGAGTTCGCGCAGCGCTTCGTCGAGCAGTTCCCGTGCGGCGCCGACCAGCGGTTCCTTGTCGCGCGCGTCGTCACGCACCACGCCCGGCCAGCGCAACAGTTCCATCACGTCGATCCGCGCCGCCGCGCCCGCCTGTGCCGCGATCTGCGTCGCACGCGACGTCAGCGATCGCAGCAGATCCGCGTCGACCTCGAGCGACGTCGACGCGACGGTCGGGCGAAAGTGCAACGAGCAATCGACCTTGCCGCGGCGCACCGTGCCGGCAACGGTCTGGCGAAACTCAGCTTCGGTGCCGCGCAGATCGTCCGGCAGCCGGCAGCCGATTTCTAGAAAGCGGTGGTTGACCGTCTTCAATTCCCAGGTCAGCAGTCCCCAGGGGAACTGCCGCTCGCTTCGCGCGAAGCCGGTCATGCTACGAATCATGGGGGTCTGCGGCAAAATCGGCCATAATCGGTGCAGAGTTTATCGGAAAGCACGGGAGGCGTCATTGCAGATCGAGACCGCGGACTTGAGCTTGATCGGTCATCGCGAGGAAAACCAGGACCGGGTTTCCATCGCGGCCGCCGATCGATGCGTCCTCTTGGTCGTCATCGATGGCATGGGGGGGCATGCCGAAGGCGCGCGGGCGGCGGAGACCGCGCTCGCCGCCCTGTTGGATGCGTTCTGGCAGACCCCGCAGCCGATACTCGATCCCCTCGGTTTCCTGCATCTGTCGCTGGGCCGCGCGCACGAGGAAGTGGTGAGACTCGGTGCCGCGCTCAGCGTGGAGGCGCGCCCGCGCGCCACCTGCGCCGTGTGTGTGGTGCAGGAGACCGCCGTCTACTGGGCGCACGTCGGCGACAGCCGGATCTATCAACTGCGTCAGTCCCGGGTGCTCGACCGGACCCGCGACCACAGCCACGTCGAGCTGCTGTTGCGCGAGGGCTTGATCACCGAGTCCGAGGTGCACGGCCATCCGATGCGCAACTACGTCGAGTGCTGTCTGGGCGGCGACAGCGCCCTTCCGGAAATGAGCATCGCGACGGGCCCCCGGCCGAAGGGAGGCGACGTCCTGTTGTTGTGCACCGACGGCTTGTGGGCCAATTTGAAAGACACGGATTTCGTGCGTTTCGCACAAACGGCAGGTGTTCCATTGCGTGACTCCTTGATTGATCTGGCCACCCGGGCGGTCGACGCCTCGGCGCCCTACAGCGACAACACCAGCGCCGCCGCGTTGCGTTGGCGGACGATGTGAGCGTCAGGCCGAGCGGACGCGCCGCCGACGAAATGCGCAAACTCTCCTTCGAGCGGGGCTTCACCGCGCACGCCGAGGGTTCCGTGCTCGTGGGCTTCGGTGGAACCCGCGTGCTGTGCACGGCCAGCGTGGAGGAGAGCGTGCCCTCGTTCCTGCGCGGCAAGGGTCAGGGCTGGGTGACCGCCGAGTACGGCATGCTGCCCCGCGCCACGCATACGCGTTCGCCGCGCGAGGCGGCCCGCGGCAAGCAAAGCGGCCGCACCCAGGAGATACAACGTCTGATCGGCCGCGCCCTGCGTGCGGTCGTCGATCTGAAGGCGCTCGGCGAGCGTACCGTGACCATTGACTGCGACGTGCTGCAGGCGGACGGGGGTACGCGCACGGCCGCCATCACCGGCGGGTTCGTCGCCCTGGCCGATGCCGTCGATACCTTGATGAAGAGGCGCTTGCTCGGCGCGAGTCCGCTGCACGGGCAGGTGGCCGCGGTGTCGGTCGGTATCTATCGCGGCGCCGCCGTGCTCGATCTGGATTACGCCGAGGACTCCAACGCCGAAACGGACATGAACGTGGTGATGAACAGCGGCGGCGCCTTCGTCGAGGTGCAGGGCACGGCCGAGGGCCACGCCTTCCGGCGCGACGAACTCGACAAACTGCTGGACCTCGCCGCCTCCGGCATCGCCCGTCTGCATGCCGCCCAGCTCACCGCGCGCGGGGCTTGAGCGGCTGGTCGTCGCCACCGGCAATGCGGGCAAGCTGCGCGAATTCCGCGCGTTGCTCGCCGGCCTGCCCTTCGCGGTGGTGGGGCTGGCGGAACTCGGTCTCGAAGGGCCGGAGGAGACGGGGGATACGTTTCTGGCCAACGCCTTGCTGAAGGCGCGTCATGCCGCGACGGCGACCGGCGCAGCGGCGCTCGCGGACGATTCCGGCCTCGAGGTCGATGCGCTCGGCGGCGCACCGGGGGTCTACTCCGCACGGTATGCCGGCGTGCGCGCCGACGATGCGGCGAACAACGCCAAGCTCGTCGCCGCGCTCGACGGGGTGCCCGTCGAGCGGCGCGGTGCCCGCTATCGGTGCGTGCTGGTGTTCGTCACGGGTCCCGCGGACCCGGTCCCGCTGGTCGCGCAGGGCGTGTGGGAGGGCCGCATGCTCGATGCACCCCGTGGCGTCGGCGGCTTCGGCTACGATGCGTATTTCTGGCTGCCCGAGTGGGGTGCCACCGCCGCGCAGATGTCGCCCGACGACAAGAATCGGCACAGTCATCGGGGCATGGCGCTGCGTGCGCTGAGTGCTTCGTTGGCGACGGTGAGGCTGCGGCCGTGAACTGCGCGCTGGCTCTCTACGTGCACATGCCCTGGTGCGTGCGCAAGTGTCCCTATTGCGATTTCAATTCGCACCAGCTCAAATCCGCGCGTCCGGACACGGGCTACATCGACGCGCTGATCCGCGACTTCGACCGCGAAATGCCGTTCCTGACCGGCCGCCGCATCGACACCGTGTTTTTCGGCGGCGGCACGCCCAGCTTGTTCCCCCCCGATGATTTCGCGCGGCTCCTGCGGGCGTTTCGGCAGCGGATGGCATTCGCGCCGGACGCGGAGATCACGCTGGAGGCAAATCCGGGAACCATCGAGCGGGGCCGCTTCGCCGGCTATCGCGCCGCGGGCATCAATCGCGTGTCGCTGGGTGCGCAGACGTTCTCGGCGGAGGCGCTGGTCCGGCTGGGCCGCATTCACACGCCGGACGACACACGGCGTGCGGTGGAGGAACTGGTCGCGGCGGGCATCGACAATTTCAATCTCGACCTCATGTACGCGTTGCCTCAACAGTCCTTGGACGAAGCTCTGTTCGACGTGGCCACGGCGTGCGCGCTCGGGCCCACGCACCTCTCGTATTATCAGCTGACCCTGGAGCCCGGCACCGTGTTTCATTCGCGTCCGCCACCGCTGCCCGACGACGAGGCGGCGTGGCGGATGCAAACCGCGGGGCAGGCTCTGCTGGCGTCCGCGGGCTACCGGCAGTACGAAGTATCCGCGTATGCACGGCCCGGAGCCGAGTGCCGCCACAATCTCAATTACTGGCGTTTCGGCGACTACGTCGGTGTCGGCGCCGGTGCGCACGGCAAGCTCAGCGCAGCACTGCCTGCAGGCATCGTGCGCACCACCAAACCGGCTCAGCCGCGCGAGTACCTGACCCAGAGCAACGCCGAGGGACCCCTCGTCGGCCGCCGTGACCCCGTCGCCGTGGCCGACCTGCCGTTCGAGTTTATGCTCAACGCGCTGCGCCTCAACGCGGGTTTCGACAATGCTGTGTTCGAAGCCACCACGGGGCTCCCCCGCTCGCTCATCGAGCCGGCCCTGCGGCGCGCACAGGGGCGCAATCTGCTGCAGCCGGCCGGCGACGGATGGTGCGCCACGGAATTGGGTCGGCGGTTCCTGAATGACCTACAGGAGAGTTTCCTCGCGTGAGCTTATGCACACCGCTGATGTCTGCCCGGTGACAGGGGTACCTACAGCACATTGCAATTGCGTTAGGTCAGATGACGCACATAACAGATTGAATATACGAAGAAAACTTATGTGTCTATTTTTTGACCAAGTTAACATTTATGGGAAATCCTCCAGCGCGCACCTCGTGCCGGTGACATCATCCACAGACTTATCCACAGATTTTGTGTACAACACCACAACCGGTTGAGGGGCAAGGGCTTAGGTCGTCCGCCTTGTAGGAAATAGTCTTTTCGGATAACATGCTGTCCCGTTTTTGCCGTGAGGTCCACCTCGGGCGAACGGATTTTAGGCATGGCGCCGTCCCGATACTCAGGCGACGGTGATTCTGTCATCAGACGATCACGAGGTTCCCATGAAAGCCGGCATCCATCCCGAATACAACGAAATCACCGTCACCTGCACGTGCGGCAACACTTTCCCCACCCGTTCGACGATCGGCCAAGATCTCGCGGTCGAAGTGTGTTCGAACTGCCACCCGTTCTACACGGGCAAGCAGAAAGTCGTCGACACCGGCGGTCGTGTGGACAAGTTCCGCAAGAAATACGCGGTCGCGGCACCGAAACTCTGAGGCATACGTCGGCAGGCGTCGACGGCGCGCGGAAACTCCCGCGCGCCGTCCCGCCATTGCGGGCATGAGACGTCGCTCGGCCTCGTGTTACGCCTGCCCTTGATTCCGCTGTGGGACCGTGCAAGTCTGCGGGGTCAACCATGAAGAACCTCCCCTGTCCCCGTCGGAAGAGCGCATGAGCACGAAATACGAACTGAAGAATCTTTCCACCAACAAGTCCACGCAGCTGGACGCCATGTCGGGAACCATCGGGCCCGACGTGTTGAACATCTCGAATCTGACCAAGGATATGGGGGTGTTCACCTTCGATCCCGGGTTCATGGCCACGGCCAGCACCGAAAGCAAGATCACCTACATCGACGGCGACGCAGGCGTGCTCCTGTATCGCGGCTATCCGGTCGAACAACTCGCCGAGAAGTCTTCCTTTCTCGAGGTTGCGAGTCTGTTGATCACCGGCAACCTTCCGGACGAGGCGGAACTCAGCGCGTTCCACCAATCAATCACGCGGCACACCATGGTGAACGAACGTCTCCTGCGCTTCTCGCAGGGCTTCCATCACGATGCCCATCCCATGGCGATGGTCTCGGCCATTGTCGCTTCGATGGCGGCGTTCTATCACGACACCACGGACATCACCAATCAGCGCCACCGCGAGATATTCGCCCACCGCATCATCGCCAAGCTGCCGACCATCGCCGCGGCGGCTTACAAACACACGCTGGGGCAGCCCTTCATCTATCCGCGCAACGATCTGGGTTACTGCGCGAACATGTTGAACATGTTCTTCGCGGTGCCCTGCGAGGGCTACGTGATCGACCCGGTGGCGGCGCAGGCGCTCGATCTGCTGTTCATTTTGCATGCCGACCACGAGCAAAACGCCAGCACGTCGACGGTGCGGCTGGCGGGCAGCACCGGGGCAAATCCCTACGCGGCGATTTCCGCCGGCGTCTCCGCCTTGTGGGGACCGGCGCACGGCGGCGCGAACGAAGCCGTGCTCGACATGCTCGACTCCATCGGTTCCGTGTCACAGATCGAGAAATTCCTGGCCCGCGTCAAGGACAAGTCGGACAGCGTGCGCCTGATGGGCTTCGGACACCGCGTGTACAAGAATTTCGATCCTCGCGCCAAGCTCATTCGCGGCATGTGCTACAAAGTTCTGGAAAAGCTCGGCAAGACCGACAACCCGTTGTTGGAGCTGGCGTTGAAGCTCGAGGAAATCGCGCTCAAGGACGATTATTTCGTGTCGCGCAAGTTGTACCCGAACGTCGATTTCTATTCCGGCATCATCTACAGCGCGCTGGGGATCCCGCGTTCCATGTTCACGGTGATGTTCGCCATCGCGCGCACCGCGGGCTGGGTCGCCCACTGGCAGGAAATGGTGTCCGATCCGAACATGAAGATCGGCCGTCCGCGCCAGCTCTACACCGGTCCCGTCAAACGAGATTACCTGCCCATCGAAAAGCGCTGAGGGTGGCTGCGCGGGCTGCCGCACTCACCCTCGCGTGGGTCGCGTATCTGTCAGGCGTGGCCGTCCGGGCGGCGTCCATCGAGGCGGGGCCCGAGTCCAATCTCTGTGCCGCGCCACCCGGGCCGGTGGCGGTGGGTGCGGCGCAATGGAATGGCTGGGGTCGCGACCTCGACAACACCCGCTATCAACCGGAGCCGGCGCTGCGGGCCGCAGACGTTCCCCGTCTGGGACTCAAGTGGGCGTTCGGTTTCCAGGGGAGCGCCGTCGCCGGCCAACCCACCGTGGTGGACGGCCGGATATTCGCGTTGAGTTCGGCGGGGCGTGTGTACGCCATCGACTCCAAGTTGGGCTGTACGTACTGGAGCTTCGACGCCGCGGCGGGCACGCGCACACCCATCTCCATCGGAGAGCTGGCTCCCTCGCGGATGGCTTCCTACCAGGCTGCACCCCGCCGCGGGCGCTTTGCCCGGAACGCCAGGCAGCCGCGTACGCCTGCTCACCTGGAGATCCTCAAGGCGCCGAGCGCTGCGTTTTTCGGCGACGACTCCGGAGCGGTGTACGCCCTCGACGCCGAGCGGGGCACGTTGCTGTGGAAGACCCAGGTCGATGGGCATCCCACGGCGCGCATCGTCGCCGCGCCCACCCTCTACAAGGACCGCCTGTACATCGTCGTCGATTCGAACGAGCCGCGGCCCGGTACGAACGGCAACGCGCCGTGCTGCACGTTTCGCGGCGCCGTGGCGGCGCTCGACATGGCCACCGGGCGCATCCTGTGGAAAACCTACCTGATCTCGGAAGAGCCGCGGCCCCTGCCCCGCAACGGCTCTGCCGTGCAGGAGTTCGGACCGGCCGGCGCGGCGGGCAGCTCCGCGCCCGCCATCGACGGCAAACGCGGCCTGCTGTACGTGACCACCGCGGGCGCGTCGGGTGTCGCCCCGTCCGCGGTTGAACCGCCTCTGGCCGATGCCGTGGTGGCGCTCGATATGAACGACGGGGCGGTGCGTTGGAACAGGCAGTTCATGGTCAAGGACGCGCCTTTAGGCGCCGGCTTCGGCGCATCGCCGGTGCTGCGCACCTTGTCCACCGGCAGGCAGCTCCTGCTCGCGGCGCAGAAATCCGGTGTCATCTCCGCGCTCGATCCGGACCACGGCGGTGACGTGCTGTGGCAGACCAGGGTGGCGCCGGGCACCCCCGCCGGTGGCGTCGGCTGGGGCATGGCCGCGGATCACCGCAGCGTGTTCGCGGCGTTCTCAGGGCTGCTCGCGGATCCGCAGAACTTGTTCGGCAGCCTCACGGCGCTCGACATGAAGACGGGTATGCGGCGCTGGTACACGCCCTCGCCCACCCCCGCCTGCAGTTGGGGCCAGGAATGTCCGCATGCTCAGTCCCAGGCCGTCACCGTCATTCCGGGCGTCGTGTTTTCCGGCTCGATGGACGGGCATCTGCGCGCCTATTCCACCATCGACGGCAAGATCACCTGGGATTTCGACACGGCCCGGGATTTCGCCGCGGTCAACGGCGTCAAGGCCAGCGGCGGCTCCCTTGATCAGGGAGGCGCCACGATAGTGAACGGCGTCGTTTACATCAATTCCGGCTACGGTCAGCATATCGGCCAGCCCGGTAACGTGCTGCTCGCCTTGTCCGTGGACGGCAGGTAACGACGCCACGACGTCCCGGCTGAAGCGCGTTCCTTGGGGGCATCCGTCATCACACCACAGGTCCGCATGACTACATTCAGACGTTTCTTTGCCTGGAAAATCGTCGCTGCGTGCGCGGTCCACGCGTCGCTTGGCTGGGCGGCGACGCCGCATGCGGTCGACGGCAGCCCCGCCATCGAGAACTCCGTGGTCAAGGTTTTCTCCACCCTGCGCTACCCGGACCCCTTCAAGCCTTGGACCAAACAGGCGCCGAGCGAAGTCACGGGGTCCGGTGTGGTCATCGAGGGCCGGCGAATCCTCACCAATGCGCATGTCGTCCTGTATGCCAGCCAGGTGCAGGTTCAGGCAAACGCCGCGGGTGACAAGGTGTCGGCCACCGTGGTCGCCGTCGCACCGGGGATCGACCTCGCCGTGTTGCAGCTCGATGATGCAAGTTTTTTCGAGACGCATCCGCCGGTGCAGCGGGCCAGCAAGCTGCCCCACATCAAGGACGCCGTTCTCGCCTACGGGTTTCCGACCGGCGGCAATTCCCTCTCCATCACCAAGGGCATCGTCTCGCGCATCGAGTTCGTGTCGTACAACTATCCCGTGTCGGGATTGCGCATCCAGGTCGATGCCGCCATCAATCCCGGCAACAGCGGCGGACCGGCCATCGCTGACAACCGGATGATAGGGCTTGCCTTCAGCCGCCTGACCGGCGACTCCCAGAATATCGGCTACATCATTCCCAACGAAGAGGTGGACCTGTTCCTGAAGGACATCGCGGATGGCCGCTATGACGGCAAGCCCGCGATGTACGACGATCTGCAGACGCTGGAGAACCCGGCGTTGCGCGATTTCCTCAAGCTCGACAAGACCGTTTCGGGCATGGTCGTGCACCGGCCCTCGAAACCGGGGGACGCCTATCCGCTCAAGGAGTGGGATGTCATCAGCCGTATCGGCGACGCGGCCATCGACAACGAGGGCATGGTCAAGATCGACAAGGACCTGCGGGTCAATTTCGCCTATCTGATCCAGCAGCGCACCGAAAACGGCAGGCTGCCGCTCACCGTGGTGCGGGCCGGCAAGACCCTGCAGATGGAACTGCCCGTACCCGTGGATCATCCGACGCTGATCTCCGATCTGCGCGGCGCCTACCCCTCGTATTTCATCTACGGCCCCATGGTGTTTTCCGCCGCGACCTGGCAGTTCGTGGGAAGTTTCGAGAGCAACGCCGGCCTGATGCGCACGCTCGGCCTCGTGAAGAGCCCGCTGGTCACCCGGGCGTTGGACGCGCCGGATGCCGAGCTCGAAGAACTGGTCGTGATTTCCTCGCCGTTTTTTCCCCACAAGCTCGCGAACGGTTACGCGAACCCCACGGGGTCGGTGGTGTACGCCATCAACGGCACGCGCATCCGCAGCCTGGTTCACCTGGTCGCGGTGCTGCGCGATCTGAAGGATCCCTTCGTCACCGTCGAATTCGATCAGAAGGGCGGCGAGGCGCTGGTGTTCTCGCGGCCGGCGCTGCTCGGCGCGACGGACGACATCCTGACCGACAACGGCATCCGGGCGCAGGGCACGCCGGACACTCTGGCCGTCTGGGAGGAAAAACCCGCCAGATGACTACTCGGCGGCGATCAGGTCGGCCACCTCACGGCTGTCCGCCCGCTTCATCGGCCTGCCGTCCACCGGTGAATAGGGCGACTGTCTGATGCCGTCGATGGCGAACACGGTGGCATCGAGGGTGCGGCCGCCGGTTTCGAAACGCAACGCCGGGCAGTTCACGCTGCGCTCGGCGTCCATCTTGACGCGGCGCTCGTAGAAATCGTGGGCGACCCCGCGCTCGAGCAGCGCGATCGCGACCGATTCGGGTCGGTCGGCAAACAGATGTAGATTGATGTCGCTGTGGCGGGTGGCCGTGCCGGTGAGCACCGAGCCCACCAGGCGCGGATGGAACTCCCTGAGCAGGTGCATGGCATCCAAGGCGATCCGGCGCTGCTCCTTGACCGTGTGGTCGTGGGAATCGCCGCCGAAGAGCCGCTGGTGCGCACGCAAAGCCGCCTCGATCTCGATGTTCTTCGGCAGCACTGCGACGTCGTGGACGCCGAGCCGGTCGGCGGCCTTGCGCTTCGCGTGCAGGAAATCCTCGATGCCGTGTTCGGCCATGATGCGTGCCGCCTCCTGCGCCAGGGCATGGCGGAGATCTTCGGCGCGCTGCGAAAACTTCTTGGGCATGACTCAGAACAGCGGCTTGTCGCCGTCGTTCATCGGGTTCTGGTTGTTCGGGCCCTCGTAGACCTCGGTCTTGGGCAGATTGTCCTCGACGAATTTCTCCAGGATGCCGTTCGGATTGTCCGCGCTGGCCAGCAGCCCGGTGTCCGGGGAGATGCGTGCCGTGACGATCCCGTCGGGTGCCGCGATGGCGTGGCGGGGCGCTCCCGCCAGCGCCTCGCGCATGAAGAACTGCCAGGTAGGCGCCGATACGTGGCCGCCTTCTTCACCGGGACCGAGCGAGCGGTCCTGGTCGAACCCCGTCCATACCGTCGTCACCAGGTCGCCATTGAAGCCGTTGAACCACGCGTCGTGCTGATCGTTGGTGGTGCCCGTCTTGCCGTACAGGTCGTCGCGGCCCGGGATGCGGGCCTGCATGCCGGTGCCGCGCCGGATCACGTCGGCCATCATGTCGGAGAGCAGATAGGCGAGCTGCGGACGCAGCACCTGCGGCGCGAGTTGCGCGGGCGGCAGCATCGTTCGGCCGTCGTGGGGGGCCATGTCCAGCAGGGTCGGACGTGCGGTGGGCCTGGCCACCGGCGGCTCGGTGACGCGACCGCAGTCGGCGCAGGCGAGTGCTGGATGCGCCTGCACCAGGGTCGTTCCGCCCGCATCGTCGATGCGGTCGATGTAGTAGGGCGTCACGCGAAAGCCGCCGTTCGCGAACGTGGCGTAGCCATTGACCACCTGCAGCGGGCTCAAACTGGCCGTGCCCAGCGCGAGTGTGAGGTCGGCGGGCAGCTGGGATTTTTCGAAACCGAAGCGCTGCACGTAGTTCCAGGCGTAATCCGCGCCGATCTCGCGCATCAGCCGTATGGACACCAGGTTGCGGGAGTGCACCAGGGCTTCACGCAGACGCATGGGACCGAAGAATTTATTCTCCGAATCCTTGGGCCGCCAGGGCTGCTCCATCCCGGCGGCGTCGATGACGATGGGGGCGTCGACGATGATGCTGGCGGGCGTGTAGCCCTTGTCGAAAGCTGCGGCGTACACGAAGGGCTTGAAGCCCGATCCGGGCTGGCGGCGCGCCTGGGTCACGCGGTTGAACCTGCTCTGGAAGAAATCGAAACCGCCCACCAGGGCGACCACGGCGCCGTCGCGGGGGTCCTCGGCCACGAGCGCGCTCTGCGCTTCCGGTACCTGTACGAATTGCAACGTCTCGCGGGTGGTGCCCACGGTGTATATCACGTCGCCGCGGCTGAAGATTTCCGCCGCGTCCGCGGGCGTGCGGTCCACGCGTTCGTCCGGCAGTTCGCGCCGCGCCCAGGATAGCTTGTCCCAGCCGAGCGTGGCCGCGCCCAGGTCCTTCACGTAGATCGTCGCGCTCCTGCCTTCGACGCTCTGCACGACGGCCGGCCGCAGGCCGCCGACCATGGGAAACTGCTCCAGTGCCGCATCGAGGTGTGCGGCGGAGGACACCTTCGGCAGTTCGATCCTGGCGGTGGCGCCACGCCAGCCGTGCTTGCGGTCGTATTGCAGCAAGCCGGTGCGCAGCGCCACGGTGGCGGCGCTTTCCAGCCGCGAGTCGATGGTGGTGTACACGCGGTAGCCCGCGGTGTAGACCTTGTCGCCGTACTTGGCCTGCATCTCGTTGCGCACCATCTCGGCGACATACGGTGCGTCGACTTCGATGGAGGGGCCGTGCAGCCGCGACTCCATGGGGCTGGTGTTGGCGTGTTGGTACTCCGCTTCGGTGATGTAATTGAGATCGCGCATGCGCCCGAGCACGTGGGTGCGCCGCACCCGCGCGGCGTCGGCGCTCGCGACAGGGTTCACCACCGAGGGTGCGGTGGGTATGCCCGCGAGCGTCGCCATCTCGGCGAGGCTCAGCTGGTCCAGGCTCTTGCCGAAATACACCTCGGCCGCTGCGGCGACCCCGTAGGAGCGTTGTCCCAGGAAGATCTTGTTGACGTACAGCGAGAAGATCTCCTCCTTCGTGAAGGAGCTCTCCATCAGGAGCGAGATGTAGATTTCACTCATCTTGCGCTTCATGTCCCGGCGCGGCGTCAGGAACATGTCGCGCGACACCTGCATGGTGATGGTGCTCGCGCCCTGGCGTATGCCGCCGGCGCGCGCATTCGCCACGGCCGCTCGCAGTATGCCCTCCCAATCGACGCCGTGGTGCCGGAAGAACCGGTCGTCCTCGGTGGCGAGGAAGGCCTGGATCAGGCGCGCGGGGAGCTGGTCGTAGCGCACGGGGATGCGGCGTTGTTCGCCGATGGACGCCATCAGCCGTCCGTCCCGGGTGTACACGCGCAACGGCACCTGCAGCTGCACCTCGCGCAGGCTGTCGACGTCCGGAAGTGCCGGCTTCAAGTACATGTAGGCGCACACGTTGGCGAACGCAATCAGCGCGACCACGGCCACGAGGACGACGCAAATGCGCGAGATGAGAACCAGGTAACGTTTGAACACTGAAAACCGTTCTAACTTGTCGGGCGGGCGGAATTGCCCCTGCATAGTACCGCTGGTGCGGGGGCCTTACGAAATCTCGCGTGGTTCTCACTTTGCCGGCCTTGCGCCGCGCACCGGCGATTACCGTGAGTGGCTTCACGTTCTATTTAACAGTTTCTTGGTAAGTTGCCTGCACTACTGATCTCCGGCACGCGGTCGACCTCCAAGGTACTGAGTAAGAAGGGAAAATTTGTGTGGTCGCTAGGAAAAAGATACCGCCCCCTGTTGGGACTTGACATAACGACGTCCTCCGTGAAGCTGATAGAACTCACCTTTTCGGGCGGCCAATACCGGGTCGAGTCGTATGCCGCGGAGCCGACTCCGCACAACGCCATCAATGAAAAAGCCATCGTCGACGCGGAAGCGGTCGGTGAGGCCATCCGCCGCGCCGTGAAGCGCTCGGGCGCGAAGAGCCGGCTGGCCGCCATCGCCATCAGCGGCGACGCCGCCATCACCAAAGTCATACAGATGCCGAAGAGCCTGGGCGAGAACGAGCTGGAGGGCCAGGTCGAGATGCAGGCCGACCAGTACATCCCCTTTCCCATGGAAGAAGTGAGCTACGACTACCAGGTCGTGGGTCCCTCCGAAAAGGATCCGGAGATGATGGACGTCCTGCTGGTCGCCACGCGTACCGAGAACGTGGAGCAACGTCAGGCGGCGGTGCAGGCCGCGGGACTCACCGCCCATCTGGTCGACGTGGAGGCCTTCGCTCTGGAGAACGCCTGTGCCTTGATGCGTCATCAGATGCCGGACGGCGGTCTCGACCGCACCGTCGCCGTGGTGGATTTCGGCGCCAGCAGCACGACCTTCAGCGTGCTGCGCGACATGAAGGTCATCTACACGCGGGATTTCGGCTTTGGCGGCCAGCAGCTCACCGAGGAGATCATGCGTACGTACGGTCTCAGCATGGAGGAGGCCGGCCGCGCCAAGAAGGAAGGCGGTCTGCCCAGCAATTACCAGCCCGAGGTGCTCGACCCCTTCATCGACGACATGACGCAGCAGGTGAGCCGTTCGCTGCAGTTCTACCTGGCCTCGGGCAGCGGCCGTTCCCAGCCCGACCAGATCTTGATCTGCGGCGGCTGCGCGAACATTCCTGGGGTCGCCGACGTGATCTCGAGCCGCGTGGGGGTGCCGGCGGACCGCGGCGACCCGCTCGGCAACATGAAAATTTCCTCCAAGGCCAAGGCGCAGGCGGTCGGCCGCGACGCCACCGCCCTGCTGACGGCCTGCGGCCTCGCGCTGCGCAGCTTCGACTGACGCCATGCCGCGTATCAACCTACTTCCCTGGCGCGAACAGGAACGCAAGGTACGGCGCCGCGAATTCATGATCGCCGCCGGCGCTGCCGTCATCGCCGCCGGCGTCTTCATCGCGGCCGGCAAGCTGGTGTACTCCACCTGGACCGAGGCGCAATTGGAAAAGAACGATCTTCTCAAGAAGGAGATCGTCAAGCTCGATGCGCAGATCGCGGACATACAGGACCTGGAGACCCGCAAGCAGCGTCTGGTCGCACGCATGGAGATCATCGAGAAGCTGCAGCGCAGCCGTCCGGAGATCGTGCATCTGTTCGACGAGATGGTAAAGACCGTGCCTGAAGGCATCTATCTGACCCAGATCAAGCAGACCGGCCGCAAGATGGAAATACACGGTGTCGCGCAGTCGAGCACGCGGGTGTCGACGTTCATGCGCAACATCGACGGCTCGACCTGGATGGACAACCCCGTGTTGCAGGTGGTCGAGGCGTCCAAGGATTCATCCACGGGCGGCTCCAGCTTCACGCTGTTCACCGACATGGTGGGGGTGGACCTGGACACGAGCGGAGAAACCACCGTCAAGAAGGTTGCGGCCAAATGAAGCTAGTCGATCAGCTGCGCACCCTCGATCCGCGCGACGTCGGACGCTGGCCGGTCGCGGTGCGCGGTTTTTTCATCCTGGTGATCTTCGTCGTGTGCACCGCGCTGGCGTGGTACCTGTTCGTCTGGGACAACGACAGGCCGGTACTGCAGAAGGCCGAGGCCGACGAGATCGATCTGCGCAGCCAGTTCGAGAACAAGCAGCAGCGCGCGGCCAACCTCGACGCGTACAAGGGCCAGCTCGGCGAAATGGAACGTAGTTTCGGCGCCATGCTGCGCCAGCTCCCCGGCAAGACGGAGGTGCCGAATCTGCTGGTGGATATCTCGCAGACCGGTCTCGGCGCGGGCCTGCAGGAAAAGCTTTTTCAACCCGGCAGCGAACAGACCAAGGGCTTCTATGCCGAGCTTCCCATCAAGATCCGCCTGGTCGGCAACTACCATCAATTCGGCACCTTCGTGAGCGGCATCGCCGCCCTGCCGCGCATCGTGACCCTGCACGACATCCAGATCACGCCCGTCGCCGACAAGAGCGGCGGCTACGACAATCTCACCATGGACGTCACCGCGAAGACCTACCGCTACATCGAAGACGAGGGCGCCCCGCACGGCCCGGCGAAGAAGAAAACGGGAGGTGCCACGTGAGCGGCAGAGTTGCGCGCCTCGTTTGCGCAGGCGTCGCGGCGGGTTTGCTGGCGGCGGGCTGTTCCGGCGGCCAGACGGACCTGCAGAAATGGATCGTCGACACCAAGAAAAAGCCGGGCGGACGCATCCAGCCGCTGCCCGAGGTCAAGCCCTACGAGACGTTCGCCTATGGCGCGTCCAGTCTGCGCTCGCCGTTCCAGCCGCAGGGTCCGGCGGCGCTCGGCGGCGGCAATCCCGGTCTGCGCCCCAATTCGCGGCGCAATCGGGAATTTCTGGAAGGGTTTTCGCTGGACACCTTGAAGATGGTGGGCACGTTGAAGATGGGCAGTGCGTTCTACGGCCTGGTGCAGTCGAAGGACGGCCTCGTGCACAAGATACAGCCCGGTAACTATCTCGGGCAGAACGACGGCAAGGTGACCGACGTCACCGGCGGAAAAATCAGCCTGACCGAGATCATCCCGGATGGTCTCGGCGGTTATATCGAGCGACCGGCTTCGTTGGCACTGGTCAACTGAGGCCTCAGGGAGAAGACATGATCAAGTTCCAGATACGATCGGCCGCTTGCGGCGCCTACCTGCTCGCCGCCATGGCGATGCTCGCGGGTGTCGCGCACGGCGCGGACGCCGTCAAGCTCGAGTCCGTCGACGTCGCCACGTTGGCCGGCCAGCAGGTGCAGCTCAGACTCCACATGAGCGGTCCCGCACCGCAGCCGCTGCCCTTCACCATCGACAAACCCGCACGCATCGCCTTCGACCTGCCGGGCATCCAGCTAGCGCTGCCGTCGCGACGCATCGACGTGAAATCCGGCGGCGTCGACACCGTGCTCGCCGCGGAGGCGAACGGCCGCACCCGCCTGGTCGTCAATGTCGACTCCCTGCTGCCCTACACCACCCGGGTGGACGGCAACGACATCGTCGTGACGCTCGGCAATCAGCCCGGCGACGAGCTGAGCAGGCCGACGCCGACGCCTGCGGCGGTGCGGGCCGGGGCCGGCTCGGCCGCCGTGGCCGCCGAACGCAGCATTCGAACCATCGATTTCAGGCGCGGTGCCGACGGCACCGGCCGCATCATCGTGCAGCTCACCGATCCGCGCACACCCGTCAACGTGCGCCAGGAAGGCAATCAGGTGGTGGTGGATTTCGCCGGCACGCTCATGCCGAAGAACCTCATGCGTCGTTACGACGTGATGGATTTCGCCACGCCGGTGCAGACGGTTGATGCGATACGGGTCGAGGGAAGCTCGCGCCTGGTGATCAACGCACAGGGCGATTTCGAGCAGCTCGCCTATCAGTCGGACAATCAATACACCATCGAAATCAAACCGTCCCTCAAGCATTCGAACGCGGAGGAGAAGAAGGAATACACCGGCGAACGGCTCACGTTGAACTTTCAGGACATCGACGTGCGCTCGGTGCTGCAGCTGCTCGCGGACACCAGCGGCCAGAACATCGTGGTCAGCGATTCGGTGAGCGGCAATCTGACCCTGCGTCTGCAGAACGTGCCCTGGGACCAGGCGCTCGACATCGTGCTGCGCACCAAGGGCCTCGATAAACGGCGCCAGGACAACGTCATCATCATCGGGCCCACCGAGGAGCTCGCGAACCGCGAGAAGGCCGAACTCGCGGCGCGCAAGGACGTGCAGGAACTCTCGCCGATACGGGCGGAGTTCATGCAGGTGAACTACGCCAAGGTCGGCGACCTGGCGAAATTGATCAAGTCCACCGGCGCCAAGGATTCGATGTTGTCGGTCCGCGGCAGCCTGTCCATCGACGACCGCACCAACACCCTGATCGTGCAGGACACCGCCGACCGGCTGGCCGACATCAGGCGCCTGGTGCAGACCCTCGACGTGCCCGTGAAGCAGGTGCTCATCGAAGCGCGCATCGTGGTGGTATCCGATACCTTCGAACGCGATCTGGGCGCGAAGCTCGGCTTCACCAACCTGAACAAGGCGGGCAGCAACACGTTCTCCGTGTCGGGCAGCGCCACCGCCTCGGACAGCACGGTCACCAGCGGGCTCACGTCCGCCTCGCAGACCAACCGCTACCAGGTCAACCTGCCGGCGAGCACCGTCAACGGCAGCATCGGCATTTCTTTGCTGTCCGGCAGCCACCTGATCGACCTGGAGCTGTCGGCCGCGGAGGACGAGGGACGCAGTCAGACCATCTCCTCGCCGCGCATCATCACCGCCAACCAGAAACAGGCGGTCATTCTGCAGGGCACCGAGATCCCCTACCAGGAGTCGGCGTCGAGCGGCGCCACCACCACCCAGTTCAAGAACGCCGTGCTGTCGCTCAAGGTGACGCCGCTGATCACTCCCGACAGCCGCGTGATCCTCGACCTCGACGTCAGCGACGACACCGTGGGTTCGCAGGTGACGAGCGCCACCGGCGGCAGCGTGCCGTCCATCGACACGCGCCAGATCCAGACCCAGGTCCTGGTCAACGACGGGCAGACCGTGGTGCTGGGTGGCATCCTCACCACCACCAAGACGAAGTCGGCCAACAAGATTCCCTATCTGGCCGACGTGCCGGTGCTCGGCAATCTGTTCAAGAGCACGGTCAACATCAACAACAAGACGGAACTGTTGATCTTCATCACGCCGAAGATCCTTCACGAGGGGTCGAACCTGTACTGATCCTCGGGGCCCCGTCACCTACGCCCCGGGCCTCGGGGCCGTCGCCCTGGGGGACCCTGGGGCCTGCGCCCTGGGACCCCGGGGGGCGCGCG
>CAZZYJ010000017.1:0-23705 GCA_964658215.1 uncultured Steroidobacteraceae bacterium | reverse complement strand
AGGTGAAAAGCGCCGCGGCGTCCCCGGCCTTCAACCAGCCGAACTGCGGCATCACGGTGGAAAAACGCCCGGCCGGCAGGTTCGGCGGTCGCCGGCCCTCGATCACCCAGCGCGCGAGGTCACGCGCATCGCCCATGACCACCGGTGACGCCTGCAGGCTCGGATAGACGCCAGGCACGCCGTTGCCGTTCTGCTGATGACACGCGACGCAGTTTCCGTTGTAGATTCGTGCGCCGGCATCGGCGGCCGCAGCCCCTGCGGACGGCGGTCCCTGTTGCGCGGAACAGCCGGCGAGGCCGGCGATACCCGCGGCGAGAAGCCATGCAGCGACGTTCATCGGCAAAGACTACCAAAAGCCGGGGAGGAAATTTCATGATCGACGGCGCAAAGCGGCGGGCACGGCGTCTTACGCTCGAGCAACTTCGCCGCTACGCCGTCGCCCGCTCGCTGTTCCCGCCGACCACGCTCGGTCGCGCGATCACGAAACTCGGTTTCGTGCAGGCCGATCCGATCCGGGCACCGGCGCGCGCGCAGGATCTGACGCTGCGCCACCGCGTGACCGGCTACCGAGCCGGCGACCTCGAACGCCGCTACCCGCAGCTGGACGTGGAGGAGGATTTCTTCGTCAATTACGGCTTCCTGCCCCGGGCGAATCAACGGCTGATGCATCCGCGCGTGCCACGTGTTGCATGGACTCCCGCGCGGCGGCGCAAGGCACGGGACGTGCTGCGCTTCATCGTCGAACGCGGCGTGGGGCATCCCCGGGAAGTGGACGCTCATTTCGCCCACGGCAAGGTCACGAACTGGTTCGGCGGCTCGTCGAACGCCACCACGCAGCTCCTGGACGAGATGCATTACCGCGGCCTGTTGCGCGTGGCGCGCCGCGAAGGCGGCACCCGCGTCTACAGCGCCCGCACCCAGGCCTGTGAGCGGGCGGACCGGCCCACCGCCGACTCGCGGTTCGACTCGCTGATCGATGTGCTCGTGGGCCAATACGCTCCCCTGCCGGCGGCGAGCCTCGGGCAATTGGTGAGCCTGCTGGTGCGCGGCGTGCCGCAATGGTCCCGCCAGCGGGCGGCCGCGCTGGCTCGCGCCCGTCTGCGTCATGCGCATGCCACCGTCGACGGAACGCAATGGTACTGGCCCGCCCACGAATCGCCCGCGGCGCGGCGCTGGCAGCCCGACGATCGGGTGCGCCTGCTGACACCGTTCGATCCTATCGTCTGGGACCGGCGCCGCTTCGCCCTGCTGTGGAACTGGGCCTATCGGTTCGAAGCCTACACACCGGCGGACAAACGCCTTCGCGGATACTATGCGTTGCCCCTGCTGTGGGGCGACCAGGTGATAGGCTGGGGAAATCTGCGGGCCGCCGCCGGCGCGCTCGAATCATCGTTCGGCTATGTCGCACTCACCGCGCCGGAGTGCGCCGCATTTCACGCCAGCCTCGCCGCCGAGCTGGAGGACCTGCGGACTTTTCTCGAACCGCGGCCATGACGAGGCAGCTCCGGCCGGGACTTGGGAATCAGCCGCGCCACGTCCGGTACGGTCCGGTGTCGAGATGCACGAAGTCCGAGGTGCGATAGTAGCCGACCCCGCCGCGCAGCAGCTGCTGCGCATGGCCGGCCAGCGTGGCGCAATCCACCCTCGCCAGGCGCACGTCCATGGCACGGCCCTCGATGTGCAGGCTGTGCCGCGCCACCCCGCTGCTGCGTTCCCGCAGATTCTCGTTGGTCTGCGGCGAGCGATAACCGGAGATCACGCCGTAGAGCGGCTCCGCACCGAGTTGCCGGGCAACCTCGTAGGCGTAGTCCAGCAGACGGGGGTCGATGACGTGACGTTCACCGTTGCGGTGGTCGCGGAGCAGCGTCTGCACGGCGAGGAGGGCCGCCGGCACATAATCGCCGTCGCGAAAATACTCCGTGTCCAGATGCTCGTCGGTGTGCAGGTTGTGCAATACGAGGCGCCGTGACTCCTGCACCGGCCGCCCCTGCGCGAGCGCCGCGGCGGGCAGCAGCGCGACGGCCGCGGCGCCACGCAGCAGGCTGCGCCGGGTAAGTTTCACCGGCGAACCCGCTCGTTGAACACACGGCCGCGATCGAGCGCGAGTACGGTGGCACGCGGGAAAAAATTGAACTCCGAGGCGGACGCCCACGTATAGGCGCCCATCACCTTGCCCACCACCCGGTCACCCACGTCGAGTTTGGGCAGCGCCAGGTTCTCGGCGATGACGTCGATGCTGTCGCAGGTCGGCCCGGCCAGCACCGAGGGAAAGGTCGGCCCCCCGTCCACCAGCGCCTCGATGGGATAGCGCGCGTGATCGTACATCTGACCGCTGTAACTGCCGTACAGGCCATCGTCCAGGTAATACCACCATTGCCCGTCGCGCAGCGCGCGGCCCATCACCGACGACACCGTCACGGCCGCCGGCGCGGCGATGTAACGGCCCGGCTCGGCGATGATGCGAACGCCCGGCGGCAGCGAGTCGAGCGCCGCGCGTATGGGCGCGCAGTACTGCTCGATGGGCATGGACCCCTGCGAGTAATCCACCGGAAAGCCGCCGCCGATGTCGAGCACGGTCAGCCGATGACCGTGCTCCGCGGCGGCCGCGATGAGATCGCGGCAGACGTTCACGGCCTCGACATGCATGCCGGGACCCGCGGATTGGGAGCCGACGTGAAAGGAGAGGCCGTCGATCTTGATGCGCAGTTCCGCCGCCAACGTCAGGAGCTGCGCGACCGCGGCCGGGGTGCAGCCGAATTTTCGGGACAGATCGCAGACCGCATCGGGACTGCGGAAGGACACCCGTATCAGCAGTGAAGTGCGATTGCGGAACTTGACGAATTTTCTCAGCTCGTCGGGATTGTCCACGACGAAGCGCGTGACCCCGTAGGCCAGCGCCGTGCGGATGTCGCCGTCGCGTTTGATGGGATGGGTGTGTATGCAGCGATCCGCCGCCACCCCGAGGCGGCGCACCAGGTCGACTTCGCCGTTGGTGGCAAGATCGAAATGGGCGCCCTCGTCCTTCAGGGCATTGATGACCGCTGCGTGGGGCAGCGGCTTCAATGCGTAGTGAAGGTCCACGCCGGGCAACGCGGCCACCAGCCGCCGGTACTGGAGGCGCACGCGCTCGGCGTCGATGACGAACAGCGGCGAGCCGTAACGGGAGACCAGGTGCTGCAGGGAGTCGCGCGCGAAGGGATCGGCCTGCGGGGCCAGTTCCAATTCGTCCCCGACGGGCGCCTTAGGTAAACGAGACGTTCTGGCCAAACCAATCTCCGCGACAAAAGTCCTAGCCGGCGCTCAATTCGAGCGGATCGACCTCGATGCCCCGGGCACTCGCGCGCTGCAGGCGATCCAGGATCGCGCTCCAGCGCTCGTCCTTCGGCAGTTCCTGCACCAATATCCTGACCCCGCCCACCCGATCGAGCGTGCGCAGGTGGTTATACAGGTTGTGTGCGTAAGTATCGGGTTTCTTCCCGGCGTTGATCCACGTCATGTGGCGCTGCGTCTGCAGCGGCGGGCGCATGGCGAGCACCGCCACCTTTTCCTGACGGGCGACGAACTCCCCCGCATAGGTTTCGAGATTGTCCGAGGACACGATGGCGAGCGGCGTGGCCGGCGCATAGTGCACGGCCTGGTCGCCGGAACTACGCGGCACGGGACCGCCGACGGCCAGTTCGCCGACCACCGCCTCCAATTGCGACCGCGTGATGAAGCCGGGACGCAGCAGCCGGACGGCGCCGTCCAGGCACGAAACGATGGTCGATTCCAGCCCGATGGGCGACTCGCCGCCGTCGAGCAGCACACCCACCGCGTCACCCAGTTCGTCCCGCACGTGTTCGGGTTTGGTGGGGCTCAGGCGGCCGTACCGGTTGGCCGAAGGTGCCGCGATGCCGCCGCCGAACGCCGTCAGCAACTGCTGGGCGATGGGATGGGAAGGGATGCGGATGCCGATGCTTTCGTGGCCGCCCGTGACGATGTCGTTGACGTTGTCGGCTTTCGGCAGGATCAGCGTCAACGGACCGGGCCAAAAACGCGCCGCCAGACGTTCCGCCAGCGGCGGGACGCCGGACACCCAGCGGTGCAGGTAACGCGGATTGTCGAGGTGGACGATGACCGGATGGTCGGCTGGGCGTCCCTTGACCTCGAAAATCTTGCGCACGGCGGCCGGATCCGCGGCGTTCGCCCCGAGTCCGTAGACGGTCTCGGTAGGGAATACCACTAGTTCGCCGGCGCGCAGCGCGGCGACGGCTTCTTCTATTTCGGTCTGCGTAGCTCTTACCACGCGCTCATGATATCAAGACTCGGAACGATACAAACGCTGCTTGAGGCGAGAAGCGGGCAACTGTGGCCCAGTGCCGTTTTTCCGACCGCCTAGAGCGCGCGTTCCAGGAAGACCAGGTCGAGCCAGCGTCCGAATTTGAAGCCGACCTCGTGGAGGTGACCCACGGCGGCGAAGCCGACACTCTCGTGCAGGCGGATCGACGCCAGGTTGTCGGCATCGACGCCGGCGATCATGATGTGCTTGTGCAGCCGCCTGGCGCGTTCGATGAGTTCGAGCAGCAGCGCCCGGCCGACGCCCCGGCCGCGCAGGTCGGCGCGGACATGCACGCTGTGTTCGACGCTGTGGCCGAAACAGGGCCACGCGCGGAAGTCGGTCAAGGTGCCGAAACCGGCGATGCCGGTCGCATGACGAGCCACCACGAACGGAAAACCTTGGGCGTGCTTCGTGGCGAACCACTCCGCGCCACGCTCCGGCGAGAACTCTAGTTCGGAATACACGGCGGTCGAATTGCGGATGACCTCGTTGTAGATCGCCAGAATCTCCGGCAGATCCGGCCGCACGGCATCCTCGAGAGCGCAGGCCGCCGGCTTCACGACCGCGGCACCGCTCCCGCGTCGGCAGGGTCCAGCATGGTGCGCGTCCAGGTGCCGTCGCCCTGCCGGTCGAGTTCGTACGCCGGCCAGTAATGCTTGTCGAGTTTCAACGTGATCACGTCCGCCTGACCGTTCCAACTCACGGTCTTCAGCCGTACCGAGGCGCGGTCGGCCTTGCCACGCACCACCTTGATGAAGGCATCGAGGTCGGGCGTCGCCTGCCCGTCGACTTCCATGATGCGCCGGCCCGCGTACAGGCCGTAGTGCGTCGCCGGCGAACCATAGAAAAAGAACGACACGAACACGCCGTTCGGCGCGATGCCACGCTGCGCAGCCATGGCCCGATGCGGCGCCTGCAGCGTCGCCCCCGCCCAGATCAACACGCGGTCGATGTCCCGCCCGCTCAATGCCACCGTTTCGAGCTGCAGCGTCTTCGCGGCGCCGTCGCGCCACACCGTCACGGTGACCCCCGGCTTCTGCACGGCTCGTTCCACTTCGCGGAAGCGGTTGACGACCTGGCCGTCCACGGCCAGGAGCAGATCGCCCGGCTCGAGCACGGCCGCCGCCGGAGCGCCCGCCACCAGCCGGTCGATGGTCAGCACCTGTCGGCGCTGCGCGTCGTGTTTTTCGAAGCGCCGCACCCAGTCGTCCGGCAAGCCGAGCTTGCGCGCGCCGGCGAGCGACGCCACCTGGAACTCCGCCTCGAACGAATACAGAGGCCGGTTGTTCTCGACGACGGCGATCATCTCCTCGACGAGGTCGGCCGGGATGCCCCGGTTGAGCTGTTCCAGATCGTGCTGCGTTTCGAAGGCGAAACTCGACCACAGGGCCAGCACGTCGCCCTTGTCGTTCGCCACCACGCCGTCCACGTCCCCGGGCGCGTTGACCAGGCTGACCGCCTCGAGATTGCTGTCGCGAAAGCGCAGGGTCCGCGACAACGGGAAGGAGACGGCATCCACGCCGGCAACCTGGGTCTTTTGCGACAGGATTTTCGAGTCCGGGCGTTCGCCCACCACCCATACGTCGTCGCCCGGACTCAATTGCCGCGCGGCGAACGTGGCGGGACGCACGGGGGTGTCGCCGATCGCTGCGGGGTCATAGGACACCATGGCCAGATTGTGGAGCGGATGGATGAACTCCACCTTGCCGGGCACTTCCACCGAGCCGTTGAAGGTGATGCGCACGTCGCCCATGGCCAGCGGGACGGTGTTGCGATCGATCACCACCAGACCACGCCGCGCATCGACCACGACACCGGTACCGTGATAGTTCTTCTCGGTGACCCCGGAAACCGAATAGGGCATGTCGAACGTCACCACCACCAACGAGGGTGCCAGGCGATCGATGCGCGGGTCGCCGGTCTTGGCGAATTGCGTCGCGGCGGGTGGCGCTGGCCGCGGCGACGGACCGGCGGCGATGTCGACGCACGGCCAGGTTCCCGACACGTCGTCGCGCTTGCATTGGCGGGCGGGGAACCAACGACGATCGATACGCACCACCTTGAGCTGGGCGGCGTGCGGATCCTCCAGGGTGACGTAACGCACGGGCGCCTTCGCCCCGTCCGCCAGGGCGGCGAGCGCCGCCTCGAAGTCCGCGAGCGACCCCATCTTCTTGCCGTCGAATGCCGTGATCAGCGCACCGTGCGGGATCCCCGCGCTGCCGAACACGTAGCCGGGATTGGCGACGTAGACTCCCTGGATGGGCAGGTTGTAGTGGCGGGCCTGCTGGTAGGACAGGGTATGCACCACGGCTTCGCCGAATTCCAGGTATTCGTCGGCGGTGATGGCACCGAGCGACGTCACCGCCAGGGAATGCCGCAGCGTCGCGCTGCCGCGCTGCACCTCCACCGTGATCTGCTGACCGACGTGCGCATCGAGCAGTTCCTCCAGGGTGAAGAACTCCGGCACCGGTTTGCCGTCGATGGCGACCAGAATGTCGCCCGGCGCCAGCACGCCGTCGGCCGTGGACCCCGGCAGCACGTCGTCGACCACCAGCATCCCGGTGAGCTTGGCGTATGTGGCGCGCATGTGCGCCTCCGTGCCGGCATCGAGACCGAGGCGCCGTAGTTCGTCGTACGGGGTGTACTTGAACACGGTCTCCAGGGTGCCGCGCGGCACCGGCATGCCCGCGTCGATGTATTTCAGCGCGCGTACCACCGCCGGCAGCGGCAGATAGAAACTGGACGCGGCGCCGGTCGCGCCGCCGGCGTTGAGCGCGACCACCCGGCCGTCGATGTCGATGACGGGTGAACCCGACGATCCGCCCGACGTGCCCGAGGCCGCCTGATAATAAAAGGTGTTGAAGTCGTTGTACTTGCCGTAGCCGTATTCGGGCGCCTCGCGATCGAGCCGCGCGAGGGTGCCCGCCAGGATGGACAGCTGCTCCCCCGCATCGTTGCCGACCACGCGGATTTCCCGGCCGATCACGGCGCCGGCCGGATAGAGGGGCAGCTCGGCGGGTTTGATGAATTTGAGCTTCGTCGGATCATAGTGATACACCCCGAAGTCGTGCACCGGATCGCGGTAGACCGGGTAGAGCTGGACCTCTTCGCGATTCAGGAAGATGGCCTGCGCGGTGACGGGACCGGGGGTGACGACGTGACGGTTGGTGAGGATCAGACCGCGCTTCGCATCGATGACGAACCCGGTCGCCTGAGCGCTGGTGTTCCACTCGGTATCGAACGCCCGCGTGCTGTCGATTTGAATGGTCACGACGCCGCTCGCGATACGCTCGAGCGTCTGCGCCCAGGTCGCCGGGCTCGCAGGGATGCCGGCAGACCCGGCCGTGGGCGCGGCGCCGACGGCGCACGCAAAGAAGTAGAGCGACAAACAAAGCGCTGATCGGGACATGCCAATCCTTGTAGGTGTTTTCAATGTCGGTGGTCTGACAAGACGAGCAGCCACACGGTTCCTAACAGGATGAAGCTCAGCATGACCGCCGCCGAACCCATGTCTTTCGCCATGCCGGCCAGTGGATGGCGTTCCATGCCCGAACGGTCGACCACGGCCTCCAGCGCACTGTTGATGGTTTCGACCACCAGGATGAGCAGCACCGGGGTCACCAACAGCGCCCGCTCGACGCCCGTGCGACCGAGATGCAGACCCAGCGGCGTCAGCACGGCCGACAGGACGAGCTCCTGTCGAAAGGCGGCCTCTTCCCGCCAGGCATGACGGAAGCCCTGCAAGGAATAGCCGAAGGCGCGAAAAACGCGCGTGAATCCCCTCGGTTTGACTCTTTCCGTCATTCGCGCCGACATTGTAGGCGCTGCGGCGTACAGTTTCTCGGCTGGTACACGCTAGACTTCACCCTATGCATCGTCCGTTCGCCACCCTCGTGCTGTTGCTGATACTGGGAACGGTCTTTGCGCCGCGCGCGTGGAGCACGCCATCCGTCGTCGACGGCACGGGCTCCGCGGCTTTGAACGCCTTGTACGGGGACATCTGGCAACGCTGGTTGCGGGAGGACCCGACGCTCGCGACCACCGTGGGCGACCCACGCTACGACGACCGCTGGCCGGACCTTTCGTTGCGGGCGATCGCACGCAACGCCGCCGCGGACCGCGCTGCCCTCGAGTCGCTGGAACACCTCGATGCCGCGGCTCTGCCGACCGCCGACCGCCTCAACTACGCCATCGCCAGGCTCGAACTGGAACGCAGGCTTGCCGGAGCGCGATTCAAGCCCTACGTCTATGCCATCAGCCATCTGGGCAGTCTGCAAAGCGCCGGCAGCCTGCAAACCGCGAGCGAGCTCGCCGAGATCACGCCGTTCGCGACGAGCAAAGACTACGAAAACTGGGTGGCACGATTGCGCTCGTTCGGGGCGTACGCCGACCAGGTCACGGCGTTGCTCGCGCTCGGCATTCGCGAGCAACGAACGCAGCCGCGGGTCATCATGGAACGCGTGGAACCGCAACTCGCCGCGCAGCGGGTGGCCAGGGCCGAAGATAGTCCGTTCTTCGCCCCCTTCCGACATTTCCCGGACGGCATGTCCCCCGCCGAACGCACCCGCCTGACGCGGGCGGGACTCGACGCCATCGCCTCCACGGTGCTGCCGTCCTTCGCGCGTTTCGACCGCTTTTTCCACGACCGTTACCTGCCCGCCTGTCGGAACACCATCGGCATCGACGCCACACCGGACGGGGCGGCCTTCTACCGCCATTTGATCGCCTATCACACCACCACGGAACTCACCGCGGAACAGATTCACGACATCGGCCTCGCCGAGGTCGGGCGCATCCACGGCGAGATGGACAAGATCATCCGCGAGGTCGGCTTCACGGGCAGCTTCCAGGAGTTTTCGCGTTACCTGCGCACCGACACCCGGTTTTTCTACAAGGACCCGGACGATCTGCTGCACGGCTACATGGTCATCGCCAAGACCATCGACCCGAACCTCGCGAAACTGTTCGGCAAACTCCCGCGCACGCCCTACGGGGTGCGGCCGGTGCCGGAGATCAGCGCACCGAACACCACCACGGCGTACTACCAACCCCTGGCCGGCGACGGCTCACGACCCGGGTACTACTACGTGAACCTCTACAAGCCCGAAGCCCGGCCCAAGTGGGAGATGGAGGTGCTGACGCTGCACGAGTCGGTGCCGGGGCATCATCTGCAGCTGGCGCTGCAATACGAGAATTCGGCGGGCGTGCCCCTGCTCAGGCGCATGAGCGATTTCACCGCCTACGTCGAGGGGTGGGGGCTGTATGCGGAGAGCCTCGGCGACCGGCTCGGCCTGTACACCGATCCGTATCAGAAATTCGGTCAGCTCACCTACGACATGTGGCGCGCCGTGCGGCTGGTCGTCGATACCGGCATCCATGCGCAAGGCTGGACCCGCCAGCAGGCCATCGATTATTTCGCAGCGAACGCACCGAAGAGCGAACTCGACATCCACAACGAAGTCGACCGCTATATCGCCTGGCCCGGCCAGGCGCTGGCCTACAAGATCGGACAGTTGAAGATAGCCGAACTGCGCGACGAGGCCATGCACTCGCTGGGTGACGGCTTCGACATCCGGGAATTTCACGACACCGTACTGTCGACGGGTGCCGTACCCCTGTCGGTGCTGGACCGCACCGTCAAAGACTGGATCGCCGCGAAGAGCACCGCCGCGCGTTAGCCACCCGATTTTTTTGCCGGCCACCCCTGCCTGATCAGCTCGCTCACGATCGCATCGCGGTGATCGCCCTGGATTTCGATGACGCCCGCGCGCACCGTGCCGCCCGAGCCGCAGCGTTTCTTCAACGCCGCGGCCAGCGCCTCGACGTCGGCAGTCGCGAGCGGCAGTCCGCTCACCGTCGTCACCCCCTTGCCGGCACGCCCCTTGGTTTCCCGCCCGACCCGTACGACGCCGGGCTTCGCCGCACCGGGCGCTCCCTTCGGGCACACGCACTCCCGCACGGCCCGACGGCAGTTCGGGCACAAGCTGCCGATCCCGGTCGAATAGACGATTCGCGACGCCATGCCGGATTATGGCAATTTTCGGCGGTCAACGGCGATTGCGGCGGCGGCGGGGGAGCGCGCGAGTCCCCGCGGCGCGCGAATGGTAGAATGCTCCATGAATCGTAGAAACTCCCTAGGCGTCAAGGTGGGCGGCGTGATGGTCGGCGGCGGTGCCCCCATCGTCGTGCAGTCCATGACCAACACCGACACGGCCGACATCGAAGGCACGGTCGCCCAAATCAAGGCGCTCGCGCGCGCAGGCTCGGAGCTGGTGCGTGTGACCGTCAACAACGACGAGTCGGCGGCGGCGGTGCCGTACATCCGCGAGCGGCTCGACCGGCAGGGCATCCGCACTCCCGTCGTCGGCGACTTCCACTTCAACGGCCACAAGCTGCTGAAGACCCATCCCGACTGCGCCCGGGCGCTCGGCAAGCTCAGGATCAACCCCGGCAACGTGGGGCGCGGCTCCAAGCGCGACCCTCAGTTCGCGGAAATGATCGAGGCGGCCTGCCGGTACGAGAAACCGGTGCGCATCGGCGTCAACTGGGGAAGTCTCGATCAGGATCTGCTCACCCGCATGATGGACGAGAATTCCAAGACCGCCGCGCCGCTGCCGGCCATCGACGTGATGCGCGAGGCCATCGTCGTGTCGGCGCTCGACAGCGCGAAGCGCGCCGAAGAACTGGGGCTGGGAGCCGACCGGATCGTGATCAGCGCCAAGGTGAGCGGCGTTCAGGACCTGATCGCCGTATACCGCAACCTCGCCGCGCGCTGCAGCTATCCCCTGCACCTCGGGCTCACCGAGGCGGGCATGGGCAGCAAGGGCATCGTCGCCTCGACCGCGGCCATGGGCGTGCTGCTGCAGGAGGGCATCGGCGACACGATCCGCGTCTCGTTGACGCCGGAGCCGAACGGCGACCGCACCCAGGAAGTCATCGTCGCGCAGGAGATCCTGCAGACCATGGGGTTGCGCGCGTTCACGCCCATGGTGATCGCCTGCCCGGGCTGCGGGCGCACCACGAGCACCTACTTTCAGGAACTCGCGCAGAAGATCCAGGGCCATATCCGCCATCGCATGCCGGAGTGGCGCAAGCAACGCGTAGGCGTCGAAGACATGACGGTGGCCGTGATGGGCTGCGTCGTCAACGGGCCGGGCGAGAGCAAGCATGCGAACATCGGCATCAGCCTGCCCGGTACGGGCGAGCATCCCGTGGCGCCGGTGTACGAGGACGGCGCGAAGACGGTGACGCTCAAGGGCGAGCGGATCGCGGAAGAGTTCCAGGAGCTGGTCGAACGCTACATCGAGCGCACCTATCACCGGATCTCCGCATGAACGACCTGCTGGGCAGGAAATGCGCCCCCTGCGAAGGCGGGGTTGCACCCCTCGACGCCGCCGCGGCGGCTGCGCTGGCGCCGCAGCTGCACGCGGACTGGGTCGTCGCCGACGATGCGAAAAGCCTCAAACGCGCCTGGAAGTTCAAGGATTTCTACCGCACCATGAGCTTCGTCAACGCCCTCGCGCACGTCGCCAATCTCGAGGACCATCATCCGGACCTGGAGGTGGGCTACGACTATTGCCGGGTGACCTTCGCCACCCATTCGATCGGCGGTCTGTCGCAGAACGATTTCATCTGCGCCGCAAAGGCCGACCGGTTGCTGGACTGAGTCAGCGTCCGACCGGCGCCGGCACGTCGCCCGTCAGCCCGAGCGCGCGCAGCGCCAGTTCGCGCTTGAGCAGGGGCAGCCGGTTCACCGCACCGAGCCCTGCGCGGCGCAGCACCGAAAGTAGCGGATCGCCGCTGGCGAACAGGCGCTCGAGTGCGTCGAGGGCTGCGGACGTGAGTTGATTCTCGCTGCGCCGCCAGCGCTCGTAGCGGCGCAGCAGCCGATGATCGCCGAAAGCGTCATCCGCCCCCGCCAACACTTCGCACAGCGCTGCGCAGTCCAGCAATCCCAGATTGAGGCCCTGCCCGGCGAGCGGGTGCACCACGTGCGCCGCATCGCCGACCAGCACCGCCCGTGGCCGCACGTAGTCGACGGCGCTCTGCAACTTGAGCGGAAAGCTCGCCACGGCGCCGGTCAGTTCACAACGGCCGAGCACGCCGCCGCTCGCCGCGGTGACGGCGACGCCTAAGTCTTGCGCATCGAGTGCTTTCAACTCCCGCGCCCGTTGCGTGCCGACGCTCCAGACGATGGAAGAGCGCCCGTCGGGCAGCGGCAGAAACGCCAGCGGTCCCGACGTCAGGAAACGCTGGTAGGCCGTGTTCCCATGCGAGCGGTCGGTCCGTACATGAGCCACCAACGCATCTTGATGATACGCATGGCCGCGGGTCTCGATGCCGAGCAGTTCGCGGGTCTTCGATTCCGGTCCGTCCGCCGCGATCAGCAGTCGACCCGACACGTCCCGCCCATCTTGCAGACGGATGCGGACGCCGCCCTCGCCGACCACCACGCCCTGCACGACGCCTTCGATGAACACGGCCCCGGCGGCGCGGGCCGCGCGGACGCAGTGCACCTGCAAGGCGTGCCCCTCCACGATGTGACCCAAGTCCGGCTCGCCGAGCCGGGCGCAGTCGAAGGACAGCGCGCCCGCGCCGCCCGGCTCGCCGCGCGCGTCCCACACGCACATGCGCTCGTAGGCGTGAAGACGCGACACCGGGATCCCGTCCCACGCCCGCGCGGCCTGCAACACCCGCTGCGAGGCGCGGCTCAACGCAAAGACGCGCAGCCCCCAGTCCGCCGCCGCCTCCGTGTCGGGCGCACGCTCCGTGATCAGCGCCACCCTGCCGGGACCCGTCACCTGCCGGGCGATGGACAACGCGGCCATCACAGAGCCGACGACTCCCGCCCCCATCACCACGACGTCGAAATCACGGCTCATGGCGTGTCACGCCTGCCGCGCGTGTCCGTCCCCGTGCCCGCAGCCACGCCGCCGATGCCGGCCAGCGCGACGCCGCGCGCGAGCTTGGGCACCCGTCCGGCGGCGCCCGTGCTGAGCCGCGACAGCGCCGCCTTGGCCGGTGGCAGCAGATCGAAGGCCAGCAATCCCAGCGTGCGCAGGCGCTGCACCGACGCGAGGGGATTCGAAAAAATCCGCACCAGGCCGTCGGTGAACGCGATGATGCCGCCACGATCCGCGGCGCGCCAGGCGTCGTATTGCGAAAGCAGCCCGGCATCCCCCACGTCGGCGCCGCCTGCCCGCCGCCGCTCCACCACCAGTTCCGCAAGACACGCGACGTCCCGCAGCCCGAGATTGAAGCCCATGCCCGCCACCGGATGCAGCGCCTGCGCCGCATTGCCGATGATGACGCAGCGTCCGCTGCTGGTGCGGCGTGACTGCGACAACGACAGCGCATAGGGCACGCGCCGCCCTACCTTGAGAAAACGCCCCAGACGAAATCCGAAGCGGTGCTGCAACTCCGCGAGAAAATCGGCGTCCGACCAGCCGAGCGCATCCTGGGCCGACGCAGGGCTCAAGGTCAGCACGAGCGTACACCGGCCGTCCGTCAGCGGGAGCAGCGCCAGCGGGCCGCTCGGGGTGAAGCGTTCGTACGCCACGTAGTCGTGGAAGCGTTGCGGTAGCACCGTCGTGATCACCGCGGTCTGTTCGTAATCGCGCACGTCCGCACCCACGCCCATGGCCTGGCGGACGCTCGAATGAATGCCGTCGGCCGCCACGACGAGTCGGGCGGTGATTCGGCTGACCGCACCGGCCTGCACGATGTCCAGCTCCACCCCGTCCGGCAGGGTGCCGACGCGGGACACCTCCGCAGGACAGAAAATCTCCACCTCCGCTCGCACGCTCAGCGACGACCAGAGCGCGGCGCCCAGGCTGCGATTCGCCACCACGTAACCCAGGGCGTCGAGCCCCTGTTGCGCGGCATCGATGCGGGCGAAGCCGAAGCGGCCCTGGTCCGAGACATGAATTTTGCGGATCGGCGCGGCGTCCGCGGCGATGCCCGGCCAGACGTTCAAGGTCTCGAACACGCGACGACTGGCGTTCGACAACGCGGTGGTGCGTTCGTCGAAACTCGGCTGCGTCGCGGCATCGAATCTCACCGCTTCGATCACGGCGATGCGCAACCCCGAGCCCGCCAGCGCCACGGCGAGGCTCGCGCCCACCATGCCGCCGCCCACGATGGCGATGTCGAAGGAGTCCGTGATGCGAGAACCCGTCATGCGGCCTGCATGAGGCGTTCGATGGCCTCGGGCGTCTTTTCCAGGGCGGCGGTGAGCACCTCGGGGTCCGCGCGCGTGACCAGCACGTCGTCCTCGATGCGGATGCCGATGTTCCAGAACTCACTGGCGACGCGTGGCGATGGACGGATGTAGATGCCCGGCTCGACGGTGAGCGCCATTCCCGGCTCGAGCACGCGCCATTCGCCGCCGACCCGGTAGTCGCCGACGTCGTGCACGTCGAGGCCCAGCCAGTGGCCGGTGCGATGCCCGAAAAAAGGCAGGTACGCCCGCTCTTTGAGCAGCCGCGACAGCGGCCCCTCGAGCAGCCCGAGCTTCTTGAGCCCCTGGGTGATGACGCGCACGGCCGCCTCGTGGGGCTGGTTCCAATGATTGCCGGGGCGCACCTTGTCGATGGCCGCCGCCTGCGCGTCGAGAACCACCTCGTACACCGCACGCTGGGCCGGGCTGAAGCGGCCGCTCACCGGAAACGTTCGCGTGATGTCCGAGGCATAGTAATCGTGCTCGCATCCGGCATCGAGCAGCAGCAGGTCGCCCTCGCAGAGACGCTGATCGTTGTTTCGGTAGTGCATGACGCAGGAATTGGCGCCGCTGCCGACGATGGGTGCGTAGGAGATGTCGGCGTTGTGCGAGCGGAATTCGTGCAGCAGTTCGGCCATGACCTCGTATTCCATCCGCCCGGGTCGTGCGAAGCGCATGGCGCGCCGATGTGCGCCCACGGCGATCTGGGCCGCCGTGCGCAGGCTCGCCTGCTCCGGACGGCTCTTGTACAGCCGCATGTCGTCGAGCACGTGGCGCAGTGCCACGAACTCCTGCACCGGGGTGCGCACTCGTCGCGACGGCGAGTCGAGGCCGCTGAGCCAGCCGAGCACCCGCGCGTCGAAGTCGACGTGGTCGCCCAGGGAGTAGAACACCTGCGTCCGCTGCTCCAGCAGACCGGGCAGGATTTCGTCGATGTCGGCGATGGGGAATGCGTCGTCCGCCGCATATCGTTCCACCGCGCCTTGGGTCCCCGCCCGCGGCCCGTCCCACGCTTCGCGTACTGCATCGCGTTCGCGGACGAACAGCAGATATTCCGCCTGCCTGCGGCCGGGCATCAGCACGGCGACGGCTTCCGGCTCGGCAAATCCGCTGAGGTAGTAGAAATGGCTGTCCTGCCGGTAGGCGTATTCGATGTCGCCGTTGCGATGACGGACGGGGGCGGCGGGCAGAATGGCGATCGCGTCCTTGCCGATCATGCGCATGAACTGCCGCCGCCGCCGCGCAAATTCCTTGCGGTCCATGGACAGGGTCAGTGCAGCCGTTGTTGCGGCGTGGGATACACCTGGCGTCGCAGCGGCAGCAGTTCCTCGAACACCACCTGGGCGGCGACGCGGATGAATTCGACGAGCTCGGCGTACGCTTGTTCGTTCGATTCGTCGGCGTCGGCATCGTCGCCGGTGGCACGGGAGATCTCGGTGAAGTCGCGCACGATCTCGCCCACGTCACCGTTCAAGGCTTCGAGATCGGATATCTGGCCCGTGCCGAGGCCGTACAAGAACCCCGTGCACCAGAGCGCGAGCGCGTTCGCACGGCCGTTCAAGGGCTGTTCGTCGTCCGGCAGCAGCGGCTCGAACTCCATCCCCTGTTCGCCGAACGACGTGGCGGTCGCCGTGAACACGCGTTCGATCATGGCGGAAGATTCCTCGGACAGCGCGGTGCCGTCGGGGAGTATCTCGTTGACCCAGTCGTGCATCTTGTAGGGCGCCATGGAACACAACGCGCCGCACAAAGATCCATGAGCTTCCGCGGCGTCCGCCATGCTTCCCGCCCCTGCCAGGACGTCCTCGAAATCTTTGAAGCGAATATCCGCGAGCATGGCCGCGATGATACCGCACGCCTCCCGGTGCCGCCTTTGCATTGCGGAATGGGCCGCTCTATATTGCGCACCATGAACGACAGCAACACGAAGTCCGGCGTGGAAATCGAACTCGAACGGCTGGAAAAGCGCCTCGACGACCTCATCGTGATCGTGGCCCAGATGAAGGAGGAAAACCGGGCCCTGCGGCAGCGTCAAGAAACGCTGACAGCCGAACGCGCCGGTTTGCTGCAGAAAAACGAGCAGGTGCGTGGCAGGGTCGAGGCGATGATCGGACGGCTGAAGTCGATGGAACAGGCATGAGCGACGGCCAGGCGCGCGTGAACGTGCGGATCCTCGAGAAGGACTATCTCATCACCTGTCCCATTGAAGAGCGGGCGGACCTGCTTGATTCCGCTGAGTTCCTGCACTCGAAGATGCGTGAGATCCGCGATACCGGCAAGGTGGTCGGTCTGGACCGTATCGCCGTGATCGCCGCCTTGAACATGGCCAACGAGTTGCTGCGGTTTCGCCATCGCGACCAGGAGGCAGAAACCGACGTGGGGGGCCGCTTGCGTATCCTGTGCGAGCGCGTAGAGTCGGTGTTGGAGAAGGGCAGACAGCCCGAGCTGTAGAGCCTTCTCGTTCGAATGATTCTGTTCAGTCAAAGTTTGGCGCTGCCTGCGGTGTTCGATGCGGATCGGGTTACCTCCTGACCCTAATTTGTAAACCCCAGGGGCCATTGCTTGCGGGCACCATTGTGCAAGTCCGCCTCGAGCGGAAAGCCTTAGGTGTCGCAGTTAGCCCCACCTGTTGCTCAGGTCGGGAGCAACGGTCCAAAACGGCATATGCGGGTGGCGCCATCTCCTGCCCATGAAAGCGGTGCTTCGCAAATACCTGCGCGCCTTGCGCCGCGGCATCGAACCCGCCGAACATCGGCGTCGTTCCCAGTCGGCGGTCGCCGCCATCACGCATTTGGGTGCCTTCAAGGCGAACGCCCGCATCGCCGTGTACCTTCCCTTCGACGGTGAAGCGGCGACCGCGGCATTGCTGCGCGCGGCGCGGCGGCGCGGGGTGCGTTTGTTCGTGCCGGTGATCGGCGACAGGCGGCATCGGCGTCTGGTCTTCCCCCTGCTGTCCGGCCGCGTCCGCCGCGGTGCGTTCGGAATCTTGATCCCCCGTCGCCGGGACGGCATGGTGGCGCCGCGCTGGTTCAATCTCGTGGTCGTACCCATGGTCGGCGTCGACGAGGCCGGCCGCCGTCTCGGCATGGGAGGCGGTTACTACGATCACGCCTTCGCCTTCAGGCGTCACCGCAGCCACTGGCTCGGACCGCGGCTGGTCGGTCTCGCATTCGACTGCCAGCGCACCCATACGGTCCACGCCGACGTCTGGGATATGCGCCTGGACGCCGTCGCGACGGAGTCGGGCCTGCACCCTTTTTATAGAGGTATGCCATGAAGCCGTCGAGCGTGAAACACTGGCTGCTAAAGTCGGAACCCGGCACCTTCAGCATCGACGATCTTGCCGCGCGTCCCGGCGGCGTCACCGCATGGGACGGTGTACGCAATTACCAGGCCAGAAACACGCTCAGAGACTCCATGAAAAAGGGCGATACGGCATTTTTTTATCATTCGAGTTGTCCGGTTCCGGGCATCGCCGGCATCGTCGACATCGTCAGGGCCGGCTACCCCGACCCGACCGCCTTCGATCCACAGCACGACCACTACGATGCCGACAGCAGAGGCGATGCACCTCGCTGGTACGTGGTGGACGTCAGGCTCCGACGCAAGTTCGCGAACCTCGTCACCCTGGACGAACTGCGTCGACACGCGCGGAATGAGCTTTCGGAGTTCGTGATATTGAAGAAAGGGAATCGTCTGTCGGTGACACCGGTGTCGAGCGAGGAATGGAATTTCATTCTCACGCTAGAGTGAGATCGATCACATCGCTAGCACATTGTCATGCGTGCGGGGTGACGTATTGCTTGTAAATTAGTTTTTCGTGTATATACTCGGACCCCGGACTAACCCGATAACGGAGTTTCTATCATGGCAGCGAAAGCAAAGAAGGCGAAGAAGAAGGTAGCGAAGAAAAAGGCCGCTAAGAAAAAGTAAGCCTTCGAAAGTAATCAATTGTGCCGGCGAAAGCCGGCACAATTGTTTTTGGAGTATCAAATTCTCTCAGCGAAGGAAAAAAAGCGCCGTGCGGCCGAAGCCGCTACAGCCTACATAGAAGAAGGCATGGTCCTGGGCGTGGGCACCGGCTCCACGGTCCACGAACTCATCGGCGTGCTGAAAGACCGTAAAATACCGCTCCAAGGGGCCGTTTCGAGTTCCCACCTAACCTCCGCCGCGCTGCGTGCCGCCGGCATCGCGGAACTGGATCTCAATTTTTCGGGGGGTCTCGACCTGTACATCGACGGCGCCGATGAGGCGACGGCGGACGGCAGCCTGATCAAGGGCGGCGGCGGCGCCCTGACCCGGGAGAAGGTCATCGCGGCGGCTTCGAAGCTGTTCGTGTGCATCATCGACGATTCGAAACTCGTGCAGCGCCTGGGCATCTTCCCGCTGCCCATCGAGGTGATCCCCATGGCGCGCTCGTACGTCGCGCGCGAACTCGTGAAGCTCGGCGGCCAGCCGGTGTGGCGTGAAGCGATGCTCACCGACAACGGCAACGTCATCCTCGACGTCCATCATCTGACCTTGAGCGACCCCGCGGGCTTCGAGGCGGCGGTCAATCAGATCGCCGGTGTGGTCACGGTGGGGTTGTTCGCCCTGCGACCGGCCGATGTGGTGGTGATGGCCGGCGACGCCGGTGTCGTCACGCTCGATCTACGGCCTGGCGCCTAGATTTCCAGCCGGGTGCCGATTTCGATGACGCGGCTCGGCGGCAGTCCGTAGTAATCGGCGATGACCTGGGCGCCGCGGGCCATGGTCATGAACGCCTTGCGGCGCAGCGGCGGCAGTTCGGAACGCTGGCCGGCCAGGAGCTCCTCGCGGCTCAGAAAAAAGGTCGTGCGTTCCGGTTCGTAGGGAACTCCATACGCCTCGGCATCACGCAGGATCTCCAGGATGTTGGGCTTTTCCATGAAGCCCACCTGCGCAACCACTCTCACGATGCCCTCGCACACCGGCGTCACCGTCAGACGCTTCGCCTCGGCGATGCGCGGCAGTTCCCGGGTCACCACGGTCAACAGCACGACGCGCTCGTGGATGACCCGGTTGAACTTGATGTTGTTGAGCAGCGCGCGCGGTATGCCGGAGGCCTTGGCGTCGAGGAAGATGGCGGTGCCGGCAACGCGTACCGGCGGCTCGCGCTTCAACTCGTCGAGGAAATCGCGCACCGGCTTCTGTTCGCGCAGCAGGCGGGCGAGCACGGATGCACGCCCCGTCTGCCAGGTCTGCATCAGCCAGTAGATGATCAACCCCGATGTCAGGGGCAGCCAGCCTCCGTCCTGCAGCTTGGTCAGATTCGCGAGCAGGAACGCGATGTCCACGATGAACAAGAACGACAACCCCGTGCGCAACGCGCGGCTCGCGCGGCCCGTGCGCGACTTGATGAGACTCAAGGTGAGCGGGGTGACGATGGTCATGGCGCCGGAAACCGCCAGACCGTACGCGCCCGCGAGCGCGGCCGACGTGCCGAAGCCGATGACCAGCGAGAGCGACGCCATCATCAACAACCAGTTCATGGCCGGCACGTAGATCTGCCCGGCATGCTCGGCCGACGAGTGCAGCACGCGAAAGCGCGGCAGCAACCCCAGGCTCACGGCCTGCGTGGTCACCGAGAACACACCGGAAATCACCGCCTGCGAGCCGATCAAGGAAGCCGCCGTCGCCAGGACGAGGAGCGGCCAGAGCGACCAGGCCGGCGCCATCAGATAGAAAGGATTGCTGATGGCCGCGGGATTCTCCATCAGCATCGCGCCCTGTCCGAAATAATTGAGGACGAGTGCCGGCATGACCACCACGATCCAGGCGGCGCGGATCGGTGACTTGCCGAAGTGCCCCATGTCGGCGTACAGCGCCTCGCCGCCGGTCACGGTCAGAAACACACCGGCGAGCACGGCGAGCGCGCCCACCTTGTGTTCCATGAACAATCGCGCGCCGCGCGAGGGGTCGAGTGCCAGCAGCACCCGCGGCTCGCGGACGATCCAACTGACTCCCATCACGGCCAGAACGGCGAACCAGGCCAGCATGAGGGGACCGAATACCCGGGCGACGGATCCCGTGCCGTGGCGTTGGATGACGAAGAATCCGATCAAGACCATCACGGTGATGGGCAGCGCCGGAATTTGGGCGGCCGGGGCTGCCACCTGCAGTCCTTCCACGGCGCTCAACACGGTGATGGCCGGCGTGATGGCGCCATCGGCGAAGAACAACGCGGCGCCGAGGATTCCGAGGGTGCCGTAAATTTTTCGCCGGGGGCTGGCTCGTTCGGTGTTGACCACCAGCGCGGTCAATGCGAGTACGCCCCCCTCGCCCTTGTTGTCGGCGTTCAGCACCACCCCGACGTACTTGAGGAGGATGACCACCACGAGCGACCAGAAGATCAGCGAGAGAATTCCGAAGATGTGCTCGTGGGTCACCGCGATTTGCGGACCCGTGAAGCATGCCGCCAGGGCATATAAGGGACTCGTGCCGATATCGCCGAAGACCACGCCGAGCGCCGCGAGCGCCATCGGCGCCAGTCGTCCACTCGAGATGCGTTGGCCCGACATCGTTACCCGCGACGATTCAAGAGAAGGGCCCACCATCGTGGGCCCTGTTTGGCTGGGGGACTAGGATTCGAACCTAGGTAAACGGTGTCAGAGACCGTTGTCCTACCGCTAGACGATCCCCCAAAACTGATCGATCGTAACGCGACGGCGGACGCGACCTGCGCCGTTAGCGCTTCGAGAACTGGGTTCCGCGGCGAGCCTTGCGACGGCCGACCTTCTTGCGTTCCACTTCACGCGCGTCGCGCGTGACGAACCCCGCCTTGCGCAACGGCGAACGCAGCGTCTCGTCGTACGCCATCAACGCACGGGTGATGCCGTGCCGGATCGCGCCGGCCTGGCCGGTGATCCCGCCGCCTTCGACGTGGGCATCGACGTCGAACTTGCCGTCCATCTGCACCGCGCCGAACGGCTGCTGCACGATCATGCGCCCCGTTTCACGGCCGAAAAACTCGTCCAAGGTCCGCCCATTGATGGAGACCTTGCCGGAGCCCTGCTTGAGATAGACGCGGGCGCTGGAGGTCTTGCGACGCCCGGTACCATAGAAAGAATTGGCGGCCATGTTTGCCATAAATACTTATTCCTGAGAACTCTTAGGTGATTTCCAGCGCGGTCGGCTGTTGCGCCTGGTGGGGATGCTCTTTGCCACCGAACACGTGCAATTTCTTGAACATGCGACGGCCCAGCGGACCCTTCGGCAACATGCCCTTGATGGCGAATTCGATGGCGCGTTCGGGGTGTTCCTTGAGCAGCTTGCCGAGCGCTATGCTCTTCAAGTTGCCGACGTAACCCGTGTGCTGGTGATAAAACTTATCGGTCAACTTGGCACCCGTCACATGGACGTTGCCGGCATTGATCACCACGATGTGGTCGCCGAGGTCCTGATGGGGAGCATAGTTGGTCTTGTGCTTTCCCTTCAGGCGATGGGCGATCTGCGAGGCCAGGCGACCCAGGGTCTTACCCGCGGCATCGACCACGAACCAGTCGCTGCGGGCTTCATCGGGCTTGGTAAATACGGTATACATAAGCGATGCTCGAATGTTTCGGTCTTTGACGAAAGGCGCGAAAGTGTACAGAAGCGGGGCGCGGTATGCCAGCCCCGTCTCGCGGTGACCTCTCCATAATACAATGAGTCCATGGCAGTGCGCATAGTAACCCCGCTCGATCGTTTCATCGGCGAAATCGACAAGGCAATCAGGGTCTTGGCTGCTCCGGCGCAGGCTTCCCGCGCATTGCCGACCGCGCCGGGCGGTGAATTCGTCCTCGAGGAGGCGGATCGACGCGAGTCGGCGCGGCTCATGCGGGTCAACCACGCCGGAGAAGTGGCAGCTCAAGCGCTGTATCAGGGACAGGGCCTGACCGCCCGTGATCCGATCGTCGCGGATTCCATGCAGCGAGCCGCGGCGGAGGAGATGGATCACCTTGCCTGGTGCGAGGCCCGTCTCGAGGATTTGCAAGGGCGGCCCAGCGTACTGAATCCACTCTGGTATGCCGGCTCGTTCGCGATCGGCGCCGCGGCCGGAGTGTTCGGCGACCGCACGAGCCTGGGCTTCATCGCCGAAACCGAAAAGCAGGTGGAAGCCCACCTTCGAGAGCATTTGCGACGCCTCCCCGCGGCGGATGGTCGAAGCCGCGCCGTGCTGGATCAGATGACCCATGATGAAGCGACTCATGGCGCCCAGGCCACTGCATTGGGAGCCACACGATTGCCGTGGCTTCTGCGCAGCGTCATGCGACTGACCTCGATGCTCATGACGCGCGGCTCTTATTGGCTGTGAGGACCGCCTTCGGGCCCCGAATCACAGTGCCCGGCGCTTGCGATTCACGGACTTATGTAATAAAACGTGCGCAGCACACGCGGTTTGCGCGCTTTATTTATAGACTTAGGGAGTGACCATGGAAGAAGGCGCCAAAGCCTTAAGCGATATCCCAGCGATCAATCGTTTCTTGAGCTACTGCCGGATCCGGACAGTCCCTTCCAAGACCGTGATCAT
Organism: uncultured Steroidobacteraceae bacterium; assembly: GCA_964658215.1. Taxonomy (GTDB): domain Bacteria; phylum Pseudomonadota; class Gammaproteobacteria; order Steroidobacterales; family Steroidobacteraceae; genus Bog-1198. The sequence goes on along the minus strand of CAZZYJ010000017.1, from coordinate 638 downwards.
TCATGCGGGGGACCTGCCGGATATTCTTTATTACATCATCAGCGGCTCCGTCGAGGTGATGATCGAGGATGAGGACGGCAACGAGATGGTGCTGGCCTATCTGAACAAGGGTCAATTCTTCGGCGAGATGGGTTTGTTTTATGAGCAGCCCACGCGCAGTGCCTGGGTTCGCACCCGCCAGCAGTCCGAACTCGCGGAAATGACCTATCCGCGCTTCCGCCAGATTGCCGCCGAGAGCCCCGGCCTGATTTTCGAGCTCGCCACCCAGCTCGCCACCCGTCTCGACCGAACCAATCGCAAACTCGGTGACCTCGCCTTCGTCGACGTGACCGGCCGGGTGGCGCACGCCATCATGGATCTGTGCGGCGAACCCGATGCGATGACTCATCCCGAGGGCATGCAGATCAAGGTGAGCCGGCAGGAACTGTCCCGCCTGGTGGGCTGCTCGCGCGAGATGGCCGGCCGCGTGCTCAAGGTGCTCGAGGAGCAGGGACTGCTGCGCGCCACCGGCAAGACCATCGTCGTGTTCAACGCACGCCCCAAGGTCAAGACCCGTCCCCTCATCGTCCCGGTCAAGGCCGGCGCCGGCACGACGGTCGGCAAACCGGCGCGGAGCCAGGAACCGGACGACGAGGACG
>CAZZYJ010000016.1:0-23918 GCA_964658215.1 uncultured Steroidobacteraceae bacterium | reverse complement strand
GAAGGAATCCGTCATGGTAGGTCCGCTGCTGAGAAGGGAAGCCCGACAATATCCGAAGGCGCAGAACCTTGCGCGCGTATTCGCGCGGCGAACCCGCGAAAAGAGCGGACCATTACACGAACGAGACAGCAATTAATTTGAAGCATCGGCCGATCTAATATACAAAGGGTGTCATGACTCTGAGCGAGTCGCGCTATGTTCGATTTACGAGAGACGTAGCGACGAACGTCGATTGCCCAGTCCATTTCCCGTGCGGAGGTTCGACCATGGCGACATCGGAAATCGAAGCGGAGCGTAATTCGTCCGGCTTCCTGGCGTCGTTGAACGACTTCAGCAAGCAGCATCGGGCGCAACGATGGGAAGGATCCATCGGCGACTTCCTGACCAAGATTCTTCCCGGCAATCCGGCGGCTTACGTCCGCACCAGCCACGAATACATCTGGGACATGCTGCTCTGGTACGGGCGCAGCGTCAACGGCAGCGACGTCGAGAAGGCGCGGGAACTGTTCCGGCGCGAACTCTACGGCGTCGACGAGCCGCTGCGGCGGGTGGTGGATTACTTCAAGGCCGCTGCCGCCGGGTCCGACGTCGGCCGCCGGCTGCTGCTCCTGCTGGGGCCGCCGTCGGGTGGCAAATCGACGCTCGCCATCCTGCTCAAGCGGGGTCTGGAAGAGTACAGCCGTACCGACGAGGGCGCCTTGTACGCCATTCGCGGCTCGCCCATGCGCGAGTCGCCCCTCAACCTGGTCCCCACCAGTCTGCGTCCGCAGTTCCGCGAAACCTTCGGCGTGGAGGTCGTGGGCGAGCTCAGTCCCTGGGCCCGCGACTACGTCGACCGCGAATGCGACGGCGATTATCTGCGCGTGCCGGTGGAGCGCATCTTCCTCTCGGAAGCGGCCCGCTGCGGCATCGGCACCTACGCACCCCACGACCCGTCGACCGCCGACATCGCGGATCTGGTCGGCTCGGTGGATCTGTCCAAGGTTTCCAAGGTGGGCGACGAGGGCGACCCGCGCGCCTGGTCATGGTCCGGGGCCGTGTACGCCGCGAGCCGCGGCGTCCTCGAGATGATCGAGATATTGAAGGTCAAGCGCGAATTTCTCTATCTTCTGCTGACGATGACCCAGGAGAAGAACGTCAAGGTGGCGCGTTTCCCCCTGATCTATCTCGACGAGACCATCCTCGCGCACACCAACCTCGCGGAGTTCAACCGCTTCCTGCAGGAGAAGGAGAACGAGGCCCTGCTCGACCGCATGGTCATCATCAAGGTTCCCTACGCCCTGTCGTATCGCGACGAGGCGCGCATCTATAAGAAGCTGGTGTACGGAGCGCCCGCGTTCCGCCACACGCACCTCGACCCGCACGTGCTGCATCTGGCGGCGGTGTTCGCCATATTGACCCGGCACAGCAAGCCGGAGCGCGAAGGCCTCGATCTGCCGAAAAAAGTGCGTATGTTCGCCGGCGAGGCGGTGGAAGGTTTCTCGGACACCGAAGTGGCCCGCCTGAAGGCCGAGGCGCCGGACGAGGGCTTGAGCGGTGTGAGCCCGCGTTTCGTCATCAACGCGCTGTCGACTGCCATCACGCGCGGCAATGCGCGCAGTCTCACCAGCATGGAGCTGCTGCTCGCCTTGAAGGATGCCATCGAGAGCGACGCCCGCATGGATGCGAAGCAGAAGAAGCTTTGGTTCGACCACCTCGTCACGGCACGCAAGGAGTTCTACAACCGCTGGGTCAAGGAGGATGTGCACCGCGCGCTGTTCGCCTCCTTTCAAGACGAAGCCCAGCAGCTGCTGGAGAAGTATCTCGACGAGATCGAGGCGTCGCTCGATCAGCGCAAGGTCACCGATCCGATCACGGGCGAGAGCCGTGCGCCGGACGAACGGTTCCTGCGTTCCGTCGAGGAGAAGATCAAGGTCACCGAATCGGGGAAGCAGTCCTTCCGGCAGGAGGTGATCCGCAAGGCCATGGTGGCCTTCAAGGCGGGCGAAAAATTCCGCCTGGCGAGTCACGCGCGAGTGCGCGAGGCCATCGAACAGTACCTCTTCGAGGAACGGCGGGACGTGCTGCGGCTGGTCACCTCCACCGCCCGGCCCGACGACGACGCACGGCAGAAGATTTCCGTCGTACAGGAGCGCCTGGTCCAGGAGTATGGCTACGACGAACACAGCGCGCACGAAGCATTGAGCTACATCACCACCTTGTTGTCGCAGGAATAGACGGCCATGGGCGCCGCCCGGGGGATTGCACGATGAACTCCGACTCGGAGGGCGACCCCAGCGGCGCCCACGACTGGTACGAACTCTTCTCGCGCGGCTCGCGGGACTGGCTCCGCCACAGTGAGAAGATGCGCGAGGCGGTCCGCGAGCATCTGCCTCAGATCGTGACGGGCTCCGACGTCATCAGCGACGGCACGCGCACGGTGCGCATTCCGGTGCGCATGCTCGAGCACTATCGGTTCCGGCTGCGGTCCACCGAGGAGTCCGAGGGCGTCGGCCAGGGCAAGACCAAACCCGGCGACATGCTGGGAAAGTCCGGCCCCGGGAATAAACCGGGCCAGAAGGGGCCGGGCGGCCTGGAGGGTGGCGGCACCGAGCTGATGCTCGAGTTCAAGGTGGACGACATCGTCGACTGGATGTGGGAGGACCTCAAGCTGCCGAATCTCGAACCGCGCAGCGGCCCGTCCGACGACACCGAACTGCAGCGCGAGGGCTGGGATCGGCGCGGTCCGCGCTCGCGCCTCGACCGGCGCCGTTCGCTCAAGGAGTACGTGAAGCGCCAGGCGGCGGACTCCTCGATGCCGAGCCTCATCGACGAGGATCTGCGCTTCCGGCAGCTGGCACGCCGCCCGCATGCGGCGGTGCGTGCCGCCGTCTTTTTCCTGCTCGACGTCTCGGCGAGCATGACGGACAACGACAGGCAGCTGGCGAAGACCTTTTTTTTCTGGGTGGCGGCGGGACTGCGGCGCGAATACCGGGCGCTCGACATCGTCTTCGTGGCGCACACCACGGAGGCGTGGGAATTCAGCGAGGCGGATTTCTTCAAGGTGACGGGCAGCGGCGGTACGGTCGCTTCGGCGGGGCTCGCCAAGGTGCGCGAGATCATGGAGGCGAAGTTCGATCCGGCGGCCTGCAACGTCTATCTGTTCTATGCCTCCGACGGCGACAATGCCCCGAACGACCAGGCGCCGGCGCGTACGGAACTCGAGCTCATCGCCCGGGCGGCACGTTACACCGGCTACGTCGAGATATCGTCCGGCCCCCGCGGTTCCACCAGCGAGACCACGCGGCTGTTCCAGGGCGTCGGCGCCGAGGGACTGCTGAACGGCCGCTACCCCATCACCGGAGCGGACGACATCGCCCCCGCCGTGCGGTATTTCTTCACGCTCGAAGCGCGCGCGGGTGCAGCGTGAAGCCCGGTTGGCGCAGCCACGTCCCCGAGCTCGAGGACCTCGCCCGCAGTCTCGGGCTCGACTGGTCCCCCGTCATCTTCGAGGCGGTCCCCGACAGCTTCATGACGGAGATCGCCGTCTACGGCCTGCCGGTGAGGATGCCGCACTGGTCCTTCGGCGCCCGTTACATCTACCAGCTGCTGCAGCGGCACATGGGATACTCCCGTCTGTTCGAGGTGGTATTCCCCGGCAATCCCGGCCGCGCCTATCTGTCCGCGAGCAACGGCCTCGCCGACAACGTGCTGGTGGCCGCCCACGTGCTCGGCCACGCCGATTTCTCGAAGAACAACTCCTTGTTCAGCCGCTGCCACGAACAGGCCAGCGGCAACATCATCGACCAGGCCGCTGCACACGCCCGTCAGATCGAGCAAGACATCGAAATGCACGGGTTCAACGCCGTGGAACAGGTCTTGGACGCCGCACTGTCGCTCGAACAGCACATCGATCTCGATCAAGGCCTGCACCGCGCGGAGTATCCGCAGTACGCGTCACCCGCACCGCCGCCGCGCGCCGACGCGTTTCGCTCACGGTTCGCGACCCTGGAGCCCGGCATCGAGCAATTCTCCAACGCACGCAAGGTGCGCGCACCGCTGCCGCCGCACCCTGAGAACGATCTGCTCTGGTTCATCGCCACCTACGCGCCGGAGATGGAGAGCTGGGAGCGCGACATCTTCCTCGCCGTCCGCAACGAGTCGTTCTATTTCTACCCGGTATATGCCACCCAGATCATGAACGAAGGGTGGGCGTCCTACTGGCACGCACGGCTGCTGCGCGAAGCGAACTTCATCCCCCAGGACGTCTACCTCGATGCCATAAGATGTCATTCGGACGTGGTCCGGCCGGTGGCGTCCGAGGAGCAGATCGCGCTGACCACGAACCCCTACCATCTGGGCTTCACGCTGTGGGAAGCCATCATCAAGACGTCCGGAATGGAAGCGGCGCGGCGTATCATGCGCGAGGATGACGATTACAGCTTTCTGCGCAATCACCTGACCGCCGACATGGCCGCGGAGATGGACTTGTTCCGCTACCAGAAGCATCAGAACGGCGCCGTCAAGGTGATCGGCGGCGACATCGACGAACTGCGGGAAACCTTGCTGTCGAGCAAGTACAACTTCGGCGCGCCGCGCGTTTCGGTGGCCGAGGTGCGCGGCGACGGCACGCTGGTCCTGCAGCACGACGCCGCACTCGACGGGCGCGGACTGGACACGGAGCGGGCGCGCAAGGTTATCGAATATGTAAAGCGCGTGTGGCGTCGTCGCGTCCTGCTGAAGACCATCGACGCCGCCGCGAAACCCATCGAACTCGCCGCCGTCTGAGGCGGCGCGGTGTGGGTCGGCCGCACTGTGACCCGCATCACGCCGCCGTCGCCGGCGATGAGAACCCGTTGCCTGCAGTGCCTGCCCTTTTCGGGCGACACTCGCCCCGAGCGGCGTGACCGCGGAAGGAGAGTTCATGCGACGGTACAACATCGTATTTCTGGAACACAAGATCGGCGCCGTGCCGTTGGGGCAGCTCGACGGCGCCGACGGTATGGCGTTCTTCGCCGCCGAGGACGACGAAGCGGCGCTCGCCCATGTGGAGCGGCACCTGACGCGGCAGATGGCGCAATGCGTCAAGGCAGAACTCTCCAGCATGGCGCTCGTCGCGGATCACACGGCCGGCGGCGGGACGCGCCTGGTGGACGATTCGCTGGCGAACCCGCATTTCCAGGAAATGCGCCTCCATTACGACCTCAACAGCAAGAAGATCGAGGTGGATTTCGAGTCGACGCGCACCACCATCCTGGCCGACAAGCAACAGCTGCGCAGGGCCAACCCGTACTACAGAAAGATGTAAGGAGGCCCTCAAGGTTTGCCCGACGCGGCCGATGACCTCGTGTACGCCCGACGTACGTGACATCGGAGTTCGAGACATGCAGGTAAATCCAACCACGGCCGTCCAGCCCGCCACCGCGACGTCCACCAAGTCCCGTCAAGGTACGCCGACCACAGCCAAGGCTGCGGTGGCGTCGACCGTACAGGCCGCCAAGACGCAGCAGGCCACCAGCAGCGCAGCGAGCGTCGCGAGGCAGACCTACACCACGTCGGTCGGCGGCAAGAACTATTCGGGGAACGTTCAGCATGCGAACGGCCAATACACCGTCTCGGTGCCGAATCTGCCGGGCGCGAGCGCGAGCGCCAGCAGCATTCAGGCGGCCGAGAATGCCTTGAACGTCAAGATCCACATCCTCGCCTGACGACGGGCCACGGCAGCCCCAGACTCACGAGCCTCATTGCAGGCGCGGGTCCGGGGTGAGCGCCAGCACTTCATCGACGGTGGTGATGCCGGCGGCAACCTTGCGTGCCGCTGCGAAACGCAAAGGATGCATGCCCCCCGCCATCGCCAGCGCACGGAGTTCCTCGGTGCGCGGCTGGTCGGTGATCGCCGCCTGCAGCGGCACGCCGACCGCCATCAGTTCGTAGACGCCGCTGCGGCCGAGGAAGCCGGTCTGCCGGCATTCCAGACAACCCGTCGCCCTGTACACCGCCGCGGGCATCGGCACCGTGCCGGCCACGCCCAGCGCGCGCCAATCCTCGGCGCTGATCGCCACCGGCATCTTGCAGTCGGCGCACAGCGTGCGCACCAAGCGCTGCGCCAGAACGCCGATCAAGGTGGAACGGATCAGATAGGCCGGCACCCCCAGCTCCAGCAAACGGGTCACGGCCGAGGGCGAATCGTTGGTATGCAGGGTGGAAAGAACCAGATGACCCGTCAAGGCCGCCTGGACAGCCACTTCCGCGGTCTCACGGTCACGGATCTCGCCGATCATGATGATGTCCGGGTCCTGCCGCAGCAGTGCCCGCACGCCCTGCGCGAACGTCAGATCGATGTTCGCCTGCACCTGCATCTGATTGAAGGCACCGTCGATCATCTCGATCGGATCTTCGATGCTGCAGACGTTCACGTCCGCGGTGGCCAGTTCCTTCAACGACGCATACAAGGTGGTGGTCTTGCCGGAGCCCGTGGGCCCGGTGACCAGCACGATGCCGTGCGGCTGCCCGATCATGCGCCGCCACGTCTTCGCCTCGGGCACCGTGAACCCCAGGCGGTTGAAATCCTGAACCACGACGTCCGGATTGAATATGCGCAGCACCAGCTTTTCGCCAAACGCCGTGGGCAGCGCCGAGACCCGCAGTTCGATCTCACGCCCGTCGGGGGAGCGGGTGCGTATGCGCCCGTCTTGCGGGCGACGCCGTTCCGCCACATCCAGTCGACCCAAAATCTTGACCCGGCTGGTGACCGCCGGCATGACCGGCGCGGGCAGCTGATACACGTCGTGCAGGATGCCGTCGATGCGAAACCGCACGTTGCCCGTGTCGCGGCGCGGCTCCAGGTGGATGTCGCTCGCCCGCGAGTCGAAGGCGTATTGCAGCAGCCAGTCGACGATGGCGACGACGTGTTGATCCTCGGCCGACAGTTTTCCGGCACGGCTGAGCTCGGTCAGCTGCTCGAGATTGCCGAGCTCCGTGGGCGCGAGGCGCGAGCGCTCCTGTCCGCTGATCTTCACCGAGCGCGCGATCGCATAGAACTCGACCAGATACCGGTCGATGTCGAGCGGGTTGGCACAGACCCGCTTCAGGGGCACCTTGAGCATGGCCTGCAGGTCGTGCAGCCAGTCCACCGCGAACGGATCCTTGACCGCAAACACGATGCCGCCCGGCCCTTTCTTCAGGGGCAGTATGCCGCTGCGCGCCGCATAGGCGTACGACACCACCTCGGTCATGGTGGCGACGTCGAGCTTCAACGGGTCGATGCGCTCGTACGGCAGCTGCGCCCGATGCGCGAGCCATTGCGTGAGCGCCTCCAAGGACAGCTTACGGCTTTCGTTGCGCCGGTCCGGCCATTCCTGGGCGGCGGCGACCACCAGCGGATGCGGGCTCGTGCCGTCCTTGTTGCGGGCCGGCTCGACGACGCCGCGGGCCGCCGCCGCCGTTATGAGTTCTGCGTCGACCAGCTCCTGCAGCAACCAGCGCAGGGTCAACGAGCCCGGTTCAGCGGTGGGACGGACGCGGGCGGCAGAGCCATGGGCTTTGATCATGCCGCCCATGGGACTGCAATGGCGGATTCTTTGTTCGGATACAGATCACAGTATTGAGGCGACGCGGGCGAGCCGGGCGCTGTCGATGTCGCGCAGCGCGCGGGCCAGCGACTCCTGCCGGCACTGGTTCACGGCGGTGCGGCCGGCCAGGTCGTGCGCCCGCGCCTCGGGACACACCCGTCGCGTGGCACCCTGCAGCCGGCGATACAACGCGCGCGCACCCCCGTCGGTGGCGAGGCTGTGCACGTCGTACTCGAGCACCACCCGGGGCAACTCGTCGGACGCGGCGGCGTCGGCGCGCTGGCCGGCCACGGTGGCGAACACGCCGAGTACGGTGAGTGCAAAGGCCGCGGCGCGCGTGCAGGACTCGAGGCGGTGGATCTGGATGAGGTTCATGACAAGCTCCTGGGGATGGTGACGTTCCCCTTGGACGAAGCACGTCCCGTGCCAGGCGCGCCTGCCCTCAAGTCACTGTTTTGACTTGGATCCAGCCCCGTCGAAGGCCTGTCCAGAGATACGGACAGTGTCCGCGGACGAGGGATCGGACACCGGGGGGGCCAGGCCGGCCGCACCCGCCGCGCGGGCCGGGTGGCCCGGCGGGTAGCCTAGGGCGGCGTGCGCCGGCTCGGCACGAACACGCACTGCATGCCGGCCGCCGCCGCCGCCTGCACACCGAGTTCGGCATCTTCGAACACCACACAGTCGCCGGGCGGCACGTTGATCCGGCGGGCAGCTTCGAGAAAGGGATCGGGATGGGGCTTCGGGCGGGCGTAGTCTTCCAGGCACACCACCGCGTCGAACAAATGACGGATGCCGAGCGTGTTCAGGATCAACTCGACGCTTTCCCGCACGCCGCCCGAGGCCACCGCCAACGGCGCCCGCGTATACATCCGACGCGCAATGTCCAGCACCGGTTCGATGGGGGCGACTTCGTGCAGGAACTCGAAGAAATATCGTTCCTTGCATTGCGCCGCCGCGTCGACGTCGGGGATGTGCAGCCCCTGCTCGTCGCGCAGCTGCGCGAAGATCAAGCCGGTGGGTTTGCCGCCGAGCGCGTAAAACGCCTGCTCGGTGAAGACACCGCCATATTCGCCGATGATGCGCTGCCAGGCGCGGTAGTGCAGCGGCATGGTGTCGGCGAGCGTGCCGTCGCAGTCGAAGATGTAACCGCCGAAGCGTCGGTCGGGAATCTGCAAGCGGAGCAGCGACGGCGCGGCGGCGACGGGGCCAAACACGTTCACCTCGCCAGGTCGACGGCGTTGCGCACCGTGCCGGCGACCTTGTCGCCGCGCTTCAGGGCCGCCGCTGCGAGCGCCCTGCCCGGGCCGCCGCTCACGCCCGTTATGAACCCACATTTTGCCGCCCGGGCGCTCATGCCATGGACTCCACTGCTTCGCACATCGGTCGGGACCGCCCCGCACCGCCCGCGGACATCGTCGTCGGCAGTCTAGTCATTCTTGGCGCACGGCGATACGCGACAGCCGCTAGGCTAGGAGCCTACAAGGGTTTCGCACCGCTCAAAGGGACACGAACAGACCATGCCACCCCTCGCCGTCACCGTGCTCGGCAGTTTCATCGTCGATTTCACCTGTCAGACCACGCGTCTGCCGCGCTGGGGTGAGACCCTGCTCGGCGCGGGCTCCAAGCTCGGTCCCGGCGGAAAAGGCTCCAACCAGGCGGTGGCGGCGCGCCGTGCGGGCGCCCGGGTCTCGTTTCTCACCAAGGTGGGCGACGACCTGTTCGGCCGGATGGCCGAGGAGCTTGCGCGCGAGGAAGGCTACGAACGGTCCGTGGTGTTGCGCAGCGCCACGCGCGGTACCGGCACCGCCGCCATTCTCGTCGATGCCGGCACGGGCGAAAATGCCATCGTCGTCGTGCCGGGCGCATGCCAGGATCTCACCATCGGCGACATCGAGGCGCAGTCCGGCTTGTTCACCACCTGCGCTATTTTCCTGACCCAGCTCGAAGCCGATCCGAACGCCACGTTCCACGCGCTCGCGCTCGCCAAGGCGCACGACGCCTTCGTCATTTTGAATCCGGCGCCCGCCGCGCACGTACCGCCGCACGTGCTGCGGCTCGTGGACCTGTTGACCCCCAACGAGACCGAGGCCGAGGCTCTGACCGGCATCGGCTGCCGTACGCTGGCCGGCTGTGTCGACGCCGCACGCCGGCTGCGTGAGAGCGGCGTGGGCAGCGTCATCATCACCCGCGGCGCGCAGGGAATACTCCTCGACGATGGCACCGCGACGCCGCTGCCTGCTTTCGAGGCCGGACGGCCCGTCGATACGGCGGGCGCCGGCGACGCCTTCAACGGAATTCTCGCCGCCGGGCTCGCGGCGGGAATGGGTCTGCGCGAGGCTGCGCGACTGGGCATGGCGGGCGCGGCAATTTCCGTCACCCGCGAGGGAACGACGCAGTCCATGCCGTCGAGCGACGAGATCCAGGCCGTGTTGTCCGGCACCTACGTGGTCCCGCACGGCGACTGACACGGCGGTCCAAACAGTGCCGCAACGCACTGATTCGTAAAATCATCGTGATAAGCTGTTGAAATGCGTGCTGCCCATGCCATCCCATGATCAAGAACACCCAGGGTCACATACGACTGACCTCGCACCCCTCCGGCGGCAAGCCGCACAGGTTCCCCCTCGACTGGGGCGCTGCGACGGCTCACGCGCGTGGTCCCGTCATCGGCTCGACCACGGAGCGCGACCACCGTAACGTGATCGGCGCGCACGGCGGCGCCTACTCCATCTATCGTGCGCTGTCCGTGTCCTCCGGAGCGCTCGATCCCACCGCGAGGTCCGACCTCAAGGACACGGGGCCGATGATCGAGCTCGGCCCCTATCCCCAGTGGACGGGCGCCAACACCATCGTGTCGTTGGATCCCTGGGGCCATCGCGTCGTCGCGGATTTTGCCGCCGAGATCGAGGACGGCCTGGACATCCGCCCGACGATCGCCATCACCAAGGCGCGGCTGATGCTGCCCGAGGTGCGCGAGGCCATCGAGCGCGGCCGCCTCGTCGAAGACGGTACCGTGGTGCGGGCGGGCGGCGAGGTCAGCGTGATCAAGGCCGCCATCGACCCGGTGTGGTATCTGCCGGGGGTCGCGGCACGCTTCAACGTCACCGAGGCCTTGTTGCGCCGGACCCTGTTCGAGCAGACCGGAGGCATGTATCCCGAACTCGTGACACGCAGCGATCTGCGCGTGTTTCTGCCGCCCATCGGCGGCATGACCCTGTATATATTCGGCGACCCCGCCGCCATGCGCGATCCGGCGCGCGCGCTCACCTGCCGCATCCACGACGAATGCAACGGATCGGACGTGTTCGGCTCGGACATCTGTACGTGCCGGCCCTACCTCACCCATGGCGTCGAAGAATGCATCCGGACCGCCCAGGCGGGCGGCGCGGGGCTCATCGTCTACAACCGCAAGGAAGGCCGCGCGCTCGGCGAGGTGACGAAGTTCCTGGTCTACAACGCGCGCAAGCGCCAGCCCGGCGGCGATCAGGCCGCCACCTACTTCGCGCGCACCGAGTGCGTCGCCGGGGTGCAGGACGCACGTTTTCAGCAGCTCATGCCCGATGTCATTCAGTGGCTGGGAATCGAGCGCATCGACCGTCTGATATCCATGTCGAACCTCAAGTACGACGCGCTGATCGCGGCCGGCATCCACATCGGCGAACGGGTGGCGCTGCCGCCCGGGCTCGTGCCGCAGGACGCGATGGTCGAGATCGAGGCGAAGAAGGCGGCGGGCTATTTCGCGGCGGAGGCGGATCTTGCGCCGCTCGGCGACGGCGTACCGGCGGTGATCGGACGTGATCTCAAGGACTACTGAAGAAGCGACGGCCGCGGACGGCGCGGCGGGTGCAGCACACGCGACGGCCGCACGCGGTGTGGCGCCCGGCGCCGCGCACGCGACGGCCGCACGCGACGCGGGGAAGACCGCGCACGCGCTCCTCAGCGCGGGCGCCGTACGGCGCACGGCGCAGCACCTGCTCGACATCGCGCTCGATGACCGCCTCGACGAATGGACCGTCGATCTCGACCGCCTGGGACCCGCTGCAGATTTCGTCGCCGGCGTGGTGCGCGAGCAGTATCCACGGCTGGACGTACCGGTGCATGCGCGATGGCGGCACTTCGTCTTCGGCGGCCGCGACTTGTGGGCGCAGATGAAGGCGTCGATGCCGGGAGGGCCCGACGCGGTGGCCCGCGCCGCCCTCGATCTCGTCGTCACCTCGGTGCTGCTCGACGCCGGCGCCGGAGCGGGCTGGCGCTATCGCGATCGGCTCACCGGCCTGACCGCGGCGCGTTCCGAAGGCCTGGCGCTCGCCAGCTTGCGCTGGTTCCAAGACGGCGGATTGTCAGACGATGCGGCCGACCCGTGGCGGGTCGACGCCGCCGCGTTGCGACGCGTCGAACCGCAGACCATCGGCGCGGCGTTCCAGACCGACGGCGACAACCGACTGGTCGGCCTGGCGGGACGCGCCGCGTTGTTGAATCGCCTCGGTGCGGCGCTGCACTCGCGCTGCGACCTCTTCGCCGACGCCGGCTCGAGCACCGGCTCTGGTTCGAACTCGGGGAAGGCGCGTCCCGGCGGCTTGTTCGACGTGCTGCGCGAACGGGCGACCAACGGCGAATTGCCGGCGGGCGAGATACTGGAGACGCTGCTCGATGCCTTCGGCACCCTGTGGCAGGGCCGGCCGAGCCTGGACGGGGTGCCGCTCGGCGACTGCTGGGCCCATCCAGCCCTTGCGGGAGGGCGGCCCGAGGAGGGCTACGCGCCCCTGCACAAACTGTCACAATGGCTGACCTATTCGTTGATCGAACCTTTTGGCGATGCGGGCATCACGGTGACGAACGTGCAGGAATTGACCGGCTTGGCCGAGTACCGCAACGGGGGGTTGTTAGTCGACCTGGGCGTGCTGGTGCCGCGCGAGCATGCGGCCCTGGCGAAAACCTACGCCGTTGCCGATCCCTTCGTGGTGGGCTGGCGGTCGCTGACCGTCGCGCTCCTCGATGCCATCGCGCCGCTGGTCGCTCGACGTCTCGGACTTGCCCCGGAGCGCTTCCCGCTCGCGAACGTTCTCGAAGGCGGCACGTGGGCCGCCGGCCGCCGCATCGCCCGCGACCTGCGCCCCGACGGCGGTCCTCCATTCCAGGTCTCAAGCGACGGGACGGTATTTTGATGGACAAAGTGATCACCGTCGCGCATCCCCTCGTGCAGCACAAGCTCACGCTCATGCGCGACAAAACCACCTCGACCAAGGGATTCCGGCAATTGCTGCGCGAGATCGCGACCCTGCTCTGCTACGAGGTGACGCGCGACCTGTCGCTCGCGCCCATTCAGATCGACACACCGCTCATGCCCATGCAATCGCAGATACTGGCGGGCAAGAAACTCGTGTTCGCCCCTGTCTTGCGTGCCGGGATGGGATTGATCGAGGGCATGCTGGACCTGGTGCCCTCCGCCCGCATCGCCCACATCGGACTGTACCGCGATCCTCAATCACTGACCGCGGTGGAGTACTACTTCAAGTCGCCGTCCGACCTGTCGGAGCGGCTGGTGATCGTGGTCGATCCCATGCTGGCCACCGGCAATACCGCCGTCGCGGCCGTCGACCGGCTCAAGGAGCATGGCGCGGTCGAAATACGCTTCGTGTGCCTGCTGGCAACGCCCGTGGGCCTCGCGAATCTGCACGACCATCATCCCGAAGTACCCGTATGGACCGCCGCCATCGACGCAGAATTGAACGAGCACGGCTACATTCTGCCGGGACTGGGCGACGCGGGCGACCGGTTGTACGGCACCCGCTGACGGTCGATCCCCCTCCCCCGCGTTGAGGGTCGATCGCCCGGACCGGAACGCTCGGGCAGACGCCGGGCGAACGCCCGGCATCGAGGCGCGCAGTGCAGGAACCGCCGACTGCGATGCACGTCGACAAAGCGCCCGCTTCTCGACGTAAAGCTTCGCTGCCGCCTGCCGTTAAGCAGTGCTGGGTAATCGTGTGCGTCTTTGTGGATCGAGCATGAACAAGTTTCTCTGGCTGGGCGCATTGTCGTTGAACTTGCTCGGTGCCACCGTATTCGCCGAGGGCGCCGCCGACCTGTTCTCGTACGACGGCTTCGGTACGGCGGGCCTGGCCCGCACCGACACCAACGACGCGATCTATGCGGAGATGCCACAAAGCGTGGGCGCGACGAGAAACTTCGACTACAAGACCGACAGCAAGCTGGCGCTACAAGTCTCCGTGACCCCCACCGCCTGGTTGTCCGGCACCGCGCAGGCGCTGTCCCAGCAGACCACGGGGCCTGATTTTCTGACTCGCTTCGAGTGGGCATTCGTCAAGATAAAGCCCCTGTCCGGACTCTCGATCCGCGGCGGCCGGCTGTACCTGCCGACATTCCTGGCATCGGATTCGCGTAACGTCGGGTATTCCAATACCTGGCTGCGCGCGCCGCTGGAGGTGTATGGACAGGCGGTGTTCACCACCTACAATGGCTACGACGTCACCTACGAGCGCACCGTCGGGCCCTGGTCGCTCAACGTGTCCGCACTCGCGGGTTCGACGGTGAACCTGGCCATCGCGCCCATCGGCGCCGCGTGGCTGCGCGGGCACAATCTGCGCGGCGTCAACGCCACCCTGGACATGAATTTCCTGAGCATCCGCTTGAGCCACGTCAAGACCGACGTGGATCTACAGCTCAATCAAGCCCTCCTGATGAAATCGTTTTATACCTTCGACAGCGTCGGCGCTGTCTACGACCGCGGCAGCATTCTCGTGCAGGGTGAATTCATCGAGCGCAAGACCGGTTCCGACGAGGTGAACATCCACGGTCTGTACGTCCTCGGCGGCTACCATTGGGGCAAATGGACGCCCTACGCGCTTTACGCCGCGGACCGCAACCCCGGCGGCTTTGGCCGCGGACCTCAAGGTTCGGTCTCCCTCCCGCAGGCGAACGAGCACACCGTGAGCGGCGGCATACGCGTCGACGTCGCTTCCTCGTTGGACATCAAGCTTCAGTTCGATCACGTGGATACGTTTCCTAACGGCGCGCCATTCACCCGCGTACAGCCCGGTTTCGACCACCGCGCCAACGTGCTCAGCATCGCCGCCGACTTCGTATTCTGATCACGCCATGAACCTCTCTTACGGCCGGATCGTCTTCGCAGTGATGCTTTTCGCCGTCTGCACGTGCGGGTCCGCCGAAGAACTCGTGGTGATCGTCAACCCGAGGAACGCCACCGCCCGCATCACGCCCGATCAGCTCGATCAACTCTTCCTCGGCAAGACTGCGTCCCTGCCGGGCGGCGGCAACGCCACCGTGGTCGATCAAACCTCCGGCTCGCCCGTGCACGACGTGTTTTATCAGAGGGCCGCCGGCAAATCTGCCGTGCAGGTCAAAGCCATCTGGTCCCGGTTGATCTTTTCCGGCAAGGCAACGCCCCCTCGAACCTTCGGCTCGTCCGCGGACGTGAAGCGGTTCGTGGCCTCGGAATCGAACGCCATCGGCTACATCGAGCGCTCGGCGGCGGATACGTCCGTAAAAGTGGTGCTGGCATTGCCGTGACCGGTTGGCGGCCGTGTCTCGGCCAGGCAGCGCTAGGCATCTTCGCCGTAATCGTCCAGGTCGATGTCGGTCGCGAAGTGGTCCATGAGCTTCGTCAGCCCCTCGAACAGGATCGCGACCGAGAACATCCGGTTTCGCGCGTACAGTCCGAGGCGCGTCGACGGCGCGAGGAGCTTGCCGGCATTCACCCGCCGCGAAATTCTCGCGTAACCGCGGAACTTGGCTTCGTATTGGGCATAAGCGACCTCGTAATCGCCATTGGCCCGGTACAGTTCGCGGGCGAGCACGTAGGCGCCGACGACGGCGAGACCGGTGCCGAAGCCGCCCAGCGCATTGCCATAGGCGGAATCGCCCAACAGCACGGCGCGGCCCCTGGCGTAACGAGGGGTGATCACCCGGCTGATCGAGTCCATGTAGAAGTCCTTCGCGTCCGGGATCTCCTCCATCAGTTCCGGGACCTTCCAGCCGCAGCTTCGAAAGGCGTCCCTCAATAGCCG
Source organism: uncultured Steroidobacteraceae bacterium (assembly GCA_964658215.1). GTDB lineage: Bacteria > Pseudomonadota > Gammaproteobacteria > Steroidobacterales > Steroidobacteraceae > Bog-1198. Next base: position 8,323 of record CAZZYJ010000016.1, on the reverse strand, counting down.
CTTCTGCCGCCCGACGTCGTCGCGCTCGTAATTGAGCGGTTCGGACGCGAACACGAAGAAGGCCGGAGCCTTCGCGCCGCCGGTGGCCGCCATCAGCCCCGGCTCGTTGTACATGAGGTTTTCGCGGACGACACCGCCTTCGAGGTTCGCGAGGGCGTAGTAGTAGCCCAGGTATCGCACGTAATCCGACTCCGGCCCGAACACCAGCCGGCGTAGGTTCGAGTGGATGCCGTCGGCTCCCACCAGCAGGTCGAACACACGCGCCGCGGAGTGCTCGAAGGTCACCTCGACGCCGTCGGGGAGGTCGGTCAGGGAGACGATCGAGTCCCCGAACACGTATTCACACGTCGCGGCCGAGTGACCGACGAGGATCTGCGCGAGGTCGCCACGGGCGAGCTCGATCTCTCCGCCGCCGAAAGCCGCCGGGAGGGTCCCGATCCTGCGACCCTCAGAGTTCACCAGGGTACCGTCGCCGCCGCTCATCGAGCGTGCCCGCCGAACGTCGTCGAGAACACCCATTCTATCCAACACCGTTCGGTGAGTGTCTCCCTTGAAGTCGACGGGCTGTCCCCCCGGCCGCACTTCGCGAGCCTTCTCGATGACCGTGACCTCGAAGCCGTATCTGCCGAGCCAACAGGCCAGTGCCGGACCGGCGATGCTGGCACCGGAGATGAGCACCCGGCGGTTTTTAGGCTTCCGCATCAGCGAGGCTTGTGCACGGGATAGGATCTGCGGAGCGTCGAAAAACTTCAAGGAGAGATCTTCATTAAAACCACCCTGGCGTGCGTGGCGGCGAGCCTGACCTTGTCTTCCTGCATCGTGGTCAACAATCAGCAATCCGATGACACGACAACGCGACGCACCCCGGAAGCGCCTCAGATCCGCGGTGCGCTCAGCGGCCAGCCGGTGTTGTTGGCGACTTTCTACATCACCGCCGCCGACTGCACGAGCATAGGCTTCCCCACCTTGAAAGTCGCGAAACCGCCGAAGCATGGCCAGGCGTCGGTGGAGCACGCGACCGCCATCGCCAATTTCCCGGCAACGGACGTTCGCAACGTTTGCAACGGACGCAGCGCCGGGGCAGCGAAGGTTGAGGGCGCTCGCCTCGCGACCGTGACCAACTGACCATGCCGAATAACGCTAACGCGAGATCTGCAGACGAATGGGAATGGCCTTGGCGGCCGGCACGAAGCTGCCTTCCGCGTGATGCCACAAGGGAATGAGCGGATTGCATTCGGGGTAGTAGCCCGCTACACACCCGCTCGGGATGTCGTAGCTCGTCAGCCGCAGGCCGCCGACCGATCGGCTAACCTCCTTCTGATCGCGGGCGACGGTCACCGCCGTCACGTGGTCCCCCACCTGGAAACCCAGGCGGCTGATGTCGGCGATATTCATCAGGAGCACCTTGCGCGTGCCGAACACCCCGCGAAAACGATCATCGAGCGTGTAGACGGTGGTGTTGAATTGATCGTCGCTGCGCATGGTCATCAGACGCAGCACGTCGGGACCGGTGGCGGACATGTCCGGGTCTTCGTCGAACCCCTGCGGAGTCTTGAAATTGGCCTTGCCATTGGGGGTCTTCCATTCACGCTTCGCCGCCGGCAGCGGGCGCCGGAAGCCACCGGGGGTCCACATCCGGGCATTGAAATCATGGAAGATCTCGGGAAAGATCGCCGCGATCTCCTCGCGTATCAAGCCGTAATCGCCCACCCAGCCGTCCCAGTCGATGAGCGGGTTGGGCGGCAACAACGCCTTCGCGATGCCACCCAAGATGGCCGGCTCCGACCGCAGGAACGGCGACGCCGGCTCCGTGACGCCGCGCGAGCCATGCATGCAGCCCGTGCTGTCCTCCATGGTAACGGACTGCGGACCCGTGGCCTGACGGTCGATCTCGATCCGCCCCACGCAGGGCAACAGGTAGGCCACCCGGCCGTGGATGAGATGGCTGCGGTTGAGCTTCGTCGCAATCTGCACGGTGAGCGGCAGGCGGGTCCACGCCGCCTCCACCAGACCCGTTTCGGGAACCGCCCGCACGAAATTACCGCCGAGTCCGATGAAACCTTTGACGCGACCGTCGAGCACCCCCTGACACGTCTCGACCGTGTTCAACCCCTTGTCGCGGGGCGCCGTGAAGCCGTAGCGCTTCTCGAGCTTGTCGAGCGGTGCGAGTTCAGGTTTCTCGGTGATGCCGACGGTCCGCTGCCCCTGCACGTTCGAATGACCCCGCACGGGACAGATGCCCGCACCCCGCTTGCCGATGTTGCCCCTCAGGAGCAGCAGGTTGCTCACCATCTGCACGTTCTCGACGCCCCTGCGGTGCTGGGTCAAGCCCATGCCGTAGACGCCGATGACGTTGCTCGCCCGCATGTACTCTGCCGCCGCCGCCCCGAGCGCAGCTCGCGTCAATCCCGATTCGCGCTCGATCACTTGCCAGTCGCTCGCGCGCGCAAACGCTGCGAACTCGTCGAAACCAAAAGCGTGTTCGTCGATGAAGGCGGCATCGACGACGCGTGACGCGCCGGTCGCGAGGGCCGCGTCGTCCGCTTCGATGACGCACTTGCAGATGCCGGTGAGGGCCGCGAGGTCGCCGCCGATCTTCACCTGATGATACTGCGTGCTGATGGCGGTCGCGTTGCCGGTGAGCATCTGCGACGGCGACAACGGGTTCACGAAACTCACCAATCCCGGCTCCCGCAGCGGATTGAAGGTGACGATGGGGACGCCGCGGTCGCGCGCCTCCTGCAGCTGGTGCAGCATGCGGGGGCTGTTGGTCCCCACGTTCTGGCCGAAGAAGAAAATACAGTCCGTATGTTCGAAGTCCTCCAGCACCACCGTGCCCACCGGCACGCCGATGGTCTGCGGCAAGCCGACCGATGTGCTCTCGTGGCACATGTTGGAACTGTCCGGCAGGTTGTTGTTGCCATACAGTCGCGCCATCAGCTGATACAGATAGGCGGTCTCGAGCGAGGCGCGTCCGGACGCGTAAAACACCACGGACTCAGGCTCCAGCGCTTTCAACTGCCCCGCGATATCCGTAAACGCGTCCCGCCATTCGACCCGCTCGTAGCGGTCGGTGTCCGCATTCCACTTCAGCGGTTCGGTGAGCCGCCCCTCACCCTCCAGATCCAGATCGCTCCACCCCAAAAGCTCCGTGACCGTATGCCGGCTGAAAAATTCCGGCGGGGTACGTTTCGCGGTAATTTCCCAGGCAGTGGCTTTGATCCCGTTCTCGCATGCCTCGATGGCATGCGGATGGGCCGGCTTTGCCCAGGAGCAGCTGACACAGGCATACCCGTCCGGCTTGTTATGGTGCGCGATCACCCGGCTGCCTTTGAGCAAGACGTGTTCATGCAGCAACAAGGACGACGTCGTCTGTGCCGACCCCCACCCGCCCGACGGCACATCGTCCACGTTTTCGAAGCGCTCTTTCTCGGCCATGACTTACACGCCTTTGGGTCGTCCGCTGCAGAGGGGTTTGGCGGGTACACCGCGATTGCCCCCCATACTTACCGAAAGTCGCCTCGAAACCATCGGCGTCCGGCGCGTGCGTCTGTGGGAATAGCACGCCCGCTCCGCGCCGCGCAACTCGCTGGGATAAAAATCTACCCGGATCGCCACGCCCCATGTAGGCGCTTGCTGAGGGGAGGTAGGCCGATTACCCTCTTCTGGCAGGGAGCGTTCCGGTGTCTCCTAAAAGGCCGCCAGGGGCCACGCCCCCGGCACCCTCATCCAGGTAGAGACTCTCCATGACCACCGAATCGCCCGTGCTCGGCAACGTCAACCGCGCCTGCAACGACACCTATCGCCACTCGGGCGACTTCCGTGTGCGCACCAGGGGCTGCCCCTATCACGGGCCCGCCTCGGGCGAGGGCAGCCGCTGATGGATACGCTGACGACCGATAAAACGTTTACCGCGACGCACGAGATGGCCGGCACGTGTCCCTTCGGGGGCGACCGGGTCGGCGGTGCGTTCGGCACGCCACCCACGCTCGAGAACTGGTATCCCGATCGCCTGCGGGTCGAACTCCTGCATCAGAATGGGCTTGCAGCGGATCCGCTCGGCCCGGATTTCGACTATGCCGCCGAGTTCGCGAAGCTCGACTTCGTGGCGCTGAAGCGCGACATCAAGCAGTTTCTGACGACGTCGGTGGCCTGGTGGCCGTCGGACTATGGCAATTACGGTCCCCAGATGATTCGCATGGCCTGGCACGCGGCCGGCACGTATCGAATCGCCGACGGGCGAGGCGGTGCGGGAACCGCGATGCAGCGTTTCGCCCCGATCAGCAGCTGGTGGGACAACGGCAACACGGACAAGTCCCGTCGCCTCCTGCAACCCCTCAAGCACAAGTATGGCAATGGCCTGTCCTGGGGCGACCTCATGGTACTCACCGGGAATTGCGCCCTGGAGATCATGGGTTTCCCCACCTATGGCTTCGGCGGCGGACGGCTCGACGCCTGGGAAGCGGACAACGCCACCTATTGGGGTCCTGAAATCTGGAATCCAAAAGACGTGCGCAGCTTCGACAGTATGGTCACGCGCGACAAACGCTGGCGCGGCAGGAACGGCGACGCCGACTACGACCTCGAAAACCCCCTTGCGGCCTCGCATCAGTCCCTCATCTACGTCAATCCGGAAGGCCCCTATGCGAACGGCGATCCGCTGGGATCCGCGCGCGACATTCGCGTCACCTTCACCCGCATGGCCATGAACGACGAGGAAACCGTCGCCCTCATCGCGGGCGGGCACGCTTTCGGCAAGAGCCATGGCATGGTGCCGGCGAGCGAGGTAGGTCCGCCGCCCGAAATTGCACCCATGGACGCCATGGGCCTCGGCTGGCACAACCCCAGGGGTCCTGGTTTCGCACAATTCACCATGACCAACGGCATCGAGGGCAGCTGGACGCCGAATCCGACGCAGTGGGACAACAGTTACCTGGAGAATCTGTTCAGATTCGATTGGGAGCAAACCAGGAGCCCGGCCGGTGCGCTGCAATGGAAGGCGACCGATCCGAACGCGCCGAAGACGCCGGACGCGCACGTCGCAGGTCAGATGAACCATCTCATGATGATGACCAGCGACATCGCCCTCAAGGTGGACCCGGAATATCGCAAGATCTGCGAGAAGTTCCTCGCGGACTTCGATGCCTTCACCCAGGCGTTTTCCAAGGCCTGGTACAAACTCACCCACCGCGACATGGGACCCAAACATCGCTACCTCGGCCCGGAAGTCACGATCCAGGACGGCCTGCTCTGGCAGGACCCGCTTCCGGAGCGTCAGCATGAGGTGGTCGGCGAGGCGGACGTCGCCCGCTTGAAGCAGGCCATCATGGCCACCGGCCTTAAAGTCTCCGATCTGGTCTTCACCGCCTTCTCCGCGGCCGCGACGTATCGCGACAGCGACAAACGGGGCGGCGCCAACGGGGGCCGCCTTGCGCTCGCGCCGCAGAAGGACTGGGCCATCAACCGCCGTGCAGCGCCCGTGGTCGATAAATTGCGCGGCGTCATGGCCGATTTCAACGGCCGACAGGCCTCCGGCAAGATCTCCCTGGCCGACCTGATCGTGCTGGGCGGCTGCGCCGCCGTCGAAAAGGCGTCACGGGATGCCGGCGTCGACGCCCGCGTTCCGTTCACGCCCGGCCGCGTCGATACGACGCAGGATCGCACCGACATCGAGATGTTCGAGTGGTTGCGGCCCGTCGTCGACGGTTTCCGCAGTTACGTCGGCGAGGACTTCAAGCAGATCTCGCAGGGCGTCGCGCCCGAGGAATTCTTTCTCGACAAGGCCAATCTCATGACGCTGAGCGCTCCGCAGTGGGCGGTACTCACCGGCGGCCTGCGCGTGCTGAACGCCAACCACGATGAATCGCAAACCGGCGTGTTCACCGACTAGGTCGGCGTCCTGACCAACGATTTCTTCGTCAATCTCACCGACACCGACCTGGTCTGGGAAAAAATCGACGCCGACGGAACGAGCTTCACGCTCAAGAACCGCGACACCGGCACGACGAAATTCACGGCCACCCGCAACGATCTGGTCTTCGGGTCGAACTCGCAATTGCGTTCCATCGCCGATGTCTATGCCGGCAGCGACGGCCATCCGCGCTTCGTCAAGGACTTCATCAAGGTCTGGGACAAGGTCATGATGCTCGACCGCTACGACGTCAAGGGCCACCGGCGCTACGGGGTCATGGCCGCCTGAGCCCACGGTCGACGCGCAGGATCCACGACTCGGGTCGTGGGTCTTTGGGACGGTCCGCTTCGCCGTCGCAAGAAAGATCGGAGGCTGTCGCTCACCCGATATTTGCGCAGCATCCGCCTCAGAGCTGCGAACGCAGCGGAACGAGCAGCCTCTCGGCCAGTTTTTGCAACATCGGTCGACGCAGCCAGCGTTCGTACGAATACGAGGAAGCAGACCGGATATCCTGCTCGAATATCGCCGTCATTTTCAACGCGAATTCCGTGTGATACACGTTGAGACTGGCTTCATCGTTGAGTTCGAACGATCGCATGTCGAAGTTGGTGGAGCCCACCGACACCATGTGCGTGTCGAAAATCAACATCTTGGTGTGCATCATCGTCGGCTCGTACTCGTAAATTTCGACCCCGCTCCGTAGCAGCGAGCCCCAGGCACGCTTGGTTGCAATCCGCACCGTCTCAGAATCGATGTGTTTGTCCGGGATGAGCACGCGTACCCGCACGCCCCGCTTGCGCGCGGTGACGAGTTCGCCCGTCATCAAGTCGTCAGGGATGAAATACGCCGCGGCGATGTCGATCGTATGTTCCGCGGCGGTAATGGCGGCGAGATACATCAGCCGCATGCTGGAGCTGCCCCCCGACGGCGAGCTGATGAACAGCTGCATGTCCTGGTCGCCGCAACGTTCCAGATCGGGGAAATATCCGTCGCCGTGTAGTACCGCCCCCGTGGTTTTTATCCAATTGTCCAAGAACGCCGCCTGCATCTGCCCCACCACCGGCCCGTCCACGCGGAAATGGATGTCACGCCAATGCGCCGGATCCTGTGCGTTGCCCGCCCAGTGATCCGCGATGCCGACTCCCCCCGTGAACCCGATGCAACCATCGACGATCAACACCTTGCGGTGCGTACGATTGTTGAGGCGCCCGAGGCTGTGCCAATGCAGGGCGTGATAGCGCTCCACCTCCACGCCTGCCGCCCTCATCTTGGCGATGAGCTTGGGATCGATCTTTACGCTTCCCAGCCAGTCGAGCATGACATGAACGGCGATCCCGGCGCCGGCACGCTCCATCAAGCAGTCGGCGAATTGCTCGCCCACCTTTCCCGACCAGTAAATGTAGGTCTCGAACGTCACCGTTCGCTTTGCGTTACCGATCGCTTCGAGCATCGCCGGAAAGATTTCGTCGCCGTTCTGCAGCGCAGCCACCTGGTTTCCGCCCACGATGGCAGGGCCAAGCAGCGCCCCCATCTCACGCTTGAACTGCGGATCCCGTATGTCGTGCAGATGTTCGACTCGGTGCTGTACCTTCTTCTCGGGCGTGTGGATGTTGAGGGCGAGCAACGTCACGGCGGCACACGCGAGCAGCGTGAGCAGAACGGTCAGCATACGTCCCCGATTGAAACACCACCCATGATCGTGCCGTGCGAGGCGCAGCCCCGTCCCCCTTCCCCAGACATGCTAGCTTGCAGGATTTCGCCGCCGATTGCTGCACCCATCGTCCAAGACCCGCCGTCCGCTTTCCATTGCTAGACTATCGAAATGCGCTTTCCGGGCATCCGTGCCAATCCATTTCCAGGGTTAGGTCATCCTTACATGATGCCCGAAGGGGTACTGGCCGAGCTCGAACGGATATTCGACGCTTCGGTGCGCGAGATCGCGGTCGTCGAGTACTCCCTCTATGCTCGGGCGCACTTCGGCGCGAGCGCAACCACGCGACCTAACTTGATTCTTCTTGCGGCCGGCGGCGATGAGTTCGTGTCCGACCCCGAGTTGATGCTGCATGAATACTTTCACGTCGTCCGGCAATGGAATCCGGGACGTTTGACACGGGCACGCTACCTCCTCGAGGCGGCACGAACGGGCTACTGGAACAATCGTTTCGAGCGGGAGGCACGGATGTTCGCGGCGGCCGCGGTCGGCTCATGGACCGGCACCCTTCCTCGCCACCGTCATTTCGATCTCGACCAATAGTCCAGGACTTATGAAGCCAGTCACCTGCACGACGGCGCGGACGGCGAGGTTGATTGGCCGACGCGCTTGCCGCATGCAGCAGATATCCGTAACATTTGATTGACAGTTTCGATCCGGGTAATTAAGAGTCTTGCACCGCACTGCCGTCGAGGTCCTAC
>CAZZYJ010000015.1:3469-26389 GCA_964658215.1 uncultured Steroidobacteraceae bacterium | reverse complement strand
TCCCGACCCGGCACGTCCATGTCGCGCGAGACGCGCGAGCCGACCGACAGCACGATGGCGTCGTGCTTCTCCTGCAGCTCGGCGATGGAGATGTCGTGGCCGATGTTGACGTCGTAGACGAACTCGATGCCCTCGGCCTCGAGTGCCCGCAACATGGGCAGTTCCATGACGTCGATGCCGAGCGGTTTGTTGTCGATGCCCAGATCCGTCATCGCCTTCTTCATCTGCTTGGCGAAGTCGCGCTGGATGCCCATCGAGGGCGGCAGGCCGCCCTGCATGGTGGAGATGCCGGCCGCCACGTTGTCGGCGATCCAGGGCGAGGAGAGCCGCTTCGCCGGCGCGGCCGGATCCCACAGGAAGGGAGCGCCTTCGCCGGGACACAGGGCGTAGCGCATGAACTTGTCACGGGCCCACTCGCCGATATGGGTGCCGGTCACATAGCGGATGTTGTCGAAGTTGAAGCACAGCACACCGCCCAAACCCGCGGCCCGTACGGCGTCCTGCGCACGCTTGAGCCGCGCCTTGATGAGCCGGTCGTAGTCGATGCCTCGTTCCCAATCCTTTGCCTGGGTACCCCACGAGGCGCCGGCATGCATTCGGTTGTATTTCATCGTCGGTCCCTTGGCCGCGGGGCGTCCCGGGCAGTGAGCATTTTAAAGTAAGGTGAGCACCGGTTCTTCGATGACCTTCCTGAACGCGGCGAGCAGCTCCGCGCCGAGCGCGCCGTCGACGACCCGGTGATCGCACGACAGGGTGACGGTCATCTGCGAACTGAAACGCACGCTGCCATCGGCCGCTTCCACGGGCCGACGCTGCGCAGCGCCCACCGCGAGAATGGTCGATTGCGGGGCGTTGATGATGGCGGAGAATTGGCGCACGCCGAACATGCCGAGGTTCGACACCGATGCGGCGCCCCCCTGATAATCCTGGGGCTTGAGCTTGCGGTCCCGGGCACGCTGCGCGAGGGCGCGGATTTCAGCCGCAACCACGACCACGCTCTTGGTGCCGGCATCGCGTACCACCGGCGTGAACAGTCCGCCGTCGACGGCGACCGCGATCCCCATGTCGACCCGCGAGAACCGCAGTATTCGATCCTCGGCCCACACCGCATTGGCGGCCGGAACGGCCACCAATGCGAGCGCGAACGCCTTGACGACGAAGTCGTTGACGGAGAGTTTCGAGGCCTGCGCCGCGTTCGCGGTCTGGCGCAGCGCCAGCATCTTCTCGATGTCGACGTCGACGCTGAGATAGAAGTGCGGGACCGTTTGCTTGGACTCCACCAGACGTCGGGCGATGGTGCGACGCATGCCGTCCAATTCGACGACGGTGAAGGGCACGCCGTCGTACTGCGCCTTGATCTGTTCGAAGGTAGCGGCGCGGGCGGCGGTCGGGGGCGGCGCGCCCGGCGCACCGGTCGGCGGCCTGTGCGTCACGTCCCGGGCCGTGATGCGGCCGTCGGGACCGCCGCCGTTCAGGGTGGCGAGATCGACGCCGGCTTCCGAGGCGAGCCTGCGGGCGAGCGGCGTGGTGCTCACACCGTTCGAGAGGGTGGCGGGCCCGAAGTTTCTCTCCGGCGAACGCACCGCGGTGAAAGGGTCTGCCGCCGCCGCCCAGACGCCGCCCGGCGCGGCGGGCGCTGCTGCTGCCACGGGCGCTTTCGCGGGTGCGGGCGCTGGCGATGCGGGCGTTTTTGCTAGCGGCGCTGGCGGGGCAGGCGTTGCCTCGGGCGCCTTGTCGGGCGACGCGGGCATTGCGGCCCGTTTTGCGTCCGCCGCCTGATCGCAGACCGAGCTGATGACCGCGACCACCGCGCCCACGGGCGCGACATCGCCGGCGTTGACGCGGATGTCGCTGATGCGGCCGGCGCTGGTGGCTTCGACCTCCATAGTCGCCTTGTCGGTTTCGATCTCGAACAACACGTCGCCGTGCGCCACGGTGTCGCCGACCGAGCGCGCCCAGCTGATGATCTTGCCCTCGGTGACGGTTTCACCGAGCTGGGGCATCAAAATGTCCATAACGCGATTTCCTTTGTTGGGAGCCCGCGGGCTCCTAGCTCGACATCGACCGGCGCACCGTCTCGACGATCCGCGCCACGCTCGGAATGGCCAAGTCCTCGAGGATGTCGGCGGCAGGCAGCGGAATGTGCGGGGTGGTGATGCGCACCGGGGGGCCGTCCAGGTCGTAGAACGCCTCGTCGGCGATGATGGAGACGATCTCCGAACCCCAGCCGAGCACGCGCGGATTCTCCTCCACGGTGAACACCCGGTGCGTACGCGCCACGGAGCCGAGGATGGTCTGGGTGTCGAGCGGGACCAGCGAGCGAACGTCCACCACTTCGCAGCTGATGCCGTGTTCCGCCTGCAATTTTTCCGCCGCGGCGAGCGAGCGTGGCACCATCATGGCCAGGGCGATCAAGGTGCAGTCGGTGCCCTTGCGCAGAATCTTGGCGGTGCCCAGGGTGTCGAGGATCTCGCCGTCGGGCACCTCGCCCTTGGTGGCGTACAGGGATTTATGCTCCAGGAAGATCACGGGGTCGGGATCGCGCACCGCAGCGGCGAGCAGACCGATGACGTCCACCGGGGAGGAGGGAGCGACCACCTTCAAGCCCGGGAACTGCATGCACCAGTTCTCGACGCTCTGGCTGTGCTGTGCACCGAAGCGCGCACCGCCGCCATTACCCAGGCGAATGACCAGCGGACACTTGGCCTGTCCATTGGTCATGTAGCGGGCCTTGGGAATTTCATTGGCGATATAGTCGTAACACACGGCGATGAAGTCGGCGAACATGATCTCGGCGATGGGTTTGAGGCCCGTCATGGCCGCCCCCATGGCAGCGCCGAGAATGGCCTGTTCGGAGATGGGCGTGTCGCGCACGCGTTTCGGACCGAACTTCTCGTACAAGCCCACCGTCGCCTTGAACACGCCGCCGGCTTTCGCGATGTCCTCGCCGAGGAATACGACGTCGTCGTCCCGTTCCATTTCCTGGGCGATGCCGCGCGCCACGGCGTCGCGGTAGCTTAATTCCGCCATGCCCAGCCTCCATCCGCGTATACGTCGGTGAACAGAATGTCGACGGAGGTGGTGGGGGCCGCCTTACAGGCCTCGGTCGCGTCTTCCACGGTCTGCCGCACGTCGGCTTCGATCTTGGCGAGCACCGCATCCTTGATGCCGAGCGAGCGCAGGCGCTCCTTGTATATTTTCACCGGATCCCTTTGCTTCCATTTCTCCAATTCGCCATCGGGCCGATACTTGGCCGGATCGGCGCGCGAGTGGCCGGAGTATCGATAGGTGAGGCACTCCACGAGCGACGGCCCTTCGCCGCGTCGTGCGGTGTCGAATGCCTTGAGCATGGTCTGATAGACGACGTCCGCATCGTTGCCGTCGACGACGATCTTGGGCAGCCCGTAGGCGCTCGCGCGGTCGCCCGCCGGGTGATGCACGGCGGTTACGTCGCTGATGGGGGTGTACTCCATGTATAAATTGTTCTCACAGACGAACACGACGGGGAGCTTCCAGATCACCGCGAAATTGAGCGCCTCGTGGAAAGCGCCGATGTTGGTGGTGCCGTCGCCGAAGAAACATACCGAGACATCGGAAGCGCCCTTGTACTGGGCGCGCCAGGCCGCGCCGCAGGCGATGGGCAGATGTGCGCCGATGATGGCGTAGGACCCCATGACGCCGTGCTCGACGGAGGTGAGGTGCATGGAGCCGCCCTTGCCGCGCATGAGGCCGTTGTCGCGTCCCATCAACTCACCCAATACCTTCTCCACCGGGACGCCCCGCGCCAGGGTGTGGGCATGACCGCGATAGGTGCAAAAACTCAGGTCGCCGGGCTGCATGGCGGCTGCACAGCCGGCGGCCACCGCTTCCTGGCCCAGCGACAGGTGGCTGGTGCCCTTGACGAGATTTTGCAGGAACAGATCGTTCGCCCGCTGCTCGGACTCGCGCAGCAGCACCTGCAGCCGGTACAGTTCGAGCCGTGTGGCTTCGCTGATCGCAGGACCGGCCGGTTCCGATAGGGTTTTGACATCGGGCATCGTTTTCTCGCTCTGTTGTGTTGCCATGAAACGCTCCCAGGCGGTTATCGGGTCTGCGCGACGGCCGCGACGGGCATGAGAACCAGCATGATGGCCTCGGTTTGGGTATCGTTGCGGACTTCGCGTCGCTCGTTGGCTTCGATGAGGCAGCTGTCGAATTTTCCCAGCACCCGACGTTCTCCCGACGCCAGCAGCACCGTCACCTCGCCGCTCAACACCACGTACACTTTTTCCTGCGGACCGGCATCCATGGCGGCATGGCCGCCCGGTGAATAATAAGAGAGGCCCACCGAACAGAACGACACGCCGGAGTGTTCCGGGCTCTGCAGCTTGAAGGCGGAGACGCCGAAATGCTGGGGCGGCGCGTACGCGGGTGCGTCTGCGATCTTGACTACGTGCATGGAGCCTCGATGATGACCGCGCCGGAGTGATGCGGCGCCGATAAATTATAGCTTATTCAAGATAATATCGGCAGAAATGCGCAACGGGCAAGGAATTTCGTCTATATGGACGCGCATTAAGTTTAGTCGTCAGCGGACCCTTCTCAAATGATGCCCCGGCTACGTAACGCAGCGAGCTGCTCGCGCGACATTCCCAGCCGTTCGCCCAATACCTCGAGGGTCTGGGCGCCCAAGGGCGGCGGTGCCGTTCTATAGGTCACCGGTGTTTCCGACAAGCGCAGCGGATTGCCCACCAGCGGCACCACCCCCGCCACTGGATGGGGGAGTTCCACGCGCAGGCCCCGCGCGCGAACCTGCTCGTCGGCGAACACCGCGTCGAGTGCGTTGATGGGGCCGCAAGGCACGCCCACCCGCTCCAGGGCGGCGACCCAATCGGCCGTGGACCGCGTGACCGTCGCGCCGCGCAACCGTTCGATCAACGCGATCCGGTTCAGGACGCGCAGTTTGTTGCTCACGAAACGTGGATCGACGCCGAGCTCGGGCAGCCCCAGGGCGCTGCAGAGGCGGACGAACTGCGCATCGTTGCCGACCGCGATGATGATGTGCCCGTCGGCGGTCGGAAAGTCCTGGTAGGGGACGATGTTCGGATGGGCATTCCCCAGACGCTCGGGAACTTTGCCGCTGACAAGATAGTTCGACGCTTGGTTGGCGAGGCAGGCGACCTGGACGTCGAGCAGGGCGACGTCGATGTGCTGACCCACCCCGGTTCTGTCGCGGTGCGCGAGCGCCGCCAGAATGCCGATGGTTCCATACAATCCGGTCAGGATGTCGGCGACCGCGACGCCGGCCTTCTGCGGCCCCGCGCCCGCCTCCTCGGCTCGCGGGCCGGTGATGCTCATCAAGCCGCCCATGCCCTGCACCAGGAAATCATAGCCGGCGCGGGACGCATACGGCCCGGTCTGGCCGAAACCGGTGATGGAACAATAGATGAGACGCGGGTTCACCGCTTTCAGCGAGTCGTAATCGAGCCCGTGCGCCTTGAGGCCGCCTACCTTGAAGTTCTCCAGGACGATGTCGGCTTTTGCGGCGAGGGCCACCACGATGGCGCGGCCTTCGGGGGTGGTGAAGTCCACCGTCACCGATTTCTTGTTGCGATTGGCGCAGAGGTAATACGCGGCGTCGGCACCGTCCTCGCCGCGGGCATCCTTTAGAAAAGGAGGCCCCCAGCTGCGCGTATCGTCGCCGCTGCCGGGCCGCTCGATCTTGATGACGTCCGCGCCCAGGTCTGCCAGCACCTGCCCCGCCCAGGGCCCGGCGAGCACGCGCGACATATCGAGCACGGTGAGATGCGAAAGTGACTGAGTCATACCAAAGCCCCGGGAAAATCGAATTTTAAGCGCTTCGTGATATAATAACGATTATCGATCCCACTCGCCGATATCCCTGGAGCCCCGATGCCCGAGCTCGCAACGACGCCCCATCCTGCCGCTCCCACCAAGCGCAATGGCACCACCTTCGCGATCGAAATCTACAAGCGATTGCGCGAGGACATCATCAACGCCGTGCTCGAGCCCGGCAAGAAATTGCGCATCCGCGATATTTGTACGCATTACGCCACGGGCTTGAGCCCGGTCCGCGAAGCGCTCAGCCGTCTCAGCAGCGAGGGGTTGGTGGATCAAAGCGCCCAGCGCGGTTTCACCGTGGCCAATTTCAGCGTGGCCGAGTTGGAGGAGCTGATCCGTACCCGCCGCTGGGTGGACGAGCAGGGGCTGCGCGAGTCGCTGCGTCTGGGCGATCAGGCCTGGGAGGAGAACGTGGTGTTGAGCTACTACCGCTTGTCCCGCACGCCGCGCTACACAGAGCAGGGCGGCGCCGTGCGTAATCCCGCCTGGTACGAGGCACACAAGAACTTTCACCTCGCCTTGATGGACGCCTGCGGCTCGCAATGGCTCAAGCGTTTCAGCCTCACGTTGTTCGACGCCATGGAACGTTATCGCGCCCTGTCCAGAACACCCGGGGTGGCGCGCTCCAATCATCTCGACGAGCACCGCGCCATCATGGAGGCCGCGGTGGCGCGTGACACCGAACTCGCCGTAAAACTCATTTCCGATCATTTCCAGAGAACCGGCCAGCTGGTTCACGAAAAGCTCAGCGAGCGGGCCCGTATCGAGGTGAACGGTGGGCCCCGCAGCGCCTAGACATAAGCGCTAAAATATTTTTATCCCCATTGCGGGGAAAAACAAGATGGTCTACGCTTGCACGTAAATAAATCGATCATTTCGAATTAATCAACGATTAATCGAACAGATAAATGTGGCAAGGCTGGGCTAGGGGGATGTATGAATCAACGCGAGAGTTTGCTTTGTACGGCGACGTGGGTGTTGCTGGGTGCGCACGTGCAGGCGCAGGCGGTAGGCGCGGATTCCCCGGCACCGGTCGCAGCGTCGCCGGTCGCGGCAGCCGCGCCCACGGATGAGCTGGCGCTTCAGGAGATCACCGTAACTGCCAGAAAACGCTCCGAATCTCTCTTGGACGTACCCATCGCGGTGAATGTCTTCGGCGCCGCCGAGATCGCTTCCGCCGGTATCGAACGGCCGCAGGATTTCGTCGACATGACGCCCAACATGAACCTCGTGCAGACCCAGAACGAAGGCACCTCCTTCGTGGTGATCCGCGGCATTTCCGAGGCCCGCAACAGCGAGCCGTCCGTTGCGGTCCTGATCGACGGCGTCGAGTTGACCAATCCGTCGCAGTTCAACCAAGAGTTGTATGACATCCAGAGCATCGAAGTTCTGAAAGGTCCGCAGGGCGCCCTGTACGGTCGCAACGCGATCGGCGGCGCCATCATCATCGATACCAAACAGCCCACCGACAAGCTGGAGGGCGACGTGATGGTGGGCTACGACTCGGGGCCCGGCTACAAGGTAAGAGCGGCCTTGAGCGGACCTGTGGGCAACATCGATACCCTGAAATTTCGCACCTCGTTCTCCATCTTCAACACCAAGGGTTACCTCGAGAACGTCTATCTGCACGAGAAGGCCGATCCCTACCGCGACGTTTCCGCGCGCGCCAATCTGTTGTGGACGCCGAGCGATGCGTTCAAGGCAGACCTGCGTTTCTCGATGTCGCACGTCATCTCACAGGCGGTGTACTACAGCGTCGCCGACGACGTGAACACCATCGCACCCATCCAGGTGAACAACCCCGGCATCGACCGACGCGATCTGTACGACACGTCGCTGAAGCTCGACTACGACACTTCCTTCGGCACCGTCACCTCCGTCACCGCGTACGATTCCGTCGTCGAATTCTACGACGGCGACCAGTTCAACTTCCTGCCCATCACTCAGTCCGTGCTCTACCAGTACTACGGAAACGATCAGGCACAGGTCAACTATCTGCGCAACGAATCGTACAGCCAGGAACTGCGTTTCACCTCGCCCACCGCCGGGCGGCTGCGCTACATCGGCGGCCTCTACGCGATCTACACGGACCATTTCACGTCGACCGGCAATGTGCTCGACACGGGGAACGGCATTCCGGAGGTCAAGTACACGCCGCTGCCCCTGTACAACCCGCAAGCCGCTTTTCTGGCGGATCAGCAGGACAACTTCGCGTGGGCGGCCTTCGGCGACGTGAGCTACGACATCACCGACAAGCTGGAAGGCACGGCGGCGCTGCGTTACGACGACGACAGCCGCAAGAACATCACCAAGACTCCGGCCGAGTTCATTCCCGCCGGTCTCGGCGGCTCCGAATATCCCGGTCAGGTCCGTCAGCGCAGCTGGAGTGCGGCGCAGCCGAAGGTGACGCTGCGTTACAAGATAAATCCCGACGTGGTGGTGTTCGCCGATTACGGCAGGGGCTTTCGCAGCGGCGGCTTCAATCAGACCGGCGTGGGGTCGGCGGGCCTCGCGGGCATCAAGGATTATTTCGACAAGGAAGTGGCGGACACCGCGGAACTCGGGGTCAAGACCCAGCTGTTCGACCGCCGGGCCGCCCTCAACATGACGATTTATCACACCATCGACAAGGGCGCTTATTTCTTCGTCTACGACCCGACCACGGGCACGCAGAATCTCGGCAACCTGGGCCGGGTCATCTACCAGGGTGGCGAACTCGAAGGGAGCTTGCGCGTGATGGAAGGATTGGACGTGCATGCCGATGCCGGCTACACGGACAGCAACATCCGCGAATCCGACCGCTCGCCCACCGACGTCGGCAACCAGGCGTCGCTGGTCTCCCGCTACACCATCAACGCGGGGTTGCAATACCACAAGCCGCTGCCCTTTTGGGACGAGGTGAGCGCGGTGGTGCGTCCGGATTTCCAGAGGATCGGACCGACGTACTGGTTCCCCGACAACCGCTCCGTGCGTGATCCGGTGAACCTGGTGAACCTGCGCATCGGCGTCGAAGGCAGGGATTGGTCGGTCACCGCCTGGTCGAAAAATCTATTCGACAAGATCTACAATGCCGAATGGGCGCCGGGCCCGAATTTCCCGGGGCCTGCCGGTACGAACAACTTCGTGTTCCGCGCCCAGCCGAGGGTGTGGGGCGTGGACTTCAAATACCACTTCTGAACCCCGGGAGTTCGTTCATGGAAACAATGATCGCCGCGCGGCTGCATGCCTTCGACCGGCCGATGGTGCTCGAGACCATGCCCATCCCCGAGCCGCGTTCGAGCGAGGTGCTCGTCAAGGTCATGGCGTGCGGGATGGTACCCAATCTGCGCAACGTGCTGGCTTTTTTCGCGCAGACCCTGCCTTATCTGCCGCTGCCCCGGTTGCCCGCCATCTTCGGACTGGATGTCGCGGGCGTGGTCACCAAGGTGGGCGAGAGCGAACACAACTTCAAGCCGGGCGACCGCGTGTACGTGAGCCCCGGGCTCACCTGCGGCTCGTGTCCCTCCTGTTCGGCGGACGACTCGATCAACTGTCACAACTTCACCTTCCGCGGCTATTTCGGTTTCGGCCCCGACTCGCAGAAGCTGTATGACCAGTATCCGTACGGCGGCATGTCCGAATACATCACTGCGCCACAGCGCAATCTCGTGCGCCTGCCCGAAAATCTGCAGTTCGACGCCGCCGCCCGGTTCGGCTACCTCGGCACCGCCTACGCCTCGCTGGCCAAGGCGAAGGCGGGCCCGGGCAGGACCATTCTCATCAACGGCATCACCGGCACCCTGGGCTTGTGCGCCTGCCTGATCGCACTCGGCATGGGCGTCACGCGCATTCTCGGCACGGCGCGCAACAAGGAGCTCATCGACCGCGTACGGGCCCTGGCGCCGGACCGCATCGAGTGCCTGACGCTCGGCGGGGAGAAGATCAACGACTGGGCGCGCGGTCTGACGGGCGGCTACGGCGTCGACGGCGTGGTCGACTGTTTGGGCCCGGGCGCCGCCGGCGAACTCATGATCGAGGCGATCTACGCGCTGCGTCGCGGCGGCGCGTACGTCAACGTGAACGGTGTCGACGACCCCGTCGCGCTCGACGTCAAGTGGATGCAGGCTCACCAGATCGCCTTTCTCGGCAACAACTGGTTCACCATCGCCCAGGGGCAGGCGATGGCGGACATGGTGCGCTTCGGCACGCTCGATCTGTCGGTGCTCGAACATCGCCGCTTTCCGTTGAGCGGCGTCAACGAAGCCATCGACAATCTGCCCGCGCGCAACGGCGGCTTCAGCAACTTCGTGATAGCGCCGTAGGCGCGGCGCGCGATCCATGAATACGACGCTCGCAGCAGCCGCGGCGGTGGGTGGCGCGCGCAAGTCGGGCGAGGCGCCGTCGGTGGCGCTGCTCGCGCTCGGCCTGGGTCTGGTCGGCTTCGACCGTTTCATGATCATGCCCATGTTTCCGGTGTTGCAGCGCGACCTCGGTTTCTCGTACCAGGATCTGGGCCTCATCACCGGCAGCCTCGCGGTGTCGTGGGGCGTCTTTTCGATTTTTGCCGGCTCGTTGACCGACCGCATCGGCACCCGCAAGGTGGTGGTGGGCTCCATCGTGTTGTTCTCCCTGCTCGGCGGCATCAGCGGCCTGGCCGCCGGTCTCCTGAGCATGGTGCTCATCCGCATCCTGATCGGCGCCTTCGAAGGGGCTTTCGCGCCCGCGGCGCTGGTCGCGACGCTCAAGGCCTCGCATCCCTCGCGCCACGGACGCAACGTGGGCATCCAGCAGGCTGCCCTGCCGCTGTTCGGTCTTGCACTCGCGCCGCTGTTGGTCACTCAGCTGCTCGATTTCGTCGCGTGGCGCTGGATCTTCGTGCTGGTGACGCTGCCCGGTTTGCTGATCGCCTACGGATTGTTCCGGGTGCTGCGGCCGTTGACCCTGGAGGAAGCCGCCGCGCACACGTCCATCCGTGATACCGGTGCCCATCTTTGGCGGGACCTGTTCAAGTATCGCGCCATCCGCCTGAACATCGTGGCGATGTTTTGCTGGCTCAACTGCATCATCGTGCTCACCGCGCTGCTGCCCGGCTATCTCAGCGACTATCTACGCATGAGCCTGGGCTCGATGGGCCTCGTACTGTCGGGCATCGGCTTCGGCGCCACCCTGGGCGACGTGGTGATGCCGTGGCTGTCGGATACCCTGGGCCGCAAGACGGTGGCCGTCATCGATATCGTGGGGGCTGCTCTCGGCCTCGTCATCTTCGCGCGCACCGGTGCCGACGTACCGGTGCTGTTCACGTGCTTGTTCGTGGCGGCCTTCTTCCTGCACAACCTCATCGGTCTGACCACGGGCCCCTTGAGTGTGGAAGCGGTGCCGCCGGCTCTCATGAACTCCGCGTCCGGCCTGGTGATCGGGGTGGGCGAGATCTTCGGCGGCGGCATCGCGCCCATCCTCGCGGGCTTCGTCGCGCAGCACTACGGCATTCAATACATCCTGCACATGGCCATCGGGGGCCTCGCGATCGGGCTCGTCGTGGTCCTCTGCATGCGCGAGACGCGGCACGAGCTAGCCTGACGACTGCTTTTTGACTCCGCGAGGGAGGGTGGCGCCGGCCACGGGCGGCCATTGCGATCGCGGTGGCCCGTGGCATCGCGTCTCGCGTACCATCGAGGCATGGACAGCGAGTACGCATGGTGGCAGACGGGCGTCGTCTATCAGGTCTATCCCCGCTCGTTCCAGGACGCCGACGGCGACGGGGTGGGCGATCTTGCCGGCCTGTTGCGCCGGCTCGATCATTGCCTGGAACTCGGAGTCGACGCCCTCTGGCTGTCGCCGATCTATCCCTCGCCGATGGCGGACTTCGGTTACGACGTCGCCGACTTCACCGGCATCGACCCGTTGTTCGGCACGCTCGCCGATTTCGACGCTTTGCTCGAGGGCAGCAAACGACGCGGCCTGAAGCTGATTCTCGACTATGTACCGAATCACACCTCGGACCGGCATCCCTGGTTCATGGAGTCGCGCGCCAGCCGGACGAATCCTAAACGCGACTGGTATCTGTGGCGCGATCCTGCGCCCGGCGGCGGGCCGCCCAACAACTGGTTGAGCCATTTCGGCGGCGGCGCATGGGCGTGGGACGAACGCAGCGGCCAGTACTACTACCACTCGTTCCTTCGCGAACAGCCGGATCTGAACTGGCGCAATCCCGAGGTCGTGGCCGCCATGCACGACGTCCTGCGCTTCTGGCTGCGCCGCGGCGTCGACGGCTTTCGCGTGGACGTGCTGTGGCTCCTCATCAAGGACGACCGCTGGCGCGACAACCCACCGAATCCGGATTTCAAGAACGGCATGCCGGCGTTTCAGAGCCAGCTGCCGCTCTACACCAGCGACCGCCCGGAGATGACAGGACTGGTCGCGGGACTGCGCCGCGTACTCGACGAATTCGACGACCGGGTGTTGATCGGCGAGATCTATCTGCCGCTGCCGCGCCTGGTGACCTACTACGGGCGGCACCTCGACGGCGTACATCTGCCGTTCAATTTCTCTTTGCTGCGGACCGCCTGGACCGCACACGCCCTGCGCGAGCTCATCGCTCGATACGAGGCACTGCTGCCGGCCGGCGCGTGGCCGAACTGGGTGCTCGGCAATCACGACAACGCGCGCATCGCGTCGCGGTTGGGCCCTGCACGAGCGCGCCTCGCGGCGATGCTACTGTTGACGTTGCGCGGCACGCCCACGCTGTACTACGGCGATGAACTCGGCATGACCGACGTCGCCATCAGCCCGGACCGCGTGCAGGACCCCTTCGAGAAAAATGTTCCGGGCCGGGGATTCGGCAGGGATCCCTGCCGCACTCCCATGCAGTGGGACGGCTCGGCGCACGCCGGCTTCACCACGGGCACTCCGTGGCTGCCGCTCGCGCCGGACCACGCCGCCTGCAACGTCGCGGCCGAGCGGGACGATCCGGCTTCGTTCCTCACCCTGTATCGGCGTTTGTTGCGCCTGCGCCGGGCGCATGAACCACTGCGCAGCGGCGACCACGTAGCGCTGCCGGGCACCGACGACGTGCTGGCGTATCTACGGTGCAACGCCGACGAGCAGCTGCTGATCGCGCTCAATCTCGGCGGTGAGACGCGCGTGATCGACCTGACGGCTGCGGGCGGTCGTTGCACCTTGCTGCTTTCGACCGACGCAGGGCGCACGGACGCGGCGCCGTTCCTTGCGCTGTCGCCCTACGAGGGCGTGGTGCTGCGCGTCCTGCAGGCATCCTGCTCGTGGCAGAGCACAGCCGTGCCCGCTCCTACGGACCGCGTCGACGGGTGATGGAGGCCATGGCCATCGGTGGTTTTGCGTCGCTCACCCGTCGCCGGGCGTTCCTCAAATTGCCGCCCCGCCGGAGACGAACAGCGTTTCGCCCGTGATCCAGCCTGCGTCTTCGGACGCGAGGAACACCGCCGGGAGCGCAATGTCTTCAGGACGTCCGGCGCGGCCCAGGGGGGTGGCGGCCACCGAGTCTTTCTCGAACTGTGTGCCGGCGAAGCCGGCCGTGCCCTCGGTGCTGATCAACCCTGGATTGATGGCGTTGACGCGGATCTTGCGGGGTGCCAGTTCCTTGGCCAGCGATTTGGTGAGGGTATCGACGGCCCCCTTGGTTGCGGAGTAGAGCGCGCCGCCCGGCGGTGCCAAGGTGCTGACCACGGAGCTGATGTTGACCACGCTGCCACCGGTGGCCGGAAACAGCGGCAGCGCCGCCCGGGTGACGAGAAATACACCGAGCACATTGGTGTCGAACTGCCGGTTGTAATCGGCGACCGTGATCTCCTCCAATGCCGCGAAGCCATACACCCCGGCATTGTTGACGAGGATGTCGACGCGGCCATACGCCTGCTTGGTCTGCGCGAACAATTGCGCGACCTCTGCCTCGTTCGATACGCTCGCCTGCACCGCCATGGCTTGTCCGCCGGCGGCGACGATTTGGGCGACGACCTTTTCCGCCCCCTCGCGGCTCGAGGCGTAATTGACGACCACCGTCGCCCCGGCAGCGGCAAAATGTTTGGCGATCGATGCGCCGATGCCCTTCGAAGCGCCGGTAACCACCGCTATTTTATTGGCGAGTTTTTGCATGAGTGAAACCTCGTAACCGGTTTAATTATAGAACTAGAGCGAGCTTTGCACGACCGGTATAATTATGCAACCACCCAACGCGTGAACACGTGCACTGAGGAGAGACATGCGACGTAAGTGCATGAGTGAAGAGGAATGCCCGGTGGCACGAACATTGGATCTGATCGGCGAGTGGTGGACTTTGTTGATCCTTCGCGACGCCTTCGCGGGCCTGAAACGCTTCACGGAATTCCAGCAAAGTCTCAAAATGGCGAAGAACGTGTTGAGCCTGCGTCTGCGCAAATTGGTCGACAATGGGATTCTGGAAGTGGTCCCCGCGTCCGACGGCAGCGCGTATCGCGAATATGCGCTGACCGAGAAGGGACGCTCGCTGTCCGAGGTGGTCGACGCGCTGCGGCGATGGGGTGACGCGAACCTGTAGCGCGCGTGGCTGGTCTGTGCGGGCGCCCTGAGCGCACCTCAGGCGCCCCTGCGTGCAGCGGCGGCTCTCAGCGATGATCGTTGTTGACGCTGTGATCCCCTGACATCCAGCGGGCGAGTTCGGCGCCCGGATCGACCCGGCGGGCCTCCCACAGCGGTCCCGAGTCCGGGGCATCGACGGTGAACTCGATGTCCAGGCCATCCGGCGTCGTCGTGTAGAGCGACTGGCAGTAGCCGTGGTCGACCTGCCGGTGCGGCGCCGAGTGCCGCTGCAGCCGTTCCAAGAGTTCGGCCTGGCGGGCCGGCGAGACGCGGATGGCCACGTGGCCGAAGCGTTTGACCTCGGCCGGCTGTTTGGGCTGGCAGCGCTCGAACATGCCAGGGTCGGCGAATTGGAAGAACGCGAGCGCGCTGCCGTCGTCCAGCCCATAGAAGGTGTGGCAGTACTCGTGCCACGCCCCCAAATCCTTCAGATACGCCTTCTCACACCAGGTGGCGACGAGCGGGAACCCGAGCACGCCCTCCATGTAGGCGCGGGTCACGTTCTGGTCGCGGATGACCGTGGCCAGGTGATGTAGCCGGGAGGGCAGAGCTGCCTCGTGGGGGGAGGCAGGGGCGGCACGCGATACGCTCATGAGGACTCCTATACTATTTTACGGATAATAGGCTATTAAGATCGTTCAAAACAAGTATAGTAGGCAAATATCGATTTTATTGAGAACGGTCATGACGCGAATGACATTGAGCTTCGACAACGGACCGTGGCCGGGTATCACGGATCACGTACTGCGGGTGCTGGACGATTTTTCCGTGAAAGCCACCTTTTTCCTGGTCGGCGACCGGCTGCTCGATCCGCCGTCCAGACACCTTGCCGAGACCGCGCATGCCGCCGGTCACTGGCTCGGTAATCATACGATGACCCACGGCGCGCCCCTCGGGGAACGTGGCCCCGAGGCCGTACAGCGGGAAATCGGCGACATGAACGCCCTGCTCGGAGATCTGGCCCACGAGCAGCGGTTCTTCCGGCCGAATGGGCGGGGCAGGGTGGGTCCCCACCTGCTGAGCGCGAGGGCGGTGGAATACCTGCGCGACGACGCGGCCACCATCGTGCTGTGGACCCACGTACCGAAGGACAAGGGGGTTGCCGTGGACGCCTGGGTGGAGGACGCCAAGAGCGCGGTCCGCAGCCGGGACCGGTCCCTGCTGGTGCTTCACGACCGGCCGAGCGGCCATGACAATCCGGCTGGTTCCATGGCCTACCTCGCGCGTTTTCTCGCCTGGGCCCGGGAGGAGCAGATCGAGATCGTGCAGGAAATGCCCGCCACCTGCACACCCATGCTGCGCGGACGTGCCGTGCTGCCCTTGGACGACCTGGTGCAGGCGTGAGGCACCGCTGCGGCAGTCCGGCCGTGCGCGCCGCCGCGCCGGCAACGAATCTTTTCAGCGACGAGAGAGTTTTATGGACCTAGGCCTCGAAGGGCGCCGCGCGCTCGTTTGTGCCTCCACGCGCGGCTTGGGACTCGCCTGCGCCGAAGCATTGCTGGGCGAGGGGGCGGTCGTCGCCGTCAACGGCCGCAATGCAACCCGCGTCGCGGAAGTCGTCGAGCGTCTGGCGCGCGAGCATGGCTCGCGGGTCACGGGGGTGGCGGCGGATATCGCAACCGCGGCGGGGCGCGAGGCCTTGCTCAGCACCTTTCCCGACGCGGACATTCTGATCAACAACAACGCGGGTCCGAGCCCGGGTGATTACATGTCCTTCGATCATGAGGCCTGGATGAGCGCGCTCGATGCCAACATGGTCGCGCCCATGCTGCTGCTGCGGGCCGTGCTGCCGGGCATGCGCAGCCGAAAATTCGGGCGCATCGTCAACGTCACGTCCGCCATGGTCACCACACCGCGTCCGCACATGACGCTGTCGGCCGGTGCCCGCGCCGGCCTCACCGCCGTGATGAAAGGGTTGTCGTTGCAGGTGGTGCGCGACAACGTCACCATCAACAACCTGCTGCCGGAGCGTTTCGACACCGACCGTCAGCTGCAGATGGCACGCCTCACGGCAGAGCGCGAGAAGATCACCTTCGAGCAGGCACGGGTGCGTCAGGTGGAATCGATCGCGGCGCATCGGCTGGGCGATCCGCGCGAGTTCGGCGCGACGTGTGCGTTCTTGTGCAGTTCGCTGGCGGGCTTCATGTCCGGCCAGAACATTCACCTCGACGGCGGGTCCTACCCGGCGCTCATCTAGCGGAGGCCCTTCATGTCAGGACAACATCCGTTGCGGACCACCCTGGTCGGCAGTTATCCGCAGCCCGATTGGCTGGTGGACAAGGAATTGCTGCGCAGCGGACTGGTCCCGCGTGTGCGCAAGTCGGAGCTGTGGCGGATTCCGGAGGAGTTGCGGGGGGAAGCGGTCCGCGACGCGACGTTGCTCGCCATCCGCGACATGGAACGTGCCGGGCTCGACGTCATCAGCGACGGCGAGATGGCGCGTGAAAGCTACAGCAATCACTTCGCCGCCTCGCTCGAGGGACTGGACGTCGACCATCCGGCCGTCGTCGTCAGCCGCACCGGTCGCGAGACGCGGGTGCCGAGGGTGGTCGGCGCGATCCGTCGTACGGGGCCCGTCGAAGTGGAGTCGGCGCGTTTCCTGCGGGCGAACACGCGCAGCCTGACCAAGATCACGCTGCCCGGTCCGTTCACCCTCGCGCAGCAGTGCGTGGACGAGCACTACCGGGATGCCGCCGCGATGGCATTCGCTTTTGCGGCTGCGGTCAACGAAGAGGCGCGGGCGCTCGAGGCGGTGGGCATCGACGTCATCCAGATCGACGAGCCCTGGGTGCGCAACGATCCGGAGGCGGCGCGCCGCTATGCGGTGCCGGTGATCAACCGCGCCCTGCAGGGGCTCAAGGTCAGGACTGCGATACACATCTGTTTCGGCTATGCGTTCCTGCGCCCTGGCGAGAAACCCAAGGCGTACGAGTTCCTGGGCGAACTCGCCGACAGCGACGTGCACGAGATATCGATCGAAGCGGCGCAGCCGAACCTCGACCTGGGGGTGCTGCGTGATCTGTCCAACAAGAACATTGCGGTCGGGGTGCTCAACCACTCCGTGCCCGGGGTGGAGCCGGGCGAGGTGGTGGAGCAGCGCGTGCGCCACGCGCTCGACTTCGTCACGCCGGATCGTCTGGTCATCTCCACCGATTGCGGACTCAAGTACCTGACCCGAGAGACGGCCTTCGGACAGTTGAAGGCTCTGGTCGACGCTGCCGCCGTGGTGCGGCGAGAAATCCAGTAAGGACCGAACATGACTCGAATGACATTTCATTGGGACGACCCGCTGTTGCTGGAAGACCAGCTGTCGATGGAAGAAAAGATGGTGCGCGACGCGGCGCGCGAGTACTCGCAGGAACGGCTGGCGACGCGCGTTCTGGAAGCTTTTCGCAACGAGCATACGGACCCGGCCATATTCAAGGAGATGGGCGAGCTCGGTCTGCTGGGCCCCACCATTCCGGAGGAATACGGCGGCGGCGGCATGAATTACGTGAGTTATGGATTGATCGCGCGCGAGGTGGAACGCGTCGATTCCGGCTACCGGTCCATGATGAGCGTGCAGTCGTCGCTCGTCATGCTGCCCATCTTCAAGTTCGGCACGGAGGCGCAGAAGAAGAAATATCTTCCGGCGCTCGCCCGCGGTGATCTGATCGGCTGCTTCGGCCTGACGGAGCCGGATCATGGTTCCGACCCGGGCAGCATGGTGACCCGCGCGCGCAGCACGGCGGGCGGCTTCCGGCTGTCGGGCGCGAAAACGTGGATATCGAACAGCCCGTTCGCCGACGTGTTCGTGGTGTGGGGGAAGACCGACGACGGCGTGATACGCGGTTTCATCCTGGACAAGGGCAGCAAGGGTCTCTCGGCGCCGGTGCTGCACGGCAAGGTGGGACTGCGGGCGTCCACCACCGGCATGATCATGATGGACGATGTCTTCGTGCCCGAGGAGAACCTGTTGCCGGGCGTGCAGGGCCTCAAGGGTC
Organism: uncultured Steroidobacteraceae bacterium; assembly: GCA_964658215.1. GTDB lineage: Bacteria > Pseudomonadota > Gammaproteobacteria > Steroidobacterales > Steroidobacteraceae > Bog-1198. The sequence goes on along the minus strand of CAZZYJ010000015.1, from coordinate 7,997 downwards.
CCTTCACCTGTCTGGATTCGGCGCGCTACGGCATCTCCTGGGGAACGCTCGGCGCGGCGGAGAGCTGCTGGCACACCGCGCGTCAGTACGTGCTCGACCGCAAGCAGTTCGGCCGGCCGCTGGCGGCCAATCAACTCGTCCAGAAGAAGCTCGCGGACATGCAGACCGAAATCACGCTGGCGTTGCAGGCCTGTCTGCGTCTCGGCCGGATGAAGGACGACGGCACGGCTGCGGTGGAGATCACGTCGATGTTGAAGCGCAACTCCTGTGGCAAGGCCCTCGACGTGGCTCGTCTGGCGCGCGACATGCTGGGCGGCAACGGCGTGTCGGACGAGTACGGCGTGATCCGCCATCTTGTGAATCTCGAGGTGGTGAACACGTACGAAGGCACCCATGACATCCATGCCCTGATCTTGGGTCGCGCGCAGACGGGTATCGCGGCCTTCGGCCCGGAGTAGGAACTCCAGGGGCGCAGCGGCCCGGTGCCCCCGCGTCAGTCAGCCTCCGCGGCATCGACGCGCACGGCGAGCACGTAGCCGCCGTTGCGCACGGTCTTGAACAACTCGCGGCCGTCGTCGCTCTTGAGCTTGCGTCGCAGGCGGCTGATCAGCACGTCGACCGACCGGCCGAACGGGTCGCCGTCGCGGCTCTGGGTGAGATCGAGAATCTGATCCCGTGACATGATGCGGCCGGGCCGTTCCAGAAACGCCACGAGCAGGTCGAACTCCCCCGCCGTGAGCGCCACCGGCGTGCCGTCCGCCGTGGTCGCGGTGCGCGTGTTGGGATCCACCGTGAACTGCGAGAAACGATAGCCGGGCGAGGAGAAGGGGGCGGTCTGCGGCTGCGCCCGGCGCAGGACGGTGCGGATGCGCGCCACCAACTCGCGCGGATTGAACGGTTTGCCCAGGTAATCGTCCGCCCCGATCTCGAGGCCGATGATGCGGTCCACGTCTTCCTTGAGGGCGGTCAACAGGATGATGGCAACCCGGGCATCGCGCCCGCGCAACTCCCGGCACAGGGTGAGGCCCGTGCCATCCGGCAGCAGTATGTCGAGCACGATGAGGTCGATGGCATTGACCGCCAACTGGCGGCGTAGTTCGGCGCCGTCCGCCGCCAGACTGACCCGAAAGCCCTGCTCGACCAGGTACCGGCCGAGCAGGCTGCGGATCTCAGGATCGTCGTCGACGACCAGGACATGGGGAGTGACAAGACCTGGCATGGACGTGGCGATTCTCGATTAACGTTAATTAACGCGCGTGAAAACAGTAAATTACCTGCATTCCTGAAAAGTAGCGAACAGACTGCCGGCATGCGCAAGACAGTGTACGGGTTGGGTGCGATCGCCGTTCTCGGCATCGTTGCGTTCGCGGGGTATCTCCAGGTCATGGAGGGCCGGCTGCTGCGGGCCGACCCGGACCACATCGCGGACGAAAAACGATTGCTTCACTTCGCCGAATCGCACGGCGCGGTGGCGTATCGCGCCCATTGCGAGACCTGCCATGGACACGGCGGCGTCGGGGATGCCGGACGGGGCATTCCCCGGCTGAACGACGCCGACTGGTTGTACGGCGCGGGGATGGTCAGCGACATCGAACGGGTGGCGGTGTACGGCATCCGTTCGGGCAATCCCAAGGCGTGGAACCTGGCGCGGATGCCGGCATACGCACGCGCGCAGCCCAGCCCCACGGAGCCGAAGCTGCCACCGTTGAGCCCGGGCGGCATCCGGGACGTCGTCGAGTACCTCGTCTACCTGCAGGGCAAGGGCGCCGCGGACCCCGCCGCCGTGGGCCGCGGCGCCCTGGTCTACGGCAACGTGGGCGGTTGCTACGACTGTCATTCGGCGGATGCGAAGGGCGACAGCGCGATCGGTGCGCCGAACCTGGTCGACGACGTCACGCTTTACGGCGACGGCAGCCGGGAGTCGTTGTTCGCGTCCATTGCCCGCGGCCGGCAGGGCGTCTGCCCGGCGTGGTTGAAAGTATTGTCACCCGCCACGCTGCGCGAAATCGCGGTCTACGTCTATACGTTGTCCCATGCGTCGACGACCCCGACCCCGACCCCGACCACGGCCACCGCCACAGCCGCGCCCGCCCCGTCGGCGGCACGCTCGGCTGCTCCCAACTCTGCGCCACACGGATAGTTCCATGCCACATGCTTCGTCAGACCTCCTGCCCACCACGCCGCAGCCCCCGTTCGCCGCCGCGTCCGCGGTTGTGTCGGCACCTTCCGACTGGCGGGACGCCCGCCAAATACACGTGGGACGATCCCTGGCGTTGATGGGTGTGGGGGCCGTCGTCGGCCTGTGCCTGGCGGGGTATGCCTTGTTCACGGCGCGCGGCACGTCCACCCTGGTCGTTCCCGCCGAGGATGTGGCCCTGGTGAACCAGCAACCCGTGTCACGCGTCGACTACCTGGCCCAGTTGCAGGCCTTGTTCGCGGTCGACCTGCAGCATGCGACGCCCGAGCAACGCAAGAAGGTGCTCGACGACATGATACGTGAGGAATTGTTCGTGCAACGCGGCAAGGAACTCGACGTCGCGTCGACGGATTCCGAGGTGCGCAGTGCATTGGTCAATGCCGTGGAGCTGGAGATCGCCGCGGATGCGCTGTCGTCCCAGCCGAGCGAGGCGAAACTTCGCTCCTATTACGAATCGCACCGCGCGAACTACGCCCGCGAGGGAATGATGACGGTGCACGACTACGTCTTCGCGACCGGCGCCGCCGCCGCCGCCGCCGTGGCGGCCTTCAAGTCGGGGCCGCCCACGCCCGCGTCGCTCGCGACGCTGCACGGCACGGAGTCGAACAAGGTCGGCGACGAGCAGTTCTATTTCGCCGCGAAAATCCATCTCGGCGACGCCTTGTTCCAGATCGCCCAGGCGTTGCCGACCGGCGGCGTCTCGACCCCGGTCGCGTTGCCCGATGGCGTGCACGTCCTGGTCATGGCCGACAACAAGACTCCCGTGCCGTTGGACTTCGCGGCGGCCCGCGACCAGGTCCTCAACGACGTGCGCACCGACGCGATAGGGCACCTGCGCACCGGCGACGAGGCCTTTCTGCGCAAGCGCGCCAACGTGTTGATCGCGGACGATCTGCGGTGACCGGGCGCCGGGCGTGCTGGTGTGCCGCGGTCGTGGCCTGCTTCGCGGCGGTCACGGCATCCGCCCACACCCGCAGCCAGTCGCACTCGGTGTGGGAGATCAATGGCGCCAACGTCGACGTGGTGATGACCATTCCCACCATCGAGGCGGACCGGCTCGCCGACGACAAGGTATCCCCGTCCGACGAAGTGCTCAAGAACTACCTGGTGCCGAAGGTCTATGCCATCGCCGGCGGCGAGCGGTGCGCACTGATACCCCCCGTGGAGACGCTGGCGGCGACGCAGGGTTACCGCAAGTACGATTTCACCTTCAAATGCAGCACGGGCAACGACCTGCGCATCCATTCGGGCGCTTTTTTCGACCTCGTCCCCAGCCACACGAATTTTGCGCAGGTGCAAAATGCGAGCACCGGCGAGTTCACCGAACAACTCATCACCAACGAGCATCAGACCGTCGAGGTCACGGGCGGCAGCGGCAGCCGGTTGAAGAGTGCGCGTTTCTTCGAGTTCATCCGCATGGGCACCATGCACATCTTCACGGGTGTGGATCACATGTCGTTTCTGCTCGGGCTGGTGCTGATCTCGCGCCGTATGCGCGACCTCGTGTTCGTCGTCACGGGCTTCACCCTCGGTCATAGTTTGACGCTGGCACTCGCAGTCACCGGCGTGCTGCGCCCGCATGCCGAGTACATCGATGCCTTGGTGGCATTGACGATCGCCCTGATCGGTGCGGAAAACATCGTGGTGCAGACCGGCAGGGCGCGCCTCGTCGCGTTGTCCACCGGGGCCGCACTCGCGCTCATGGCGGCGCTGCGGTGGCTCGGCCATGGCGAACTGCCGGCGCTGCTGCTGCTCGGGGCGGGTCTGTTCACCGCCAACTATCTGGCCATCTCCGGCAGACTGGTCGATGCCGGCCGGCTGCGCATGCTGATCACGCTCGTCTTCGGCCTGATACACGGCTTCGGTTTCGCGGCGGATCTTCTCGAGCTGCAACTGCCGCCGGAACGCCTCGCGGAACTTCTGGTCGGCTTCAATCTGGGGGTGGAGGCGGGCCAGCTGACGCTGGTGGTGGGTGCGACCCTGCTGGTGGTGGCGCTCAGAAGATTCAAGCTGGCGCTGCCGCGGCCCATCGTGGTCGACGTCGCATCCGCCTTCCTGGTGGGTCTGGGCGTCTTCTGGTTCGTCAGTCGCAGCTTCGCCTGAGGGCGCGTCGCGGCGACCCGCCGCAGTGGCGAGCCGCTGTGGCAGAATGGGAGCATGGGCGGAGCATGGCGTAATGGTCGATTGAACGGTCATGCATGATGCCGGCGCGCCTGCGGCCTCGGACCGTCCCGTCGCCGTGGTGCTCGGCGGCGCCGGCGGCATCGGTTCTGCCATCTGCACGGGCCTCGCCGCGGCGGGCTACTCGGTGGTGGTGGGGTACGGCCGGTC
>CAZZYJ010000015.1:0-3459 GCA_964658215.1 uncultured Steroidobacteraceae bacterium | reverse complement strand
ACGCGCGCGCACGCCGCCACCAAGGCGATCGTTGCGACGCAGGTCGCCGCCGGCCTGTCCGGAACGGATCACCGGGCGTTGCCGGGGCCGGTCACGGATTCCGAGGGTCTGCGGACGCTGGCGCAGACGGTCGAGGACCACTACGGGCGCTGCGACGTGCTGGTCAATTGCGCCGGCATGACGCGTTTCGTGCCGCATGCCGATCTCGATGCCCTCGACGATGCGCTGATAGACGAGATCTTGAGCACCAACGTGCGCGGCACGTTTGCCGCGGTGCGCGCCTTCCTCGCGCTCCTCAAGCGCAGCTCACACCGGGGCGGCGCCTGTGTCGTGAACATCTCCTCCATCGCTGCACGCACCGCCATGGGCAGCAACATCATGTACTGCGCATCGAAGGCCGCGGTGGACAACATGACGCTGTCGCTGGCCCGCGCTCTGGCACCCCGGATACGTGTGGTCTCCATCTCTCCCGGTCTGGTCGACACGGCATTCGTCAAATCGTTGGACGATGCGTGGCGCGACGAGCAGGCGGCCCGCACGCCGCTGCAGCGCCTCGCGAGGCCCGAGGAGATCGCTGCGGCGGTGCTGGCGGCGGCGCGCGATCTGACGTTCACGACGGGTTGCGTGCTCGCCGTGGACGGTGGCCGCCCGCTCGCCTGAGCGCGCCCGTCAGTGCGTGCGCGACGCCTGTGCCTCGTTCGAATAACGGGCTGCCGCGAGCTGCTCGCGCGCCGGTCGCACGGGTCGCGGCGCCACGGCGGCGGCCCTGGGCTCACGTACCGCGGCCACCCGCGTCCCGGCATCCGCCGGCGGCGGCGGCAGCGTCTCGGACGGCTTCTGCCGTGGCGCAGGGTCGTCGGCCCTCAGATGCTGCACCTCGTTGCATGCCTCTTGATCGGCGAGGCTGCTGCAACGGAAGGCGGCGCGTTTGAGCCTGGCCCCCGCCTCCACCCGCGCGAGGTCGTCGAAATAGTGTTCCTCACCGATGAGACTGCGGGCCACGCGCAGACGCGTGACGAGCTCCTTGTTGCCCGGATGGTCCTCCGCGACGCCTTGCAGTACCTGCAACGCGTCGCTGAAACAGCCCGCATCGCTCCAGGCGTCGGCGAGACGGAAGGTGGCCTGTAGATCGGCGGGGTTCTGCGCCGCGGCCGTCCTCGCGCCCGCGATGGGGGGGCGGCTGCCCGCCGACTGGCAGGCCGTGACGGAGGCTGCTTCGCGCGTCCACGCGGGTGCCGCGGCGATGAGCAACGACAACATGCCGGCATGGGTCGGCAGGCGCAGCTTCATGGCCCCGGCTCGCGGACGAGACGGATCCCCACGCTGCTCGTGCGGTAGCCTGCGGGGAAGTGGTTGCGGTAGACGGCGGTCACGTAGCCCGGCGAGCTGAACCACGAGCCGCCGCGCAGCTCGTGTTCGCCGCAATCGCCGTCCACCCGCGCCGAGCCATCGTGCGGGGCGCCCTGGTAATCCTCGTGCCAGCAATCCTGGGTCCAGACGAACACGTTGCCGAGCATGTCGTTCAAGCCGAAGGGGTTGGCCTTGAAGGAGCCGACCGGCGCCGTGTGCACGAAACCATCCGTACACTCGAACACCTTCCAGCCCGGATAACGTAGAGCGGCGCTCGCGTCGGCGACGTTCGCGTTCTCACACGCGCCCGACGCAGCCGACCAGGGGGTGGCGGAGGAGCGGCCCGCGCGCGCGGCATATTCCCATTCCGAGGCCGTCGGCAGCCGGTAACGGTGCCCGCTCTTCGTAGACAACCAGTGCGCATAGGCCAGCGCGTCGTTCCAGGAAGTGCAGGTCACCGGATGCTCGTCGGTCTGGTCGAAGCCGGGGCTCTTCCACCCGGCCTTCGCCTGCTGACGCCATCGTCCATCGTAGATTTCGCAGCCCTGCATGTTGCGCCCCGTGGCCGCGATGAACTCACGGAAATTTCCGACCGTCACCGTGTTGGTCGACATGGCGAGCGCATAGTCGATCCGCACCGTGTGCTGCGGGCGGGCAAAGGCCGACGTGTCCGGATCGTCGGCCGCAGCGCCCTGTGTGAAGCTTCCCGTGGGCAGCAGGGTCATCGGCGGGCACGTGGGACAATCGCGCACAACAGCGCCGGCCGGCGCCAAAGCCGCCGGCGGCGCGGGCGGCCGCGGAGCGGGTTCGGCGGGCACGACCGCCACGGTGGGCTGCAAAGGCCCTCGCCCCGGGGCGCCGTGCAGCCACGCCCAGCCGAGCACGCCGAGGAGCGCGGCCGCCGCCACGCCCACGGCCCATGGCCGCCAGGGTGCGACCGTTCCCGCAGCGCTGAACTCCTCGATGAACCGGGCCACCGTCGTGGTCCGGTTGCGACGCTCGAACTGCAGCGCGTTCAGCAGCGCGGTGTACTCGCGGCGTGAAATACCCGGTTTGCGCGGCGGCGGAAAGCGCAGCGGCGCGGCGCCGCCGCGTTGGTCGAAAGGATGGCTGCCCGACAACAATTCGTAGGCCATGCAGGCGAGGGCGTACACGTCGTCGGTGGCATCCGCCTTCTGGCGCGCCATGAGTTGGGGACTGGCGTAGCGCGGCGTGACCGCCGCCGCGTTGTAGGCGACGGCGGCTTCCCGGCGCTCGAGCGCGGTCTTCGGCCGTCCGACCCAGGTGGCGAGACCGAAATCGATCACCTTCACGCCTTGGGCGGTGAGGATGACGTTGCCCGGCTTCAAGTCGCCGTGGATCACCTGGTGCGCATGCGCGTATTCGAGGGCGACGGCGATCGCGCCGACGATGGAGCGGGCTTCGCTTCCCTGCAGCGGACCTGAGGGCTGTCCGTTGAGGGCGCCGGCGCGCAGCCGCCCATAGAGCGATTGACCGGCCAGATACTCCATGGTGAGGAACACGGTGTCGCCGTCGCGATCGCAACCGAACATGCGCACGATGCCCGGATGGTCGAGGCGTTGCAGCGCGGCGATGTCCTGGGTCAGCGCCTGGAAGGATTCGGCGTCGTCCGAAAAGGGCCGGGTCAGCACCTTCACGGCAAGGATGCTTTCGGTGGCGGCGATGCCTGCCTGCTGCAGGTCGACGGCCTTGTAGACGCGACTCATGCCGCCCTCGCCGAGCAGGGTCAGCAGTCGATAACGGCCCTGGATGACATCGCCGGTGTTCGGTCCCGTCTGCTCGGCCGGCGCCGACCCGACCGTCGCTCCCGCGTCGGTGGCGCGCAACGTGCTGCCGCTGGTGGAACCGCCGGTGGTTGTGGCGCCCGCCAACATCTCGGTCGCGGAGGGGTCTGTCGGCGGCGAGGACGTCTCGGCCACCGATCCGCAGGGCCGCACGCTCTCCTTCGCGTTGTACAACGACGCGGAGGGCTACACGCTGCCGTCCTTCGTCACGCTGACCGACAACGGCAATGGCACCGCGCACATCACCGTGGCGCCGCAGCCCGGTGACCGCAGCGACACCACGGTGGACCTGGTCGTTACCAGC
>CAZZYJ010000014.1:0-26735 GCA_964658215.1 uncultured Steroidobacteraceae bacterium | reverse complement strand
CTGCGCGGTGAGCAGGCTGCGGGCTGAGCAGGCTGCGCGCTAGCGCCGTTCGTCCTTCTCGTCGACGGCTTCCTGCTCGCGCTCGCGCTGCTTGGCTCGCTCGAGCACGTCGCCGCCCGGCATGCCGGCACTGCGCGAGCTGCGCAACGTCAGGATGCCGCCGATCAATGCCGCCACGACCAAGAAGATGATGATGATTGCCTTCATGTGGATACCACCCGGATGAGCCCTTCCTGGGCGGTGCTCGCCACCAGCCGGCCGTCGCGCGAGAAGAGGTGGCCGCGCGTGAAACCACGGGCGCCCGAGGCGCTCGGACTGTCGGTGGCGTACAGCAGCCAGTCGTCGACCCGCGCCTGGCGATGGAACCACATGGCGTGATCGATGCTCGCGAGCACGATGTGCGGCGTGGCGTGCGAGACGCCGTGCGGCCTCATGGCGGTGTCGAGCAGGTTGAAGTCGGACACGTACGCCAGCAGGCAGCGATGCAGCGCGTCGCCGGCCGGATGCTCGGGCACCGGCGCGATCGCGCGCAGCCACGTGTGCTTGACGGGCGGGGCCGTGGTGCCCGGCTGCAGGAAGCTCGGCCGTTCGGTGGGCCGAAATTCGAACGGACGCTTGCGGTCGTAGGCCTTGCGCACCACGTCGGGAAGCGCCGCCGACGTCTCCTGGAAATACGACTGCAAGGTGGGCAGGCTCTCCGGCGGCGGTACGTCCGGCATGGCGAGCTGATGATCGAGCCCGGTCTCGCCGGCCTGGAACGAGGCGGACATGTTGAAGATCTGCGCGCCGTGCTGGATGGCGACGATGCGCCGCGTCGAGAAATGGTTGCCGTCCCGCGCGCGATCCACCTCGTAGACGATGGGCGCGTTGAAGTCGCCGCGCCGCAGGAAATAGGCGTGCAGCGAATGCACCGAACGCCCCTCGACGGTGGCCGTCGCCGCCATCAAGGCCTGGCCCAGCACTTGGCCGCCGAACACCTGCGGACTGCCGATGTCCCGGCTCTCGCCGCGGAACAGATTGATTTCGAGCCGCTCGAGCGTCATCACGTTGATCAGATCGTCGAGCAGATGCTCCATGGAATTACGCCGCCTCCGCGCCGGAGACACCCAGACGCTTTTGCATGATGGGGCTGGTGGTGGTGTATTGCAGGAACTGCCGCTGGCCGGGGAACAGGTGATGCTGGATGGCGAAGGCGGCGAGCGCCGCCTCGTGGAAGCCGCTCAATATCAACTTCTTCTTCCCTGCATACGTGTTGATGTCGCCGATCGCGAAGATGCCGGGCACGCTGGTCTGGAATTTTTCCGTGTCGACTTTCAGCGCCTTCTTCTCCAGCTCGAGGCCCCACTGTGCGATGGGGCCGAGTTTGGGGTGCAGCCCGTAGAAGGCAAGCAGCCGGTCGGCCGGCACCCGCAACGTCGTGCGCCCGTCCGGCGACTGCAGCACGACGCCGGTCAGCTGGTCGTGATGGTGCGGGGAGCCATGCAGGGCGAGGATATTGCCTTCGAAGAACTGCATCCTGCCCGCCGCGACCAGTTCGTGCATGCGCGCCACCGTCGCCGGCGCGGCGCGAAACTCGGCGCGCCGGTGCACCAACATGAGGGAGCGGACCTTCTCGGCGAGCGCGACGGTCCAGTCGAGCGCGGAATCGCCGCCGCCGCAGATCACGAGATCGCGTCCGTAAAAATCCGCCGCCGTCTTCACCCGGTACTGCACGGCCATGCCCTCGAACGCCTCCACGCCGGGAACGCTCAAGCGCCGCGGCTGGAACGAGCCCACGCCGCCGGCGATCACGACGGCGCCCGCCCGCAAGCGGGTTCCGCCCGACGTCGCCACGAGGATGCTGCCGTCCGCCTGCGGCTCGACCTGCGTGACCTCCTCGCCGAGATGGAAGGTGGCGTGGAAGGGCCTGGCTTGTTCCAGCAGGCGATCGATCAACTCCTGCGCGCCGCATATGGGCAGCGCGGGGATGTCGTAGATCGGTTTGTCCGGGTACAGCTCCGTACATTGGCCGCCCACCTGCGCGAGCGAATCGATGATGTGCGCCTTGATGCCGAGCAGGCCCAGTTCGAAGATCTGGAACAGGCCGACGGGACCGGCACCGATGATGACCACCTGCGCGGACGACTCGTCCTGAGGGCTGGCGTGAGCTTGCGGCATGAGTGACGCGATCCTGGTTTGGCTGCGTTAAAAGTCCCGAATTGTAGCTGAACGTGTTGCCGTCTGCGGCATGGAAACACGCCCGTCGCGGCTTGCGTTGCACCCGCCGCGCGGCCACTCTCACGCGCATGACAACCCTCGTTTGGTTCAGACAGGATCTGCGTGTCGCCGACAATCCGGCGTTGCACGCAGCGGTCGGGGCGGGCGAGCCCGTGCTGCCGATCTTCATGTTCGCGCCCGCCGAAGAGGCGGCGTGGGCGCCCGGCGGCGCCTCGCGCTGGTGGCTGCATCACAGCCTCGCGGCGCTCGACGAGGACTTGCGGCAACGCGGATCGCAATTGTGTTTGTACTCCAGCGAGAATTCGCTGCAGACGCTGCTGACCCTGGCAAAACGCTGCGGCGCGACGCGGGTGGTCTGGAACCGGCGCTACGAACCGGCGGCCGTCGCCCGCGACACGCTCATCAAGGGCGCCCTGCGCGAGGCGGGCCTCGAAACGGCGAGCTTCAACAGCGCATTGCTGCACGAGCCGTGGACCGTCGCCACGCAGAGCGGCGGTCCCTTTCAGGTGTTCACGCCCTTCTGGCGCCATTGCAAGGCGCTCGAGGAGCCTGCCGCACCGCTCGCTGCGCCGGCCGCCCTGCGCGCGCCCGCGCGCTGGCCGAAAGCGGACGCCCTCGCGAGCCTCGGGTTGCTCGCGAAGATGGACTGGGCCGCCGGCTTTCGCGAAGCCTGGCAGCCCGGCAGCGCCGCCGCGCACGCCCGCCTCGAGAAATTCCTGGCCGATGCCTTCGATCGGTACCCGACGCAGCGTGATCGGCCCGACGACGATGGGACGTCGCGCCTGTCGCCGCATCTGCACTTCGGGGAAATAGGCCCGCGCCAGATATGGCACGCCACGCGCCGGTTTGCGGCACACCGCGGCCAGCACACGACGTGGCGCGACTCGACGTATCTCGCCGAGGTGGGCTGGCGCGAGTTCGCCTATCACCTGCTGTACCATTTTCCGCGGACGCCGCAGGAGCCGCTGCGCGAGAAGTTCGCGCGCCTGGCCTGGAAACGCAATCCCGGCGGTCTGCGCACGTGGCAACGCGGCGCCACGGGGTATCCCATCGTCGATGCGGGCCTGCGCCAGCTGTGGCACACCGGCTGGATGCACAACCGCGTGCGCATGATCGTCGGCTCCTTCCTGGTGAAGGACCTGCTGCTGCCCTGGACAGACGGCGCAGCCTACTTCTGGGACACCCTGGTCGATGCCGATCTGGCGAGCAACACGCTCGGTTGGCAGTGGGTGGCAGGGTGCGGGGCGGACGCCGCCCCCTTCTTTCGAATCTTCAATCCCACGCTGCAGGGCATCAAGTTCGATCCACAGGGTGAATATGTCCGACGCTGGGTGCCGGAAATTGCCCAATTGTCCGACAAATTTATCCATGTACCGTGGGAAGCGTCGGAGGCGATGTTGAGGGAATCGCGGATTGAACTCGGGCGAACCTATCCCTTGCCCATGGTCGATCACGGGATTGCACGTCAGGAAGCGCTGGATGCCTTGAAAAACCTCAAGGCTTAGCCGACCGAGCCGTGGTTTTCCAACGTCGTACATGATTTGTACATGTTTATGTTGTACAATGCATCGACACGATAGATCCATAACCATTGCGTTTACAGGAACCTCACATGCACGCGCAGGTCAATCCAGCTCCCGAGCCCCTCCACGACGCCGCCAACGACGACGTTGCCAAGCGGGAATCCACCCGTCCGATTCGCGCCTTGAACCGCGGTCTGGACGTGCTCACCCAACTGAATCGTTTGGAACGCGCCGCCATCAACACCCTCGCGAGCGCGGTGGATTTGCCCCGCACCACCACGTATCGCATCTTGGAAACCTTGCGGCTCGCCGGTTACGTCGAACGCGATCCCCACGATGATTGTTACCGCCCGACCATCATGGTCCGCGCGCTCTCCGACGGCTTCGACGACGAAGCCATGGTGGCGCACATCGCCAAGCCGCACCTGGCGGCGCTCTGCGCTTCCATCGTCTGGCCGGTGGCGGTGGCGACCGCCTCGGGCGGCGCGATGATGATCCGCGAAACCACCGACCGGCAGAGTCCGCTGGCGTTGGAACAGTATGGCGCGGGCGTGCGGGTGCCGATGCTGGCCTCCGCTCCCGGACGAGCCTATCTCGCATTCTGCGCCGCCCCGCAGCGCGACTCGCTGCTCGAACTCCTGGCGCGGTCGTCCGCACCGGAAGATCGCATCGCGCGCAGCCGCTCGGAAGTGGAACGGCTGCTGAACGAGACGCGCACGCAAGGGTACGGCATCTCGCAGCGCGCCCGGCGCGTGTCCGAGGAGACCAGTCTGGCCATTCCGGTGCGGGCCAAGGATCGCGTGCTCGCGACCATCTCGGTTCGCTACGCCGCGACCGCGGTGCCGCTGCGTACCGCGGTGGAGCAGTTCCTGCCGAAGATGCGCGACGTGGCGCTGAAGATCGAGCGCGAGTTCGGCTGAAGCCTCGGGGGTACGCCGCCCGCCCACGAGCGGGCGGCCGACTCATGGAGTGCTCGGCGGCTCTCGTCGCGGGCTCGGCTCGCGCAGCGGGCCGGGCTCACGGAGCCGGCAGGCGACTCAAGATGTCTTCGGCGATTTCGCCGTAGGCGCCTTCCATGTGATGACCGCCGCGTAACTTGAGGGCGACGCCGTCGTGACCTGTCACTTGGGCGCAGGCCGCATCGGGATCTTCCTCGCCATACAGACATAGGTAAGGTGAACCGCTCCAGCGCGCGAGTTCCGGCGCGGTGGGAATGCCGCGCGGGGGTTTGCCCAGCCAGGACGCCAGATGAAATTCGAAGATGGCGTTGTCGCTGATGCCGAGCAGGGTCGTGTACTTGACCAGCTCATGGGTGTCCTGGGGCAGCCGGTTCACCATGAAGGGCAGCGTGTCGGCGCCCTGCGAATAGCCGATGAGCAGCACGCGCGAGCGGCCCCAGCGATGTTCATATTCGCGCACCACCCGGTCCAGATCGTGCGCGGCGCCTGCGGGCGTGCGCCGCGACCAGAAATACTTGAGCGAGTCCCAGCCGACCACCGGAATGTCGTGCTTCTCGAGCTCCCGCGTGACCCCCTTGTCGAGCCCCACCCAGCCGCCGTCGCCGGACAGGAACACCGCGAACCACGCGCCGGCAGCCGGTCCGCTCGGCGCGGTCGGCGCCGTCGGCGCGACGATCAACGGCAGGTCGGCGACCGCCGCGGGCAGCCCGGCTCCCGGTTTCGCGGCGACCGGGGCGGCCGCGGCGATGCGCGTCAACGCCTTCTCGACCGCCGCGGCCAGGGCCAGCGTGCCCGCCTCTGCGGCGGCTCCGGGCGCGAGCCCCGGCGCGACCGCGGCCAGCGGCAGCGTCGCGAGTTCGGCGCCGCCCACCGCCGCCACGAAGGGGCCGGTGCGCACCGGGCAGGCGGCATCGTGTTCGTCCTGCAGCACGATCCACCTGCCCGGCAAACCATGCGTCGCGGCGCTCAGCGTCGTGCCGTGCGGGCGCCCCGGCGCTTGCGCGCGCGACGTGACCGCCACGCCGGACCCCGCACAGACCGGTTTGCTCAGCTCGAGCTGCGGACAGAAGTCGATGCTGACCGCGCCGTTGAACAGGCCCTCCGGCGCCTCCGCCAGCGCTGCGTAGGCCAGCGTCGCCCCCGCCCCACGCCCCACCAGACTCGGCGTCAGAAATTTCTTCAGGCCCAGCTTGGCCTGCAGATAATGATTCAGATTTTCGAGTTCGGCCGCCGGCGACACGCAGCCTTCGGACGCCTTCTCCAGTTCGGCGAAATAATGCCGGTCGTCGATGCCCGCCACCAGCGCGCCCTGCTCGGCGAGCCGCCGCGCCAGCGCCGCGAATGCCGGGGTCGCACCGTCGGCATCCGACAGTAGCAGCACGACCCGGCGCGGCGCGGCGCGGCCGCGGTATACCGTCACCGCGCCGAAGCGCTCGAAGTTGAACACGTCGTCCTGGCGCGCGGCGGCCGCCGGCTGATGCGCGGGCGACGCGACGCAGATCACGAGCCCGAAGGCGGCGAGCACCGCCCGCCCGCGGCGCTGCGGGCGGCCCGTGAGCGCCGCGGCGCGTGTCGCCCCGGCACGGCTCATTTCTTCAACGCCTTGCCCACCCCGCCGGAGATGAGCGACGTCACGTCCAACAGCGCACCCGCGCTGCCGAACAACCCCGACGCGGCGAGATATCGCGGACGCCACACCGGCAGGAACTTCTCCTTGTATTTGCGCAGGCCCTCGAAGTGATAGAAGGTCTCACCGTAACGCTGCACCATGCGGCCGAGCTTGTGCCAGGCCGGCGCCAGGGCGTGCTCCTCGAGCCCCGACAACGGCGCCATGCCCAGGTTGAACCACTGGTATTTCTGCGCCTTGCCCCAGAGCATGCACTCCACCAGCAGGAAATCGATGACGCCCTTCGGCGCCGCAGCGCTGAAACGCATCAGATCCACCGAGATCTCCATGTCGATCCCCGCGCGCCAGATGTTCGCGAACGCGACGATCACCCCCGCGCGGCGCACCACCGCGCAGTCGAAATACGCCAGATACCGCTCGTCGAAGAAGCCCAGGGAAAACCGCTTCTCGCCCGCCTGTTTGTCGGCGAGCCAGGAGTCCGACACCGCCCGCAGCTGCGGCATGATGGCGGGCACGTCCTGGCTCGGCACCACCTCGAATTCGGCGCCGTCGCGGACCGCGCGGCGATGCGCCTGCCGCAGGTCCGCGCGCGAGGCACCCTCCAGCGAAAACACCGGCAGCGGGACACGCGCCTCCTCGCCCAGCTTGCTCAGGGTCAGCCCGAGGTCGATGTACAGCGACAGGTTCTCCGGCGTCACCTGGTAGAACACCGGCGTGACGGCCATGCCGTCGCAGCATTCCAGGAACTCCCACGCCAGCGGTTCGCACAGCACCGCAGGGCCCACCGGGTCGCCCATCGAGATCCAGCTGCTGCCCGACACCTGGTACATGATGAAGGCCGTGCGATCGTCGTTGAACAGAAGATTCTTGTCGCCGAGCAGCGCAAGGTTCGCCGTGGTGTCGTTGAAATTCGCGATCAGCACGGCGGCCTGCTCGAGGTCGTCCGCCAGCGGCGCGAGTATCCGCGGCTTGGACGGCCTGAGGAGGCGCCACAATCCATAGGCCGCCGCGATCATGGCCGCCAGCAGCAACGCGCGCAGACTGCGCGGCGCCGGCGCTTCGAACGCAAACTCCCACCACAAATCCTTCTCGTACGGCATGTTCCGGTACGCAAACGCGACCAGCCCCAGGGCGGTGCCGAGCACCACCAGAACGGCGACGATCCAGGGCCCCGAGAACCGCTGCTCGATGAGCGAGGCGCGTCGTTTGAAGCGGTCGCGGGCCGAGATCAGCCCCACCACCACCGCGGCGAGCACGATGGCCTCCTCGAAATCGAAGCCCTTGAGCAGCGAGAGCAGAATGCCGGCGGCGAGCAGATACACCGTCATCCACCACGCCGCATCGAGGCGCCGGTATAGGCCGTTGGCGAGCACCAGCAGGGCCACTCCCACCGCGCTGCCGAGCAAGTGCGACAGCTCCAGCACCGGCAGCGGCACGAAGTGGCGCAGCCAGTCCAGGCGGTTGCCGATGCCCGGCGTCGCGCCCGAGAAGAGCAGCACCGCGCCGGCGCCGAACACCGCGATGGCGCTCACCTGCGGCGTGACCGCGCCCAGGAACGAGCGGCCGACCCGGAACAACCGCACCATCGGCGCGCGATGCAGCCACAGTTCGTGGCCGCCGAGGAGCGCGAGCGCCACGCCGAACGGCACGAAGTAATAGATGATGCGATAGGCGAGCAGCGCGCCGAGCAGATGGCCGGCCGGCACGGAGCGCAGCAGGAACAGCAGCACGGACTCGAACACGCCGACGCCGCCCGGCACGTTGCTGATGATGCCCGCGGCGATGGCGATGAGGTACGCGCCGAAGAAGGCCGGGAAGCTCGCCGTGGCCTGCGGCGGCAACAGCACGTACAGGACCCCGGCGGCGCACAAGAGATCGGTGCCGGCCACGGCGATCTGCGCCACCGCCAGCCGTGCCGTCGGCACGGGGATCTTGAGCTTGTGGAAGCGCAGCGGCTTGTGGCGGGTGCAGGCGAGCCACAGGTACACCGCGACGGCGGCGAGCAGCACGCAGCCGCCGAGCACCACCAGGGCCGGCGGCAGGTCGAGCACCGATGCGGACAGCACCGGCCGCGTCAACAGGGACAGCCCCATCATCAGCGCCGCCCCCGTGACGAAAGTGACGGTGCCGAAGGCGATCACCGTCGCGATCTGCTTGGCGCTCAAACCGAGCGCCGAGTAGGCGCGGTAGCGGATGGCACCGCCGCTCAAGGTGTTCATGCCGACGTTGTGGCCGATCGCGAAACTCATGAACGAGATCTGCGCGAGCCGCGAGTAGGCGACCTTCGCCCCCGCGAACGCGAGACCGATGGCGTCGTACAAGGTGAGGCAGCCGTAACCGAGGCACGTCAACACGATGGCCGCCGCCAGCCGCGAGCGCGGGATGGCATGCACGTGGGCGACGATGTCCTGCCAGCGGTATTCGGCGAGCACGTGGTGCAGCCAGAACAGCGCCAGACCGAACAGCCCGATGCCGAGCAGCGTGGTCCACAGCGGAACCCTGCGAATGGTGTTGGGAAGTGTCAAGCTGCCTATCGTATCAGGGCAATGCTAGACTTAAACCCGATCAACGCTCATTAGAACGAGGAGCACACATGAGTTCGGCGAACGAGGCGCAACCGGCAACCATGGACTCGGCGCAGATTTACCGCGAGGAGACCTTCACCGATCGCAAGGTGGGCACCATCAGACGGCTGACGCCGGTGGCCGCCGACGGCTCGCCGGACGCGACCCGTACCGTGGTGTTTCTCGGACAAGCCCAGGTGATGACGCCGATGGGCGCGGTACCCATCAGCTTCGAACTGGAGGCGCCCAGCCTCGACGGCGCCATCCTGAAATTCGGCGAGTCCGCCGAACTCGCCGTGCAGCAGACCATGCGCGAACTGCAGGAGCTGCGCCGCGAACAAGCCTCTTCGTTGGTCATTCCGGGCGATCCCGGCGCGCTGTCCGGTCCCGCCGACCTCATGGGGCGCGGACGCTCGCGGCGCTGATCAGCCCCCGGCCGCACTCTCCAACGCGTCCCAGCGGGCATACGCCCCCTCGAGTTCCTTGGTCAGCGCGTTCAGCCGGCTGAGCCGCGCCGCCGCTTCCGTGGGGTTTTTCCGGAACAGGTCGGGTTCGGCCATCGCCGTCTGCACCTTGGCCTGGTCCTCTTCCAGGCCTTTGATCTTCTCCGGCAGCGCGTCGAGTTCGCGCCGGTCCATGGCCGACAGTTTGGACCGACCGGCGGTCTTCGCCCCACCGGCCGCGGCGGCGCGCGGGGTGCCCGGCAGCGCCTTGCCGGGCGCGCCGCGCTTCGCCGCGGCACCCGGCAAGCGGCGTTGGCGCAGCCAATCGCTGTACCCGCCGACGTATTCGTTGATGACGCCGCCGCCCTCGAACACCAACGTGCTGGTCACCACGTTGTCGATGAAGGCACGATCGTGGCTCACCAGCAGCAGCGTGCCTGCGTAGTCGGCCACCATCTCCTCCAGCAGGTCGAGCGTCTCGGCATCGAGGTCGTTGGTGGGCTCGTCCATGATTAGAAGATTGCTCGGCTTCGCGAACAGGCGTGCCAGCAGCAGGCGGTTGCGCTCGCCTCCCGACAGCATGCTGACCGGCGCATGCAGACGTTCCGGGGGGAACAGAAAGTCGCGCAGGTAACTCGACACGTGGCGGGGCCGTCCGTCGATGACGATGGTGTCGCCGCTGCCGCCCGTGACGTTGTCCATGATGGACGCCGCGGGATCGAGCTGGTCGCGCTGCTGGTCGAAATACGCGGGCTGTAACGACGTCCCGCGGCGGATCACGCCGGCCGTGGGCTTGATGGTTCCCACCAGCATCTTGATCAGGGTGGTCTTGCCGCAACCGTTGGGCCCGATGATGCCGATGCGATCGCCGCGCATGATGCGGGCGGAAAAGCCGGTGACGATGGGCCGGCCGCCGAAGTCCTGGCTCACGTCCCGTGCCTCGAAGACGAGCTTTCCGGACTGCCCCGCTTCCTGGACGCGGACGTCCACCTGCCCCACCCGCTCGCGGCGGTCGCGGCGCTGAAGGCGCAGTTCCTCGAGCGCACGCACCCGCCCCTCGTTGCGCGTGCGGCGCGCCTGCACGCCCTGGCGGATCCACACCTCTTCCTGGGCCAGCTTCTTGTCGAAGAGCGCGGCGTGCTTGGCCTCGACCTCGAGGGCCGCGCGTTTCTGCATGACGTATTCGTCGTAGTTGCCCGGCCACACGCGCAGCTGACCGCGGTCTAACTCCACGATGCGCGTCGCCAGCCGGCGCACGAACGCCCGGTCGTGACTGATGAAGAGCAGGGCGCCCTCGAAGTCCATCATCATCTCCTCGAGCCAGGTGATGGCCTCGATGTCGAGATGGTTGGTGGGCTCGTCGAGCAGCAGCAGATCGGGCTCCGCCACCAGCGCGCGGCCCAGCATCACCCGGCGTCGCCAGCCGCCCGACAGCGCACTCAAGGGGGCATCCCGGTCCAGCTCCAGCCGCGAGATGACCTGGTCCACCTGCAGTTCCGCCTGCCAGTCCTCGACGGAGCCGGCCGTGATGCCGCTGCTGACGATGTCCAGCACCGTGCGGTCGCTGGCGGCCGAGACTTCCTGCGCGAGGCTCGCGACCGTGGCGCCCGGACGCACCCACACCTCCCCGCTGTCGGGCACGATCTGCCGCGTGATGACCTGCAACAGCGAGGACTTTCCCTCGCCATTGCGGCCGAGCAGGCACACACGCTCGCCCCGGCGGATCTGCAGGGCGGCTTCGTTCAACAGCGGCTTGAGCCCGAAGCTCAGGCTGACTTTATCCAGACGTACGATGGGCATGGGACGCGCATCTTAAGCGGCTTTGGCTCCCGACTCACGCCAAAATGAGCGAACCCGGCGCCCCCGTCGATTTCCTCGCGAGCCTCGCCGGGCGCTTCCGCCACCTGGCGATCGCGTATGCGGCGCCACGCCCACCGCAAATTGTGTCCGGCAGCACAGCGGCTCCGTCGTGGCGGCCTTAACCTAATCCTTGGATACCCAAAATCATGACGAACGTCACATCTGATTGCAGCGTCCCGGCGCCTGCATGGCTCAGCGCCGTGCTCGGCCCCCTGGCGGCTGCCTGCCTGCTGGCGGCCCCGGTCGCCGTCCTCGCGGCCGCGGTCACCGTCGCGGTCGAGACGCCGGCCGGTCCGCTGCAGGACGCCGTGGTGATCTTCGATCCTCTCGACGTCGCGGCGGCGCCGGCGCACGAGACCGCCATCATCGATCAGTTGAACAAGCGCTTCATTCCGGAAATCAGCGTGATCCGCACCGGCACCGCCGTGACCTTCCCGAACAGCGATCACATCCATCACCAGGTTTTTTCATTTTCCAAGGCCAAGTCCTTCAGCATCCAGCTCTACGCAGGCCGGCCGGTGGCGGCCGAGGTGTTCGACAAGCCGGGACTGGTGGTGCTCGGGTGCAACATCCACGACGGCATGTCCGCCTTCGTCGCGGTGGTCGATTCGCCCTATTTCGCCAAACTGCCCGCCGCTGGCAGCGCCGTGCTCGAGCTGCCGGCGGGCCGCTATCGGCTGCGTTTGTGGCATCCCAGCCTGCTCACCCCCTTCGTGGCGCGCGACGTCGTCGTGACGGACACCCCGCAGGCCCTTAACTTCGCCCTCAAATTGACCGGCGACCACGATGCCGTGGCGGCGTGGCCGCAGTAGTCCGGCATGGCACTACGCACGCGGATCGCGCTCACGTTTCTGCTGCTCCTCGCCGCGGTCCTGGCCGTGGCGCTCACCGCGGTGTCGGCGGCCAACCGCAACAACGCGACGCTCGAGGTCGAGCGCCAGCTCGATGTCGGCGTGTCGGTGCTGTCGCGCTATCTCGAGGGTAACCGGCGCCTGCTGGCGCAGGGGGCCACCGCGGTCGCGGCCGACTACGGCTTTCGCGAAGCGGTCGCCGCGCACGACGTCGGCACCCTGGTGTCCGCCCTGGAGAACGACGGCGCCCGGATGGGCGCCCAGCGGGTGGTGCTGACCACGCTCGACCACCACGTCATCGCGGCATTCGGATCGCAACTCGCTCCGGACAGCGTGTTCGAGGTGGCGGCCGACGGCAAGACGCATTTGATGGTGGATGGCGGAAAGATTTATCAATGGGTCGGCGTCAACGTCAAGAGCCCGCTGCCCGTGGCCCGGCTCGTCATGGGCTTCGAACTGGACGCGAAGGCGGTGCGCGAGATTGCCGACATCACGGATCTGGGCGTCACCCTGTCGATCGGCACGCAGCACGGCTGGTCGACCGTGGTCAGCACCGTGCCGCGCGGCGTCGCGGCGGCGCACGACATCGTCCGCGACATCGATCTGGCGAGTCTGGACCGGACCGTCGTGCGCGCCACCCTGTCGCGTTCCGCCACCGCCGCCACGGCGCCGTTCGCCCGCCTCACCAAGACTCTCTACGTCATCGCCACCGTGAGCCTGGTGTGTTTCGCGTGGGCCGCTTTCTGGATCGCGCGCAACATCACGCGCCCGCTCGGCGAACTCACGCAGTCCGTGGAAAAGATGCGTGTCGGCACCTACGACGGTACGTTCAAGCTGCAGCGGCGCGACGAGCTCGGCGTGCTGGCCGAGGGATTGCAGCTCATGCAGACGGCGGTCCGTTCCCGCGACCAGGCGATACGGCGGCTGGCCTTCGAGGATGCGCTCACCGGCCTCATGAACCGGCCGGCGTTCAGTGCGGCGCTCAACGAAGCGCTGGCCGCCACGCAGTGCGGCGCGCTCGGCGTGGCGGTGTTCAACCTGGATCGTTTTCGACGCATCAACGAGCATCTGGGATACACCGTGGGCGATGCGGTGCTCACCCGGGTGGGCGAGCGCCTGGCGGCGGCCGGTCCCACCAAGTCCACCGTGGCCCGGCTGGCGGCGGATCAATTCGCGGCGTTCACCCAGCTCGAGAACCCCGCTCAGCTGCCGGTCTGGGGCACCTCGCTGCTGATGGTGCTCGCCGAGCCCGTCTACGTCGAAGCGCAGCCCATCGACATCAGCACCACCATCGGGCTCACCGTGTCGGCCGGGGACTTCTCGACGGCGGACGATCTGCTGCGCTGCGCCGATCTCGCGCTGGGGCGCGCGCGACGCGAAAAACGTCCCCTCGCGCTGTACGAACACAGTCTGAAACCAGCCGCGCGCGATCAGCTGTCCCTGCTCGGCGAACTGCGCCATGCCATCGAGCACGACGAGTTGCGACTGTACTTCCAGCCGAAGATCGAACTCGCCACGAACCGTGTCGCGGGCGCCGAGGTGCTGGTCCGCTGGGAACACCCCACGCGCGGATTGCTCGGCCCGGTGGCCTTCGTGCCGTTCGCCGAACAGACCGGTTTCATCCGGCGCCTGACGCGCTGGATACTGGAGAACGCCATCGCCTGCGGTGCGCGCTGGCATCGCGCCGGCCTCAGCATCCCGCTGTCCGTCAACATCAGCGCCGACGACGTCTGCGACCCACGACTCGATGCGCGGGTGGCGGGCTTGTTGACGAGGCATCAACTGCCGCCGTCCTTGTTGACGCTCGAGCTCACCGAAAGCAGCTTCATCGCCGATCCCGAGCGCGCGCTGCACGTGCTGGATGCGTTGGCGAAACTGGGCGTGCATCTATCGGTGGACGACTTCGGCACCGGCTACTCCTCGCTCAGCCACCTCACCCGCATGCCGGTCGACGAGATCAAGATCGACCGCAGCTTCATCCTGGGCCTGGAACGCGACGCGGAATTCGCGACCGTGGTGCGCTCGGCCATCGACATGGGGCACGGCCTCGGCATGAAGGTGGTGGCCGAGGGCATCGAAACGGAGAGCGCGGCGCTGCGGCTGCGAGAGTTCGGCTGCGACGTCGCACAGGGTTACCTGTACGCACGGCCGCTGCCGGCGGAGGAATTCCTGCGCTGGCTGGACGGCAGGGCCCGCGTGCCCGTCGTCGCCGTCCCCGTCGACTTCGCGGTCGACGACTTCGGCGACACCTTGAGCCTCGCCACCTACTAGCGCGGCCGCGCGTTTCACTCGAGGTCTGCCGGCCCGCCCGGCGCCGGCCGTGTGATCCAGTCCGCGGCGGGCGAGGTGCACCGCGTTGCACAACCGAGGTAGTGCGACCTGTCTTCGGCGCGCTCTCCCGGGCGGATGATTCCATGGTGACGGTCCTTTACCAACACCTTGGAGCATGCCGTGAAACGCATCGTCCTCACCCTCTTTGCCGCCCTGCTGGCCGCCCACGCCGCCGACGCGGATGCCGGCACCGCCACCACCACGTTCAACGTGAACGCGAGCATCCTCGCCGCCTGCAGCGCGAGCGCCGTCGACTTGAATTTCGGCACCTACAACCCCGCGGCGGCGGGGGTGCTCACCGGTTCGACCCCCATCAACGTGTCGTGCACGTCAGGCACGGCGTTCACGCTCGCACTCAATGCGGGTTCCGCCACCGGCAGCACGTTCACGACGCGTCACCTCGCCAACGGCACTTCACTCCTCAACTACAATCTGTACACCACGAGCGCCACGACGACGGTGTGGGGCGACGGCAGCACCGGCACCAGTACGGTGGCCGGCACCGGCACCGGCGTGCTGACGCCCGTCACGAAGACGGTGTACGGCAGCATCCCGATCAACCAGGACCTGCCGCCGGGCACGTACACCAGCTTGATCACCGTCACCGTCAACTTTTGATGAGCCGCCTACGCTGGCGCGTCGACGCGGTCCTCGGCGCGCTCGTGGCGCTCGGCGTGCTCGGCACGCTCGGTGTGCCCGGGTCGCGGCTCGCGCACGCCGGCTCGCTCACCGTCTCGCCCACCCGCATCGAGTTGTCGGCGCGTCACCCCGTCGCCACGCTGGAAGTGACCAACGACGGCGCCGACGTCATCACCGTGCAACTCGATACACTCGCCTGGACGCAGGCCGCGGGCGCCGACCGGTACGTCGAGAGCGCCGCTCTCATCGCCACGCCCGCGGTGTTCGACCTCGCCGCCCACGCCAGTCAGGTGCTGCGCGTCGCCCTGCGCGAGCCGGGATCGGCCGAGGGCCGCGCGTTCCGGGTCTATGCGTCGGAAGTGCCCCCCGCGCGGCTGCAGGAAGGAGCAGGGTTGCAGATGGTGCTGCGCGTGGGGGTGCCCGTGATGGTCGAGGGAGCCGCCGGCAGCGGCAGCCCGCGCCTCACGGGCACGGTTCAGCAGCGGCCCGACGGCCCGCCCGCGCTGCGCCTGCGCAACGCGGGTACCCGCTTCACGCGCGTGCTCGGCCTCGAACTGCGCAACGCCGCCGGCGCCGTGCTCTGGCGCTCGCGCACCGCCGCGTATCTGCTCGCCGACGGCGAACACGACTGGCCGCTGGACGACGCACTACGGCCCGCCGGCGGACCGCTGCAGCTGTCGATCACCACCGAGAGCGGCGGCGAGCACATCGACCTGGACTCGATCCCGTAGCCGCGCCCGTCGCCGCGGCCGCAGTATCGCCCAGGATCGGCGCATGGCGACGCATCGAGGTTGCGCACTACTGCTCTGCGGCGTCGTCTGCGCCGTGCCTGCGCCGGCGGCGGCGCAGGAAGCCTTGCTGGAGGTGAGCGTGAACGGCACGCGCCAGGCCGACTGGAGCCTGCTCGAGATCGCGGCGGACGGCACCGTGTGGGTGCGGCGTGCCGACCTGCAGCGCTGGGGCGTCCAACTGGCCGAAGATTCTCCGCTCGCCCGGCTCGCGGCGGATGCTTTCGTGCGCTTGAACCAGGTTCCCGGCGTGAGCGCGACGGTGGATCGCTCGGTCTCACGCCTCGACGTGACCGTGCAACCGGCGCTGCTGCGCAGCCATGGATACAAGGCGGGCGCGGCGGCGCCGGTGCCCACGCACTCGCCACCGGGTGCCTTCGTCAACTACGACGTCTCGGCCACCCGGACCGCGGGCGCCGATCTGCTGCGCGCCGCCACCGAAACCGGCGTCGTCGCCGGCAACTGGGTGGCGCGTTCGGCCTGGTCCGCCACCGCACAGAACGAGGGCGGCAAGAACCTGCGTTTGGACTCGAACCTGACCGCCGATTTCCCGCGCACGCGCACGTCGCTGCAAGTGGGCGACACCTTCGCCCGTCTCGGCACCAATGCCGACGCGGTGCGCGTGGGCGGCGTCTCGTGGGGCACGGATTTCAGCATCACGCCCACCTTCATCACCGTCCCGCTGCCGAACGTGAGCAACCTCACGGGTGCACCCGGCACGGTGGACCTCTATGTGAACGGCTCGAAGACGCAGCAGTTGAACGTGCCCGGCGGCCCGTTCACCATCGCGCAGGTCCCGGTGACCACCGGTGCCGGCGAACTGACCGTGGTGACCCACGATCTGCTCGGCCGCACGCAGACCCTCACCCAGTCGTATTATATTGCCCCGCAAATGTTACAGGCCGGCTTGTCCGCCTGGGACGCCCAGGTTGGCGCGAAGCGCGAAGGCTATGGCCTGCGCGCCGGCGACTATCGCGGCCTGCTGGCCGCGGCCGGCGAGCGTTACGGCGTGAGCGATCGGTTGACGGCACAGTGGCGCGTGGAAGGCGACGAGACGGGCGCCGCCGTCGGTGCGCAGTGGCTGGCCCTGACGCCGCACAGCGCTCTGGTGACGGTCGCGCCCTCCTGCAGCGATGCCGCCGGCGGGACGGGCTGCCTGCTCGACCTGGCGTATGAGCGCGATTCCCTGTCGCATGGCTACGGGCTCGACGTGAGCGCGGGCACACCGCACTACACTCCGGTGGCGGCGGCGCTACGTGCCGCACCGCAGCGCTTTCAAGTCTTCTCGCACGCCCAGGCCGCCCTCCCCTACGCCGTCAGCGTGACGCTCGGCGGTACCTGGCGCGAGGAGATCACCGGTGCGCACACCTTGTCGGTCAATTTCGCGCTCGGCAAAACCTTCGTGGGCAGGGGTCATCTGGATCTGGGCGTCAGCCGCTTCACCGGCCCCGTGGCGTCCTCGTACGTCACCCTGATCTATACACAGAGCGTGGGCCAGGAGCGCAGCGTCAGTGCGACCGCCTCGGTGTCCGACGGACGGGCCGGCGGCGCGGCGACGGTGCAGAAAAGTCTGCCCGCCGGCGACGGTTTCGGCTACACGCTGCGCGCCGCCCGCGATACCGTCACCGGCGCAGACGCCATCGCGCAGTGGAACGGCGATGCCGTCGCGGTGGCGGCTCTTGCGCAGAGCCAGGCCGGGCAGAGTGCCCAGGGCATCGAGGTGTCCGGCGCAGCGCTGTGGTTCGACCGTGCCGTGTTCCTCGCCCGGCGCCTGGATGAAAGCTTCGCCGTGGTCGATGCGCCCGGACTTGCCGGCATACCGGTGTATTTGAACGGGCAACCGGTTACTCATCTCGACGCGGACGGCCACGCGGTGCTGCCCGACGTGCGCCCGTACGAAACGAACAAGGTGGCCCTCGACCTCACCCGCGTGCCGCTGTCTCTGGATGTCCCGCAGGCGCTGTTCGACGTCGTCCCCTACCGGCACGGCGGCGTGGTCGTCGACGTGCCCGTGCAGCTGTCCGCCACCTTGAGACTGCGTCTGCCGGACGGTGGCTGGGTGCCCGCCGGGGCGCGCGTTCTGCAGGGGCACGGCAGCACCCCGGTGGGCACCGAGGGTACGGCGTTCGTCGCGGGTACCCGCGGCGACCATACGCTCGACGTGCAATGGCACGACGGTCGTTGCCGCGCGCATCTGCGGCTGCCCGTGGTGGAGGCGGATCGCGTGGAACTCGCGTGCGTCACGTACTAGCCGGCCGGCGCGCAGGCATCGTGCTCGCCGCTACGGCGCTGCTTTGTTCCGACCTGGTCCGCGCCGGCGGCTCCCTCGTGCAATCCTGCACGGTGTCGGCGACGGCGGTGCCATTCGGTGTATACAATCCAATGAATCTCAGCGTGTCCAACGGCAGCGGCACCGTCACCCTGACCTGCAGCGTGGTGTCGCTGCTCAGCAGCTGGACCATTTATCTGAGTGCGGGAAACAGCGCCAGCTTCGCCACGCGGCTCCTGAAAAGCGGCACTAACTCCCTGAGCTACAACCTGTTTACCAACGCCGCACACACCATCGTATGGGGCGACGGCACGGCCGGTACCGGCTCCGTGTCCGATACCGAACTGATAGGCGTCGGCAACACCATTTTCAACTACCCGGTATACGGTCAATTGGCTGCAATGCAGGACAAACCCTCCGGCACCTACTCCGACTCGATTACCGTCACGGTCGATTACTGACCGATGACGGTGCTCGACGGCGAGCCATGCCGATTTATCACCACCGCTGCGAAATAAATAAAGCTTTATGGGGTGTTGCGCCGCTACAATGGCTCAGGGGAGACAACAAGGTAGCCGGCATGTTGATCGGGTTCAAATTGCGAAATTTCCGTTCGTTTCTGGGTGAGCAGACCTTCAGCTATTCCACCTCGTCCGATCGTGCGCACGAATCCACACACTGCGTCCCCACGGGCATGAAGGCGGTGCCCCGGCTGTCCAAGGCGGCCGTCGTCTTCGGCCCCAACGCCAGCGGCAAGACCAACCTCATCACCGCGCTCGCGACGCTGCGCGAACTGGCGCTGCATTCCACTGCGTATTCCGACGCGCAATATGCCGAGCGCCACACGCCCTTTCAGTTCGGGCCCTCGGTCAACGCTCCCACCGAATTCGAAATCGACGTCCTGCTCGCTGCCGTCCGCTATCGCTACCAGGTGGTCTACGACTCGCGCCGCGTCCGCAGCGAACGCCTGCTGGTGTACCGCACCGGCAAGTCGCAGCGCTGGTTCGAACGCCGCTACGACGAGGCGGCGGACCGCGAGGAGTGGGAACATTTCTCGCCCAACTTCAACGGGCCGCGCGAGATGTGGCGCAAGGCCACGCGCCCGAAGGCGCTGTTCCTGACCACGGCCGCCCAGCTCAACTCGGAACAGCTCAGACCTTTGCTGCATTGGTTCGAACATTGCCTGGAGATCGTCTTCCCGTCGGACCTCGCCGACCTGAGCCGGGTGACGACCCAGATTCAGGATCCCGGTTTCAAGTCACGCGTGCTCGGCCTGCTGCGCGCCGTGGACATCCAGGTCGAGGATGTTCGGGTGTCCGAACAGGACGGTATGTCCGGCAACGCACACAGCCCGCACTCCGGCCTGCGCCCGATGATAGAGTTCCTGTACGTGCGCAGGGGCTGGTCACCGATCTGGCTCGACTCGGTGTTCGAAGCCGCCGGCACACGCCGATTGTTCAGCTTGTTTGGTCCGCTGCTGTCGGCCATCGAGCACGCCAAACTGCTGGTCATCGATGAATTCGACTCGAGCCTGCATCCTCTCGTCGCCCGCTTCCTGATCCAGCTCATCAACGATCCTCAGGTGTCGGCCAGGGGCGCCCAATTGCTGTTGACCAGCCACAACACCACGCTCATGGATCTGGACATCCTGCGCCGCGACGAAATCTGGCTGATCGAACTCGACGCGGATCACGCCACCCAGCTGTCGCCCGTCATCAACTCGAGCCCGCGCAAGCACGAGCTCATCGCCAAGAGCTACCTGCGCGGCCGCTACGGCGCCATTCCGGTGATCCGGCCCGAAAGCGCCGGTGTCACCGCCCGCGCCGTCGGTGCGTCCACCGACCGCCACCCCATCGACAAGATCTCGATTTGAGCGGACGCCGCGGGCGCCGGGTCGCGCCGCTCAGAACGCCACGCCCAGTCCCAGGTCGAAACGGGTGAAGTCGGCATTTTCATGGAACCACTGGTAGTCGGCCTTCAGCACCACGTGCGACGTCACGTAGAAATTCGCGCCCACCGTCCACACCCGGTCCCTGACCTGCGGCCAGTAACCGTAGTCGCCCGCGGCACTCGACAGCGGCACGAGACCCGTCGGCAGGCTGGGTCCCGTGGTTCCCGCATAGCGCGCACCCATGTCGTAACGCTCCCACCGCACGAACGGCGCCAGCCGATAATCGCCGTGGTCCCACGCCTCGTAGGCGGCCTGCACGAAGTAGCCGTAGAAGTCCGACGGGATGGGATTCGGCGACCCGGGATTTGCCGCGTTCGCGAGGCCGAGATTGCCGATGGCGCCATGCGCATACAGCGCGGAGAGATCCGCCCTGCCCGGGGTCCAGCGCGCATGCGCCTCCCACAGCGTGACACGCTGCTCACCGGGAATGGTGGCGTTCGGCGGCGCCGCCACCTTGACCGCATCGCCGGTGCTGATCGCGGCACCCAGCGACAATCCGGGAACGCCGTAGTAGCCGAGCGCCACGTATTCGCTCAGGTGCTGCGCATTGGCGAGGGCAAGTTCCTGATGGGTGGACTGCAGCGGCGCCGAGGCGCTGTCCTCGAGCCCGAGTGCCGTGGTGTACTGCGGATATTCCGGTGCGAAATTCCATTTGGACAGATCGAAGCCCGTCGTCAGTCCCGCATTCCAGCTCAGTCCCACCGGGGTCTCGCCGTGCAGGTTGAAGCCGCCCTCCCGCCACGTGCTCGGAATGACCAGCGTCTCCACGAAATTTCGTTGCACGCCGTAGAAGTTGGTGGGCTCGTGATGCTCGTTCAAAAATCCGAACGGCATGAGGAAAAGACCCGCGCGCACCGTGAGCGCCTCGTTGACCTGCCGGTCGACGTAGAACTGCTCCACTTCGAACTCTCCCACGTCCGACGAGGACGACACCGCATGCTCCACCTCGTATTCGGAGTTGAATTCGGTCTTCGCATCGAATGCATAGCCGATACCGAACACGGCGCGCGCAAGATCCGCCTGCGCCTTCGCCGTGTCGTGCGTGGGACGCGTGTAGTACACCTCCCCGTACCCCCACAGCCGCACGTTGGAAAACGCGCCCGCACCGGCTGCATCGGCGCCCCCGCCTGCACCCGCGACGGTACCACCGGCGGGTGCCGCGGCCACCGGCCCCGGCGTCGCCACGCCGGGCATCGATCCCACGCCGGGCGACGTCACCGCGGACGGCGGCACGATGGCCACGGGCGCACCGCGCAGTTCCCGGTTCTGCTGCATGAGTTGTTGCAGCTGTGACTGCACGGCCTGCAGCTGCCGCTGCAGCGCTTCGATTTCGCTTTGTTGCTGCGCCGCGCCGGGCGTCGGGTCCGCCGCCCACGCGGTTGTCGACCCGAGCATTCCCAGCGCCACGCCGACGCGCAACAGCGCAGGTACCGCCAGACGTCTCTCGAAAATGCTCATCATGAATTCCTCAATTGGCGCCCGCCGTGGGCTGACATTGCGCAGGGACGGAATAGGCCGTCGGATTGGTGGGGTCGTAGCCATCCGTCAAGGTGCACAGGAAGGCCACCACCTCGTCGATCTCCGTGGCGTTCAGGGTCGGCGCCTGCCCGCCCGCGAAGGTGGGTGGCGTGTACGGGACTTCGCCGATATTGACGTTGGCGTCGTAGGCCGCCGGCAGATCGTTGTATTCGTAGAGGTCGGACGTGCCGTCCGCCTGCGTGTAGAAACTGCCGCCCGCGACATAGGGATTGCCGCCGACGCCCGCCGCGACAGGATCCGGATTGTTCAACGTGTCGTTGTTGATGTCGCGCGTCACGTACCACTCGATGACCTGATGCAGATTCGCGAACACGCCGTTGTGGAAGTACGGCGCCGTTTGCGCCACATTGCGCAGGGTGGGCACTTTGAACTGTCCGCACAGCGAGGTGGTGGCCGACAGCACCGGCCGTGCGTTGACGTCGGTGCCGAGCGGCGCGAACGGTCCGCACAGTCCGAGGTCGTAGAAGGCATATTCCGCGTCGGC
Source organism: uncultured Steroidobacteraceae bacterium (assembly GCA_964658215.1). Lineage (GTDB taxonomy): Bacteria > Pseudomonadota > Gammaproteobacteria > Steroidobacterales > Steroidobacteraceae > Bog-1198. The sequence goes on along the minus strand of CAZZYJ010000014.1, from coordinate 4,690 downwards.
CGGCACGTCCACGGCGGCGATGGCGACCAGCGCCGCGCCGCTGACGGGGCTCACGGCACCGGGCGTGTTGGCGGGAATCGACCAGTTGCGTGGCACGCCGATGTTGTCGTAGGTGAAGTCCGTGAACAGTGCATGCTGGCTGTACGACTGCACCTGGCTCGGGTGACAGGCCGTGCAGTTTCCCTTGCCCGGATTGTTGAACAACGCCAGCCCGTTCTGCTCCTGCGTGGTCAGGGTGGCCTTGCCCTCCAGCCAGTAGTCGTATTTGCTCGAGAACGGATGGAAGGACGCATCGTCGGTCTCGTACGCGGCGAGCGCGAGTCCCATGTCCGCGAGTGCCGTTTGCGGATCGCCGAGCGCGCCCTCCCCGTAGGCGGCGACGAAGGCCTGCAGCGAGGCCGCGGACTGCTGCAGCCGTCCGACGAGTTCCGCCGCATCCGCGTTGGCCATTTCGAATGCGGTGAGGAACGGCTGCTGCGCCTGCGTCGCCAGCGATGACGCGCGGCCGTCGCGGAAGAAGCCGCCCGTCGTGGTCCCGCCCGTGCTCGAGAACGCCGGCGTGAACGAGGCGTACATCAGCGAGGGCGCGTTGCGCAGCCCGGTCTGATCCATGTGCGGGCCACCCAACGGCACCGGCAGGTTCGAGTCGGTGGCCGGAGCGGAGGTATAGGCCCGGCTCGGCACGTGACACGTGCCACAGGACTGCTTGCCCGAGGCCGACAAACTCGTATCGAAGAAGAGCGCCTTGCCCGCCGCCGCCGCGAGCACCGACGGGGCGCTGCTCGTGCTACCGGTGGCGGTGCCGGAACTCGCGCTGCCGGTGCTCGTGGTACCGCTGCTCGTGCTGCTGCCCGTGGCCGCGCTCCCGCCGCCGCCGCCGCACCCCGCCAGCCACAGCAACGCCAGCATGCTTCCCAGTCTCCACCCAGGGCGCCCCGGCCCGCGATTGTTCGATATATCCATCCACTGATGACCCTGCAGCGGACGGTATCCTCTGCTTCAATCCGTCGCGAATGCTATCGATAATGATTCGCATTTGCAACCCGGGGTTTTCAATGAGCGTCCCTGCTCGGTTGCGCTTTCCCGATCAGGGACGATTGAGGTTTACTGTCCGGCCCCAGCCCACCGTCGGAGCCTCGTGAACACCAAACCGTCGTCCGCTTCCTCTGCTCTTTTGGCCTGTCTCGTCCTGGCCGCGCTGGGTGCGGCCACTGCCGATGCGCGCAACGTCATGACCAAGGACGGCAGTTCCGTCGCCGACCCGCGCGACGCCTTGCGCCAGATCGTGCAGGATCAGTGCTTGGTGCATTGGCGCGACAAGAAGGACCCTGCGCCCTGCGAACGGGTGAACGTCGCCAGTTCCGATACCGGCGACAGTGGTTACGCCATACTCGCCGACCGCAAGGGCGGCGCCCACTATCTGTTGATCCCCGTGAAGACCATGGCGGGCACCGACAGCGTCGAACTGCTCGATCCGGCCACACCGAATTATTTCTCCGTCGCCTGGACCTCGCGCGACGTGCTCGCGCAGTTCGTCGGCCACGCGGTGCCCCGCGCCGCCGTCGGTCTCGCCGCCAACAACGCCCACTCCCGCACCCAGGATCAGTTCCACATCCACATCGAGTGTCTGCGCCAGGACGTGGCCGACTCGCTGCATGCCGCCGCCGACCACATGGGCAGCACCTGGCTCCCCATCACGCTGGTCGGCGCCCCCTACCAGGCGCTGCGCGTCATGGGCACCGACCTGGGTGCCGCGAATCCCTTCGAACTGCTCGCCAATCAGGTCCCGGACGCAAGGCACCGCATGGGCGAGTACACCTTCGTGGTCGCCGGCATGGACTTCAAGGACGGTCCCGGCTTCCTGGTCATCACCGGCACCGGCCAGACCGGCGAATTGCTGCTCGACGCGGGATGCACCGCGGCCGGCGCATGAGCGAGCCCGTATGGCTGGACATGGGCCGGGAGCTGCGCGCCATCGCGCAGATCGGCCTCGAGTTCTCGCGCGACAGTTTCGACCGCATGCGCTTCGAACGCATCCGTGAATTGGCGGCCACCCTGCTCGCCCGGGGCTCCGGGCAGCCGGCCGGCGAGTTGCTCACCCTGTTTCGAGAAGACACCGGTTACGCCACGCCCAAGGTGGACGTCCGCGGCGTCGTCTTTCAGGACGACCGCGTGCTGCTGGTGCGCGAGATCAGCGACGGCGGCTGGACCTTCCCGGGCGGCTGGGCCGACGTGAATCAAACGCCCGCCGAGTGCGTGGTGCGCGAGATCGCCGAGGAATCCGGCTTCGAAGCCCGCGCCGTCAAGCTCGCCGCCGTGCACGACTACCGCAAGCGCCACCGCCCCCGCCATCTGGACTCGATCTACAAACTGTTTTTTCTCTGCGAGCTCACCGGCGGCGCCGCCCGCCCCAGCAACGAAACCAGCGACGTCGGCTTTTTTGCCCGCGGCCAGATCCCGCCCCTCTCGCTCGGCCGCACCACACCCGAACAGATCGAACTCATGTACCGCCACCGCGCCGATCCACGGCTGCCCACCGAGTTCGACTGACGCGGTAGCGACGCGGTGCCGCTCACGCGTTTTCGCCTGACCGGCTCAGCCGAAGCGTGGCACCCGGGCGGTGAACCGAGTACCGGTTTCGCGGGTGGAGGTCACCGTCAACCGGCCGCCGTGCGCGTCGATGACCTGCGAGCAGATGTACAAGCCCAGCCCCAGGCCGTCGCGGGAGGCGGAAGTCGTCCGCCGCCAGAACGGCGAGAAGATCTTGCCCAAACTTTCCGCGGGAATGGGCTCGCCCTCGTTCACCACCTCGATGACGAGATCATCCGCCTCCACTCTCGCGCCGAAGGTGACCGGTGCCGCCTCGTCACCATGCGTCAACGCGTTGCCGATCAGGTTGGACGCGACTTGCTGGATGCGCCGGATGTCGCAGCGCACGGGCTGTTCGACGTGGATATCGGTGATGATGAGACGATCGGGACGCGACACCTGCAGTTCGCGCACCACGTCTTCCAAGGCGGTGCCGACGTCGTCCACGCTCTCGATGTGCACGCCGAGCCCGCTGCCCAGTCGGCCGCGGGCGAAATCGAGGACGTCGTCGATCAACGCGGACATGCGCTGGGCGTTGGCCTTCATGCGCGCCACCAACGTGACCGTGGTGGGTTCGGATAAGCGTTTCGCGAGCAGATCGCAGCCGGCGAAGAACGCCTGCAGGGGATTGCGCAGGTCGTGACCCAGGATGGCGATGAACTGTTCCCGCAACTCGCTCGCGGCGCGCTCGTCGAGCAACGCGGCGTTCGCGCGTTCGCGCACCGCGTCGCTCTCGAGTTGCAGAGCGATCAGATGCGCGAACCGTTTGAACATCAGCACGATCTTCGGCTGCGACACGGGGGCCGGCTGACGATCGACGGCGCATAGATTGCCGAAATACTTGCCGCTCGGCAGCACGATGGGCACGGAGACGTAACTTTCGAAGCCGTACAGCTTCGGAGTTTCATGAGTGGAATAAATCGGATCCACGCTCGCGTGATCGATGACGATGGCGTCGAGTCTGGTTTTCGCCTCGATGCACAGCGTCGTGTTGACATCGAGCTGATGGCCCGATTTCATCCCGAAATCGATGCTGTCGTGTACGGCGCAGGCGGTCCAGGAATCCTCCGTGACCCGGGCCACCGCCGCAAAGCCCATCCCGGAGGTCTCGCACAGCACCTGCAGCAACGTCGGCACGGCGTCGATTCGCTGCACCGCAGCGATATAGTCCGCAAGCTTGCCCTCGACGTCACGCGAACCTTCCAACGGCGCAGCCCCCTTGGCATCGACCACGCCGACAGGCCGGCCGCTGTGATGCGTCTCAGCACTCCCGCCGTTCGGTCGTCGGCCCTTGATCATGATGGACACTCGACCATCGAATACTGTTCCGTCCTGGTAGGAAGCCCGAAGGTTTGTACGACTTGATGAAACTTCGGCGGTGCGGGGAAAAAGACTGGGAATTATATCCGCGAGCGGTACTATTTTATCTGGCTCGCGCCTCCACGTCACTTTTTCTCTTCTGGAGACCACGTTCGACCAGGGACCGCTTGACAAGACAACCCGCTTGGGCGTGTCGAAATCCCCAGGACCGGAAACCGGCAGCCGGGGCACGGCTCGGCAAACGCCGCGCGTGTTGATATCTTTGCGGCATCATTCCTCTCCAAGGTACGTCATGGATCAAGACTTCGCTCAGGTCCCCACGGGCGCCATCACGACGCTCGGCAGAAAATCGTGGACGGCCTATATCGGCATCGTGCTGATCGGGCTGCTGTCGTGGGCGATCGCCGTCCCGCTCGCCTGGAGACAATCGCCCAAGTACGGCATGATCGCTTTCTTCGTGATCGCCGTGGTCGTCGCGTACAAAGTGCTGACGCTGCGCGCGGTCCATCTCTACAGCAACGACATGGGGGTGTGGCTGTACTCCGGGATCCTGCCCTGGCGCAAGGGGGTCCGCGGGGTCAAGTGGCGCGACCTCGACGATGCCACCTATTCGCAGAGCATGTGGAGCTGGCTCTCCAAATCCTACTCGGTGCGCATCGGCCACCGCTTCACCCGCTCGAGCGAAATATTGCTGACCCACATCAGCCGCGGCGACAAGGCCGTCATCGCCATCAACAGCCACCATCAGGAATTGGCTCGCAGCAACCGCCTGCAATGATCC
>CAZZYJ010000013.1:14637-26780 GCA_964658215.1 uncultured Steroidobacteraceae bacterium | reverse complement strand
CCGTGCGGTCGTCGCTCGAGCATGCTTGCGGACGTTGCTGAGCGACTCCTGCACCAGCCGGTACGCGGCCACGTCCAGTCCGAGCGGGAGCGGGGTCCGTTCGCCCTCGATCTCGCATGTGATGTGGAGTCCGGTCGAACGGGCCGCCTCGACGGCGAGCCGGTCGGCCAGTTCCGACTGAGACAGCGGCGAGTCCGCCTTGGCCGCCACGGTGATGGTCATCCAACTGGCCTGGCTCAAACCCAGGTATTTGAGCCGGCGATCCACCGCCTGACGCCACGCCCGCGCGGTGCTGTGCAGGGCGTTGGCGAAGCGTTCTTCCGTCTCGGTCACTTAAAAGTACTCTAATAGTTAGAAGGCTAACTAATGTACCCGCTCAAACTCCCCGCGTCCAGACCACCGTGGCGAAGCCGGCCAGCGTCATGGCCAGTGAGCCGATCACGTGCACGGCGACCGCACCGAGCGCCCAGCGCAGGCGGCCGGCCTGCAACAGCGTCACCACCTCCACCGAAAAGGTGGAGAACGTCGTCAGGCCGCCGCAGAAGCCCGTGGTGACGAACAAACGCCACTCGGGGGGCGTACCCGGGTAGGCGGCGAAGACGGCGAAGGCCACGCCGATGACGTAGCAGCCGACCAGATTGGCCGCGAGCGTGCCGGGCGGCAGGGTGGGGAAATAGCGGTTCAAGAGCAGGGCGAGGAACCAGCGCAGCAGGCAGCCGAGCAGCCCGCCGAGCGCCACCGCGACGAGCGCCCGCCCGCTCATGCCGGCGCGCGGGCGGTAAGGTTCGCGGGGGGTGGCATGCGCATGGCGCAGAGCCTAATCGCTTCACGGCCGCTAATCAAAAGGCGAGCGCGCGGACGGGCCTGGCCGTGCACGCCGGACCGTGCCCACGGCTTCGCGAGTCAGTGCCGATGGTATGCTCGAGCCATGATCCGCTGCCGGCATCGATGGAGGTGGCTGCTGCTGTGCGGGTGGGCCGTCGCGTTCGGCGCCGCGGCGGGCGAGGAGAAACGTCTCTTCGTCTACAACTGGACCGACTTCATCGGGCCGCGCACGATCGAGCGTTTCGAGAAACTGACGGGCATCAAGGTGACGTACGACGTGTACGACGCGGAGGAGACCCTGGAGGCGCGCCTCATGGCCGGCAGCGCAGGCTACGACGTGGTCAGCGTCTCGACCGATTTCTTCAGCCGCGAGATCAAGGCGGGCGTGTATCTCCCCCTGGACAAGACCAGGCTCCCGAACTGGAAGAATCTCGATCCGCGCGTGCTCGCCATCCAGCGCGAGTACGATCCCGGCAACGCCCATGCGGCGCCGTACCTGCACTCGATCAACGGTTTCGCATACGACGTCGACCGCATCGAGGCGCGCATGCCCGGTGCGCCGGTCGACAGTCTCGACATGCTCTTCAAGCCGGAGGTGGTGGCGCGGTTCGCCGATTGCGGCGTCACCTTCCTGGATTCGGCCGAGGACGTCCTGCAGCTCGCGCTGCGCTATCTCAAGCTCGATCCGAACACCACCCGCGCGCAGGATTTCAAGGCGGCGGAGGCGATGCTCATGAAGGTGCGGCCCTACGTGCGCGCCTTCGATTCCGCGGAGTACATGAACGGTCTGGCGAACCGCGAGATCTGCGTCGCCATGTCCTGGTCGAGCGACTACGCGCAGGCCCGCGCCCGGGCGCGGGCGGTGGGCGTCGACGTCCACCTCGCGTTCACCGTGCCGAAGGAAGGCGCCAACCAGACGTTCTCCTCCCTGCTCATTCCCGAAGGCGCCCCCCATCCCCTGGCGGCGCACCTGTTCATCGACTACCTCCTGCGGCCGGACGTGATCGCCGAGATCACCAATTCGATTTATTACGGCAACGATAACATCGCGTCGCGCCCGCTCGTCGATCCGCGTATTCTCGGCGATGCGACCCTGTATCCGACCGCCGCCATGGAGGCCAGGCTGTACAAGTCCGCCGAGGTGACGGCCGCCACCGAGCGGCTGCGTACCCGCACCTGGACGCGGGTCAAGACGGCGAATTAGGCCAGCGACGAGGTACCCCTTGAACAGCCCGCGGGATTCTTTGCAGCTCAGGATCGATTCGCCGCAGCGCCTGTCCATCGGCGACGGCCACGGCCGGCGCCACGGGGTGCATCCGCTGTGGCTGCGGGAGCGTTGCCGGGACGGCATGAGCATCGATCCGGTGACCGGGCAGCGTCTGCAGGATCCCTCGGATCTGGACCTGGACCTCGGCTACGCAGCCCTCGCGGAAATCGCCCCCGGCCGGCTGCGTGTGCGTTTCAGCGATGGTCACGAAGCGGAGTTCGCCGCGGCGGACATCCTGGCCGAGGCGGCCCTCGCGCCGGGGGACGAGGAATGCCCCACGCCGGTCGAGTGGGACGGGAGCCTCGCGGCGTTGCCGCGGGCGGAGTGGAAGGAGCAGCCGGTGGAGGCGGACCTCGCCGCCTGGGTGGGCAGCTTTCTCACCCATGGTTTCCTCATTTTCAGCCGGGTGCCGTGCGCCGAAGGGCAGGTGCTGAAGGCGGCCGCGGTGTTCGGTTTTGCGCGCGAAACGAATTTCGGCGCCCTGTTCGACGTGTACTCCAAACCGCACGCCAGCGACCTTGCGTACACGCCGGTGCCGCTCGATCCGCATACCGACAATCCCTACCGCGCGCCCGTCCCCGGCGTGCAGCTGCTGCACTGCCTCGCCAACGAGACCACCGGCGGGCTGTCCATCCTGGTGGACGGCTATGCGGTGTGCGCGGCGCTGCGCGCGCGTGACCCCGAGGCATTCCGCGTGCTGTGCGCCACCCCGGTTCGCTTCCGCTACCGGGACGCCACCACCGACCTGGTCGCGAGCGCGCCGCCCATCGAGGTCGATGTCGACGGCAGGGTGAAGCGCATCCACTTCAGTCCGCGGCTCGATTTCGTGCCCCTGGCGCCGCCGGAGGAATTATCCGCCTACTACCGCGCGCGGCGGGCGTTCGACCATCTGCTGCGCGGGCCCGAGTTCCAGCTGCGCTTCCTCCTGAACGCCGGCGATCTGGTGATGTTCGACAACGGCCGGCTGTTGCACGGTCGCACGGGGTTCGATCCGCGCGAGGGGCTGCGTCATCTGCAGGGATGTTACATCGACGGCGACGGACCGCGCAGTCTGTACCGGGTGCTCGGTCGCGCGGCCGCAGCGGCCGGGAGCCGGACATGAGACAGGTCGGTTTTCACCAAATGGCGGACGGCACCCGCGCGGACTACGAGCTGCTGGACCGCTCGGAGCGCGACCATGCCCGCGGCCTCGCGGAGCACATTCTGGCAGCGCTGCGCAAGCTCGATCATACCCTGGCCGGTTATCCCGTCAGCCGTCTGGGCCACTCGCTGCAGGCCGCGACCCGGGCGCTGCGTGACCGAGCCGACGACGAGCTCGTGCTCGCCGCGCTCGTCCATGACGTCGGCGACGAACTCGCGCCGTACAATCATGCGGAAATCGCCGCGGGGATACTGCGTCCCTATGTGCGGCCCGAGGTCACCTGGATCGTCGAACAGCACGGTCTGTTTCAGAACTACTACTACGTGCAATCACCTGGGCGGCGATCGTCACGCGCGCGACCGTCATCTCGAGCATCCGTGGTATCGGGCCTGCGAGCAGTTCTGCGCCCGTTGGGACCAGTGTTCCTTCGACCCGCACTATCCCTGGGAACCGTTGTCGACCTTCGAACCCCTGGTGCGGCGGATATTCTCGCGCCCGCCGCATGATCCGCGCTATGCCGCGCCGGCTACCGGTCGGGACGGCGGCGCATGAGATAGCCGGCGAGCACGACGCAAACGCCCACCAGACCGATGACGAGGCTGGCCAGCGCGTTCACGTCCGGCGTCACACCGAGCTTCACCCTGGAGAAGATCACCATCGGCAGGGTGCTGGCGCCCGGCCCGGACACGAAGCTCGAGATCACGAGGTCGTCGAGCGAGAGCGTGAAGCTCAGCAGCCAGCCCGCGGCGAGCGCCGGCGCGATGCCCGGCAGCGTCGTGTCCAAGAAGGCCCGCAGCGGCCCCGCGCCCAGATCCCTGGCCGCTTCTTCCAGCGACACGTCCGCCGATCCGAGCCGCGCCTGCACGGTGACGGTGACGTACGCCGTGCAGAACGTGACGTGCGCGATGACGATGGTCGTGACCCCTCGATGCGGCCAGCCGAACAGGTGCAGCATGGAGACGAACAGCAGCAGCTGGGTCATCCCGGTGATGATCTCCGGCATGACCAGCGGCGCGTTCACCATGCCCGTCAGCAGCAGGCGGCCGCGGAACACGGTGAAGCGCGTGAGCGCCACGGCGGCGAGCGTGCCGAGCACGACGGCAGCCGTCGACACCACCACGCCGATCTTCAGGCTCAACAGCGCGGCATCGAGCATCTGGTCGTCGTGCAGCAGCCGGACATACCAGTTGGTCGAGAAGCCGCCCCACACGCTCACCAATGCGGACGCGTTGAAGGAATAACCCACCAGGACGACGATGGGCACGTACAGGAGCGCGATGCCGACGCACAGGGTGGCGATCGACAGCGGCGGTGGACGTTCGTGCACCCGCGCTACGCTGCCGGCTGCCGCGTGGCGTAGTGTTGATACAACGCAATCGGGCCCACCAACAGGACCAGAAAGACGATGGCCACCGCCGAGGCCACCGGCCAGTCGCGGTTGCCGAAAAACTCATCCCACAGCACGCGACCGATCATGAGGGTGTCGGGACCGCCGAGCAGGGTGGGAATGACGAATTCACCCACGGCGGGAATGAACACCAGCATCGAGCCCGCGACCACGCCCGGCATGGACAGCGGCAGCGTGACGTCCACGAACGTGCGCCAGGGCGGGCTGCCGAGGTCGGCGGCCGCCTCGAGCAGTCCGTGATCGAGCCGCTCCAAGCTGGCAAACAACGGCAGCACCATGAAAGGCAGATAGGAATACACGATGCCGAGGTACACCGCGAAGCCGGTATGCATGAGGTGCAGGGGACGCGCGATGACGCCGAGCCACAGCAGGGCGCGGTTGACGAGGCCCGTGTCGCGGATGATGCCCTCCAGTGCGTAGACGCGCAGCAGGAACGACGTCCAGAACGGCAGGATGATGATCAGCAGCAGCAGGTTTTGCGCGCGCTTCGAGGTGCGCGAGATGGCGTAGGCCATGGGATAACCCAGCGCGAGACAGATCAACGTCGAACAAAACGCCGTCTTCAGCGAATAGAGATACGACAGGCCGTACACGTCGTCGCTGAACAGGTACGCGAAGTTGCCCAGGTTCAGCTCGAGGTTCAGGTGCCGGTCCTGTGTCAGTGACACGATGTCGGTGAACGGCGGCACCCGGATCGCCGTCTCGGCGAGACTGATCTTCAGGGCGAAGGCGAACGGAATCAGGAAAAATATGCAGAGGAACAGCAGGGGCGGCAGGATGATCAGCCATTTGACGTGCCGGTCGCGCCAGGAACGCCCGGTCATGGCGCCGGGGAGGCCGGCGGCGGGCGGCTCTCGAAACGAAGCGGCGCCTGCGGCAGACGAAACTCCGGAATGCGTGCGCGCAGCAGGTCGTGGAATTCGCGCACGCAGTGTTCGAGGGTGGACAACGGTCCCGGCGTGTAGCTGCCGGAACCGAGACCGCGCTGCACACGTTCGCACAGCCATTTGTCCTCGTCGTTGACCTGCCGGTTGATGCGGCCGCTCAGGAACCGGGCGGCGCGCAGCGCGCGTGACGGGCCCGGCAGGCCGAAGGTTGCGCCGCGGATCAGGCATCTGCCCGGCCCGTGCGGCAGCACCTGGAAAAAATCCATCTGCTCCGGGTAGACGTCGATGCCGAGATTGGGGAGCGCACTGTAAAAACGCCAGCAGCGCCGGCGATCCGGCGGCAGCTCCCGCGCCGCGCCGCCGATCAGCGCCTGATACAGCCCCTCCGACCAGCGCGGTGAGCGCTGCTCGCGCAGCCAGCCGGTGCCGCGTGCGACGCCCGGCACCGATGCCTGGTCGTCGTAGTCCGGCGTGAGCAGGCGATACAGCCCCGGATGGCCCAGCGGCACGTGATAGGACTCGAGGTAGTTGTCCATGGCCACCTTCCAGTCGACGTTCCAGACGTCGGTGGTGATGGGCGCGAGCGGCACCATGTCTGCGCAGCGGTAGGGAGCGAGTTCGTCGGCGAGTTTGCCCCACACCTGTGCCACCCGCGGCGGCGGGTCGCCGGTGGCCAGACAGGCGAAGACGAAGCCGAAGGCGGTGTCGACGTGGACTGCGCGCAGACCGTAGCGGGCCCGCTCGAGGCCCGGAAAACTCTCGCGTACGGGCATGCCGAGCAGCGCGCCGTCGAGCCGGTAACTCCAGCCGTGATAGGGGCAGGTGAGTGCGCCCGGACAGCTTCCCGCGCCGTCGAGCAGGCGCGCCCCGCGATGGCGGCAGACGTTGTGGAATGCGCGGATGCGGCCGTCGCGGTCGCGCACGGCCACGATGCTCTCGGGCCCCAGATCGAAGGTTTGGTAGTCGCCGGTCTGCGGAATCGAATTGACGTGACAGACGATCTGCCAGCTCGGCAGCAGTATCCGCTCGAGTTCCAGCCGGCCGAGATCCGCGTTGTGGTATACCCACGCCGGCAGCGCATGCGGACGCTCGGCAGTGGCATCGGTGCGCGACGCGTCGGGTACGCTGTTCATGGCAACGCTCGAAATATTATGGGTCCAATATCATACACGGCCACCCCTGCCAGGCGGCGGCGGCGGTCGGTGTCGCGGGCGGTGCTTGCTAGTGCGGCGGTGCGCTTGCTATGGTCGCGGCGGTGATCTCATACAGCCAGAAGAAGTGGGTCGGCCGGCCGTGGCTGGATCCGGCGGCGGTTCCGCAGGTCGTGATCGAAGGCGTCGCCAAGGCCTATGGAGGCGTCAACGCCGTGGATGGCGTCACGCTGCGCATCTACGCGGGCGAGATGTTCGCCCTGGTGGGCGCGTCGGGCTGCGGCAAGACCACGTTGCTGCGCCTGCTCGCCGGATTCTCGCAACCGGGCGCCGGGCGCATCCTCATCGGCGGGGTCGACATGGCGCACGTGCCGCCGCACGAGCGGCCCGTCAACATGATGTTCCAGTCGTATGCGCTCTTCCCGCACATGTCGGTGGAACATAACGTGGGCTATGGACTGCGCCGCCTGGGGCTCGCAGAGCGCGAACGGGTCAGGCGGATCGGCGAGGCCCTCGACATGGTGCAGCTCGGCGCGCTCGCGAAACGCAGGCCGCATCAGCTCTCCGGCGGCCAGCGGCAGCGCGTGGCGCTCGCCCGCGCGCTGATCCGGCGCCCGAAGGTGCTCCTGCTGGACGAGCCCTTGAGCGCGCTCGACAAGAACCTGCGCGAGCAGACGCGGTTCGAACTCATGAACATCCAATCCCAGGTCGGCATCACCTTCGTGTTGGTCACCCACGACCAGGACGAAGCCATGGCGCTGTCCACCCGCATCGCGGTGATGAATCACGGCCGGGTGATGCAGGTCGGGCCGCCCGCAGACGTCTATGAATTTCCGCAGAGCCGGTTCGTGGCCGACTTCATCGGCACGACGAATTTCTTCGCAGGCACCGTGCTCGGCCGCCGCACGGGACATCTGCTGGTGCGCAGCCCCGAAGCCGGCTGCGATCTCGTCGTCGACGTGCCCGGGGCGTTCGGCGTCGGGCAGCAGGTCTGGGTGGCGTTGCGCCCGGAAAAGATACGCCTGAGCAGGCAGCCGGCCGACGGCGACCGCGTCAACCAGATCAAGGGCGTGGTGCGGGAGCTGGGCTATCTCGGCAACCGTTCGACCTACCGTATCGAGACCGCGACCGGCAAGCGGGTTACGGTGTTCGCACAGAACGAACGTCGCGTGGCCGAGTGGTCGAGCGAGTGGAGCGACGAGGTCTACCTGAGCTGGACGGCCGATTGCGCCGTGCTGCTGCAGCACTGATTCACGGCAAACGGTGACGCAGTGACAAGAAATGTGAAGACCCTGGGGTTGCTGGGCACCGGTGTGATCGGCGGCGGCTGGGCGGCGCGGGCGCTGCATTTCGGGATCGACGTCATCGCCGCCGACGTCGATCCCGGCATGGAAGAGTGGCTGCACGGCGCCGTGGCCAACGCGGAGCCGGCGCTCGCGCGGCTCATCCGCGCGCCGCTGCCCGCGAAGGGCAGGTTGTCCTTCACCACGGATATCGGCGTGATGGCGCGGCAGGCGGATTTCATCCAGGAGAACATTCCGGAGCAGCTTCCCCTCAAGCAACGGATGCTGGCCGAGGTGAGCAGGCTCGCCGGCGCCGACGTGGTCATCGCCTCGAGCACCTCGGGGCTCATGCCGACGGACCTGCAGCGCGACATGGCGGTGCCGGAGCGTTTCCTGGTCGCGCATCCCTTCAACCCCGTATATTTGCTGCCCCTGGTGGAACTGGTCGGCGGCGGGCGCACCGCTGCCGCGACCCTCGAGGCGGCCGCGACCTTCTTTACTTATATCGGCATGCATGCCTTGCGGGTGCGCCGCGAAGTGCCCGGGCATCTCACCGACCGTCTGCAGGAGGCGATCTGGCGGGAAATACTGCACATGGTCGACGAGGGCGTCGCCACCACGGGGGAGTTGGACGACTCCATCATTTATGGTCCCGGGCTGCGCTGGGCGGCGATGGGCACGAATTTGATTTATCATCTCGCCGGCGGAGAACTGGGAATGCGGCACATGCTGGCGCAGTTCGGTCCGGCGCTGAAGTGGCCGTGGACGAAGCTCGAAGCGCCGGAGCTCACCGACCGTCTGGTCGATCGCATGGTCGAGGGGACCGCTGCCCAGGCTGCGGGTCGTTCCATACGCGAGCTCGAGAGGTTGCGCGACGGCTACCTCGTCGCGGTCCAACAGGCGCTGTGCCAGTTCGACATCGGTGCCGGATCGACGCTGCGCGCACTGGAGCGACGGCTGTATCGGGATGCCGGCGATCCCGTCGCGGCGGCTGCGGGGCTGTCGAGGTTTGAGACGATCGTTCGTCCGGATTGGGCGGATTATAATGGTCACATGACGGATTTCCGTTATGGACAGGTGTTTGGCGACGCGATGGATGCGCTTTACCGACAAGTGGGAATCGACGAGGCGTATCGCAAAGGTGGTCAAATGTTTTATACGGTTGAAAGTCATGTCAGGCATCTGGCGGAGGCGAAGGTCGGCGAACGGCTGTACGTCGCCACGCAAATTCTGGGGGTGGACGAGAAGCGGCTGCACGTCTTCCATCGTCTGCATCGAAGCGCCGACGAGCGGGTGATCGCCACCGGCGAACAGATGCACCTGAACGTCGATGCCGTCGCGGCCCGGGCGTGTGCGATGAGCCCCGCCGTGCGCGGCCGCCTCGAGGCGGTGCGCAGCCTGAATGTGTCGACGTTCCCGGCCGAAGCGGGCCGTCCCGTCGGCTCGCGAACCTGAGCGGCCGGTCATGCCGAAAATCGTCGATCACGCCCAGCGCCGTGAGGAAATTGCGCTGGTAGCCTGCCAGGTGGTGGCCCGCTATGGGTTCGAGCAGTCCACGGTGGCGCGCATCGCGCGCGCCGCCGGCTACACCACCGGCATGGTGGCGCATTACTACGAAGCGAAACAGGACATCATCCTCGCCTCCCTGCGGCTGATTTTGCGGCGTATCGAGGAGCGCTTGAACAGCAAGGAGGGCACCGGTGCGGATCTGCTCACCGTGCTAGCCGAAGCGCTGCCGCTCGACCCGCAACGGACCACCGAGTGCGCGTTCTGGATGGCGTTCTGGGGCCAGGTGCCCGCGGACAAGCGGCTCAAACAGCTGAACGTCTGGGTGCACCGCGAGTACATGCGGCTGTTCAACCGATGTTTCGCCGAGTATTGGAGCGAATGGTCCAGCTGGCCGCAACCGGTGCGGGACAAGGTCCTGCGTTCGGTGGTCACGTTCATCAACGGTGTGACGGTGGGCGCGGTGACCAGCTCGCGCGACTGGCGTGCGGCGGTGCAGCTGGACAGTCTGCGCTGGCAGCTCGAGCTGTTGCGCAAGTGGGCGAAGGCCGAGCACAAGAAGACCCGCTGAACGACGGCGATGGACTTCTCGCTCAGTGAAGATCATCAGCTCGTCGTGCGCACCACGCGCGAATTCGTCGAGCAGGAGCTGTATCCTCACGAGAACGAGGTGGAGGCCACGGGCCTGTTGCGCGACGATCTGCGGCAGGAGCTGAAGGCGCGGGCCATCGAGGCCGGTTTGTACGCCGCCAACATGCCGGCCGAGGTGGGTGGCGCCGGCCTCGACACGCTCGGCTGGGTCTTGTACGAGAAGGAACTGGGGCGCACGAGTTACGCGCTGCATTACTCGTGCGTGGGCAGACCGTCGAACATCCTGCTGGCGTGCGTGGGCGAGCAGCGACAGCGCTACCTGCTGCCCACCGTGCGGGGCGAGCGGACGGAGTGTCTCGCCATGACGGAGCCCGGCGCGGGCTCGGACCTGCGCGGGATGAAAACGTCGGCCGTCGCGTCCGGCGGCGACTTCGTCATCAACGGCACGAAACACTTCATCAGCCATGCCGATCATTCGGACTACGTGATCCTGTTCGCCGTCACCGGCAACGAGGCCGTCGCGCAGGGCATGCGTAGTACCATGACGGCCTTCCTCATCGACAAGGGCCACCCCGGTTTCGAGATGCGCCCCGGTTACCAGAACGTATCCCATCGCGGCTACACCAACAGCATTCTCGACTTCAGCGACTGCCGGGTGCCGAAGAGCGCCATCCTGGGCGATCTGCACCGCGGCTTCGACGTGGCCAATACGTGGCTCGGCGCGACGCGGCTGCAGGTCGCCGCGACCTGCCTCGGCCGCGCGGATCGCGCGCTCGAACTTGCCAAGCAATGGGCAGTCGACCGGGTGCAGTTCGGTCAGCCGATCGGCAAATTTCAGGGCGTCGGTTTCAAACTTGCGGACATGGCGGTGGAGCTGCGTGCCGCGGAGCTGATGACCTTGGAAGCGGCCTGGAAACGTGATCAAAAGATCGATACCGACATGGACATGGCGATGGCCAAGCTGAAGGCGTCGGAGATGCTGGCCATGGTGGCCGACGAAGCACTGCAGATCCACGGTGGCATGGGTCTCATGAGCGATCTGCCCCTGGAGCGGATCTGGCGCGACGCTCGCATCGAGCGCATCTGGGATGGCACGAGCGAGGTCCAGCGACACATCATTTCCCGCGCGCTGCTGCGTCCGCTGGGCGGCTGACGCCCGAGGCGCCCCCCCCCCAAGTTTCTTGCGGCTCCGTCGCCCGGACGCGGCATCCTCCTACAGTGATCGAGCGCGGTCGCGTCCACCCTCTGAGTGAGGACGGTGGTCTGTGCGGGGTACACATGGTCGACAGTGAAGTGAGCCGACTGCGAGGGCTGCGCCGGGCCGCATTGCGGGAGCGGGCGGTTTGCCGGGCTCTGGGCCGGGCCGAGATCTGCCCCGAGGGCGCGGTGCTGCGACAGGCTCGGTGTGCGAGCTGGCGCATCGCGCGCACGGTGTCGGGTCGCTTGCGCGCGCATCCTTACGCGGTGTACCAGCGCGACGAGCGCCTGGTCGCGCTGCTCGCCGATGCGCTCGCCGGCCGGGTCGCTGCTGCACGCTGCAGCACGCGCGCCGCCGCCCTGGCGCGGGTCAGGCGCGGTCTCGGCGCCCTGGCGAGAGAGCTGGACGACGCCCGTGCCCTCACGCGATGCGCGGATCTGAGCGACGCGCTCGGTCGTTCGCAGCTCGAATTGCGTGACCTGCTGCGTGCCCTGGCGAGCCCCGCAGCACCGCGAGCGCGCAGCCCGGCAGGCGCGCCGGGCGCCTTGAACGCGCCGGCAGGCGGGCAGGTTGCCGTGGCGGACTGGCCCTACGTGCATCTTTGACGTGGTCCGCCCGCGTGGTCCGGTCGCGCGCCCAGCGCGCGCTTCGAGGTGCGGGATTGCGCATCCTTACGGTGAGGATCGTCTGACAGATGATCGGCCCGCCCGCCGAGGCGGTCAGTGGCATGGCCATGATTACATGGGTGGATGAACAAACCAGCCGTTCCGGTGACCCGAAGAGATTTCCTGACCAGTGCCGCCGTCGCAAGTGCGGGGGTGATGTCAGGGACCGCGGTGTCGGCCACGGCGGCCGCCGCCGCGACGCTGCCGTCCGCCGCCGCGAC
>CAZZYJ010000013.1:13357-14627 GCA_964658215.1 uncultured Steroidobacteraceae bacterium | reverse complement strand
GAACTCCTCGTCCCTCGCCTTGCGCGTTAACGGTGAAATTCACGAGCTGTCGGTGGAGCCCCGGCTGACGTTGCTCGATGCACTGCGCGAACATCTGGGGCTGGTCGGCACCAAGAAGGGCTGCGACCGCGGTCAGTGCGGCGCCTGTACCGTTCTCATCAACGGCCGGCGCATCAATTCATGCCTCACGCTCGCCATCATGCACCCGGCCGACGAGATCACCACCGTGGAAGGGCTGGCGGCCCCCGACGGCACCCTGCACCCGCTGCAGCAGGCCTTTCTGCGACACGACGCGTTTCAATGTGGTTTCTGCACACCCGGCCAGCTGTGTTCGGCGGTTGCTCTCGTCGGCGAGCACCGCAGCAGCCCCGAGTCGAACCGAGCGCTCGGCGACGGCGAGATCCGCGAGCGCATGAGCGGCAACCTCTGCCGCTGCGGTGCGTACCCGAACATCGTCGATGCCGTGCGCGAGGTGCTGCGTGGATAACTTTTCGTACGCGAGGGCGGCGGACGTCGACGGGGCGCTGCGCCTGGTGGCGCAGCCGGGCGCTTCGTTCATCGCGGGCGGCACCAATCTGCTGGATCTGATGAAGGGCGGGATCGAAGCGCCCTCGCGGCTGGTGGACATCACCCGGCTCGGCGGTCTCGCGCAGATACACGAACTGCCCGGCGGCGGAATTCGCATCGGCGCGCTGGCGAGCAACGCCGACACCGCCGAGCATCCGCTGGTGCGCACCCGGTATCCTCTGCTGCGCGACGCCCTGCTCGCCGGTGCGTCGCCGCAGTTGCGCAACATGGCCACCGTGGGGGGCAACCTGCTGCAGCGGACCCGCTGCTCCTATTTCTACGATACCGCGTACGCGGCGTGCAACAAGCGCGCACCGGGCAGCGGCTGCGCAGCCCTCGCCGGGTTCACCCGCAACCATGCCATCCTCGGTACGAGCGCACGCTGCATCGCCACCCATCCGTCCGACATGGCCGTGGCACTCGCCGCGCTCGATGCGGTGGTGCAACTGCGCTCCGCCGCGGGCTCGCGCCAGATGCGGTTGACGGAGTTCCACCGGCTTCCCGGGGACACGCCTCAATACGACACGCATCTGGCGAAGGACGAGATCATCACGTCCGTGGATCTTCCGCCCGGAGACTTCGCGCCGCATTCGTATTATCTGAAGGTTCGCGACCGTGCCAGTTATGCGTTCGCGTTGGTGTCCGTCGCCGCCGCGCTGCGCATGTTCGCCGACCTCGTCGCCGTCCAGGGCCGTGAGTTCTA
>CAZZYJ010000013.1:0-13347 GCA_964658215.1 uncultured Steroidobacteraceae bacterium | reverse complement strand
CGACGTGGTGCGTGACGTGCGCGTCGCCCTGGGCGGCGTCGCGCACAAACCCTGGATGGTGCACGAGGCACCGCGTTTGCTGGTGGGTCGGCGATTGAATGCGGAGTCCCTCGCAGGGCTGTCGAGGGCGGCCCTGCGCGATGCGCGGCCCTTTGCCGGCAATGCCTTCAAAGTAGAGCTGGGGCGGCGTTCGCTGGTCCGTGCCGTCTCGCTGGCGGCCGGCTTGGAGGTGACGTCATGAAATGGGTGGGGGCAGGCATCGACCGCGTGGACGGGCATCTCAAGGTGACGGGTCAGGCACCTTATGCAGGCGACACCCTGCTGCCGAGAATGGCGCACGCCGTGCTCGTGCTCAGCACGGTGCCCCGCGGGCGGATCACCGGTCTCGACGTCTTCGACGCCGAGCGCATGCCGGGGGTGCTCCGGGTGATGACCCACCTGAACACGGCGACGCTGCCGCACGAGGGCAGGGCGGCCGCCGCGGATGCACCCACGGGTCGGGTGCTGACGCTGCTGCAGGACGACGTGGTGCATTTCAATCGCCAGCCCATCGCCGTGGTGGTCGCCGAGACCCTGGATCAGGCGACGGCCGCCGCCGTCCGGGTGAAGGCAATCTACGCGGCGGACGCCGCGCAATTGAGCTTCGCCGCCGGTCGGGCGACGGCGCATGCGCCGGCCAAGGTCAACCGGGATCCCACCGACAGCCGCCGCGGCGATGCCGCGCAGGTCGAGGCAGGACGCATCGGCGCGACGGTCGAGGCGATTTACACGACGCCGATGGAACACCACAATCCCCTGGAGCCACACGCCACCGTCGCCGTCTGGCAGGGCGACAAGCTCACCGTGTACGACGCCACACAGGCCATTTCCGGGTGCCAGACGGCCCTCGCGAAGACCTTGGGACTGCCCAAGGACAACTTACGGGTGGTCTGCCCCTACGTGGGCGGAGGTTTCGGTTCGAAGGGCTCCATGTGGTCGCACGTGCCGCTGGCCGCGATGGCAGCCCGCCAGGTGGGGCGGCCCGTGAAGCTGGTGCTGCAGCGGCCACAAATGTTCGGGCCCGTGGGCGGGCGCCCGCAGACGGAACAAAGCTTCGCCGTCGCGGCGGCCGCGGACGGCGAGTTCCTGCGCCTGCGGCACGATTCGCTGTCGCACACGTCGTTGCTGGAGGATTTCACCGAGCCCGCGGCGGTTCAGACACGTATCGTATATGCCTGCCCGAACGTCACGACCAGCCACCGTCTCGTGCAACTGAACGCCATGACGCCCACCTTTCAGCGTGCGCCGGGTCATGCGACCGGCACCTTCGCGCTGGAGTCGGCCTTGGACGAGCTAGCCTATGAATTGAAGTTGGACCCCGTGGCGCTGCGCAGGCGTAACGAAGCAGCGACGGACGAGGACAAACGCATTCCCTGGTCGTCGCGCGCGCTGCTCGCCTGTTACTCGAGCGGGGCCGAGGCGTTCGACTGGGCGGCCCGCTCGCCGGCGCCCCGGTCGATGCGTGAGGGCCGCGAACTCGTCGGATTGGGGTTCGCCACGGCGACCTACCCGGCGAACCGGTCGCCGGCGGGTGCGGTCGCGCGTCTGCGGCCGGACGGCGTGGTCGTCGTCCAGTGCGGAACGCAGGATCTGGGGACGGGGACGTACACGGTGATGACCCAGGTGGCCGCGGATATCCTCGGCTTCCCCCTGGAACGAGTGCGGTTCGAGCTGGGTGACAGCAACTTTCCCGTGGCGCCCGTATCCGGCGGCTCGCAGAGCGCGGCGAGTGTCGCGCCGGCAGTGCAGGCCGCGGCAGCGGCTCTGCGTGAGAAGATCGTTGCCCTCGCCATCGCCGACGAGGCGTCGCCTGCGTTCCGGGCACCGGCCGGTGAGGTGGTCATCGAGTCCGGCAGCATCGGCCGCCGGGCGGCGGCGCGCCGCGAGCCCGTCGCGGCCGCGCTCGCCCGCAACGGCGGCCGGGAAATCTCGGCGCAGGGGGATGCGCAGCCCGGCGACGAGAAGAAGGAGTTCTCCATGCATTCTTTCGGCGCCGTCTTCGTCGAGGTTCGTGTCGATGCCGACCTCGGCGTGATCCGCGTGCCCCGGGTGGTGGGCCGGTACAGCGTCGGCAAACTCCTCAATGCAAAAACCGGCCGCAGCCAGCTGCTCGGCGGCGTCGTGTGGGGGATCGGCATGGCCTTGATGGAAGAATCCCTGTTCGACTCGCGCGACGGACGCATCGTCAACGCCAATCTCGCCGACTACCACGTGCCCACCAACGCCGACATCGGCCGCATCGACGTCGACGTGGTGCCGGAGCACGATCCCTACATCAACGCGTTGGGAGCACGAGGTATCGGCGAGATCGGTATCACGGGCGTCGCCGCCGCGCTCGCCAATGCGGTTTACCATGCCACCGGGGTGCGGGTACGCGAACTGCCCATCACGCTCGACAAGCTCCTCGTCTGATATGTCCTACAGCCGACGGTGCTGATCGCCTACCGTACTCGCGCGCTGCGCGCTGCATAGTCACCACAGAGGGCAGTGTGCCCTGAGGGCAGGAGTAGCCATGAACGATGCAATGAATCGGACGGTGGTGCGGATGCGGGATTTTCGTCCGCAGGTGACGCAGGGGGTTCGGTCACTGCGTGCCGGGGCCCGCTCCGCCGCGTACGGCCTGGACGATTTCGTTCGCGACAATCCCTGGGCGGCCATCGGCATCGCCGTGGCGGCCGGGATCCTCGCCGGGGCGGCGACCGGCGCTGCGCGCGTCTGGCGGGCCCGCGATACGCGGGCCGACGACGTCTACGCCGCGACCTCGGGGTAAGGCATGCGTATGCGCAATGAGAGCGTTCCGCCGCCGACCAGCCCCGAGCAGCCGCCGCTGGCTCCCTACGACCCCCCGGAACCCGCTCCCCAGGCCGTGGCGTGGGCGCGGGCGCTGAAAGTGGTCACCGGCGAGATGCCCCGGCAGACCGCCGCCGTGATCCGTTCCGGAGTCGCCGAGCGCCGCCGAATCGCTCATTAGCGAACCCCGCGCCAGTCCGCTAGGTCAGAGCGAGCCGGGCGGCGTCGCCCAGCGTCTTTTCCAGCATGGTCATATCGTACGGTTTGGGCAGCAGCATGACATTGGGGTGGGTGTGGCCCAGGAGAGCACCCAAACTGAGCGAACCATAGCCTGAGCAGATGATCACCGGCAGTCGGGGGTAGCTTCTGCACACCTCCTTGGCGAGGTCGATGCCGGACATGCCGGGCAGGCTCACGTCCGTGATGAGTGCATCGAATGACCGCAGTCCCAGCTGAGTCACGGCGGTTTCGGCGTCGGCCACCGCCAGCGCTCCGTGACCCAGCTCGTTCAGGTATTCGACGGTGATGAGGCTCACCTCCGGACTATCTTCGACCAGCAGCACTTCCATGGGTCCGAAGCTTGTACGTAAATGTCCCGTCTGACTAGGGGGAGGCGGATTAATTGCGGGTCAGCGTCCCTGCCAGCGGGGGGCGCGCTTCTCGGTGAACGCGCGGGTGCCTTCCTTCAGATCGTCGGAGCGGATCACCTGCTGCACCAGGTCCAGGGAATCATGCAGGGCGAAGGCTTCGTGTTCCGGGACCATCTCGGAATGCCGCAAGAGCTGCTTGATGGCGGGAAACAACAGTGGCGGTCCAGCGGCGAGGCTGCGGGCGATTTCGCGGGCTTTGGCCATTCCCTGGCCGGTCGGCACCAGGTAATTGGCGAGGCCCCAGTGCTTCGCTTCCGCCGCGTCCATCCAGCGACCCGTGAGCAGAAACTCCACGGCCACGTGGTAGGGAATGCGGCGCCGCAATTTGATGACCCCGGCATCCGGCAGGACGCCGACGTGGATCTCGGGCAGCGCGAAGCGGGCATGCTCTTCCATGACGATGAGGTCGGTGCCGAGCACCAGTTCGAAGCCGCCGCCGCAGGCGATGCCATTGACGGCGGCGATCAAGGGTTTGTTCAGATTGCGCGGATAGTTGAGACCGCCGAAGCCCGCCGCGCCCCAATCCTCGTCGGCTTTCTCGCCGGCCGCGGCCGCTTTCAAGTCCCATCCCGGGGAAAAGAAACGATCACCGGCGCCCGTGACGATGGCTACCCGCAGCGTCGGATCGTCGCGGAAGGCGGTGAATACGTCGTTCAGACGCCGGCTCACGCCGAGGCTGATGGCATTTGCCTTGGGCCGGTCGAGCGTGATCTCAAGCACGCTGCCGTCGATGACGATCCGGACCCCCTCCCGCGTCCCGGCGGCCAGGACGGGATTTGCACCCGGTTCATTTGACATATTTTCGTTAGACATGGTCTCGGGCTCCCGGTTTCTACCGCTGCAGGCGGATCATCGCATCCACGGCCACCGCACCCGCCCCTGCGGGCCGCACGATGACCGGGTTCACGTCGATTTCGATCACGGCGTCGAGGTGCTGAACGGCGTAACGCGCCACGGCGAGCGCGACGCTGATCAATGCCTCGACGTCCCCCGGCGGTTTGCCGCGGTGGCCGGCCAGCAGTCGCGCCGTCGACAGCCCCGCGAGGGCCGCGCCGATCGACGTCCGGTCCCAGGGCGGCAGCAGGCTCACGCTGTCGCCCACCAGTTCGGTGAACACGCCGCCGGCCCCGAGCACCAGCACCAGGCCGAATTGGGCATCGACGATGACGCCGACCAAGATCTCGGCGACGCCGTCCGTGATCATCTCCTCGACCAACACCAGGTCGGACAGCCCGGCGAGCCGGGCGGCGGCGGCCACGGCGTCGAGGTGGTCGCGTACGTCGAGTATGACGCCGCCGAGCTCGCTCTTGTGTTCGATGTGCCTGCCCACCGCCTTGATGGCCACCGGAAAATCCAGGCCGGCCAGCAGGTGCCGGACCGCGCCGGGAGGACCCACCGCGCTGCGCGGCACGCACACGTCGAGGGCCGCGAGCGCGGCCTTCGCCTCGTGTTCGCCCAGGGTGTAGGTCACCGGCGCCGCGGACCCGCCGCCGGCCGGGGTGTGCAGCGCCACCGTCGACCCGCGGTGCCACGCTTCGCCGACGCTGCCGGCGAGACTCAACGCCTCCAGGGACTCGCGTTGACCCTGCAGCGGAATCACGCCCGCGTCCAGGCAGCGGCGGCGGACGCGCTGCCCCAACGTCTCGGGAAGCGAGGCCATCAGGGCGGCGCGGGTGGGGGAGCGGGCGGCGGCCTCCAGGTAGACCTCGATGACGGCGTCGAACGAGGTGGTGTCGGTGGTTGCGTCGGGCGGGCAGTCCAACATGAAGCCGACGGCGTCGTAGCCGGCGTTAAGGACCGCGGTGAACACCGTCTTGAGCGCAGGCGGGTCGAACCAGAGATAGGTATGGAAATCGAGGGGATTCGCGATCGTGACCCGCGTCGTGAGCCGCTCCTGCAGCACCGCCGCCGCCGCCGCCGGCAGCGGCGCGAAATCGAGCCGCAGTCCGCGCGCCACATCCGCCGTCATGGCCATGTCGCCGCCCGACGCACCCATGACCAGCACCCGGCGGCCGGGCAAAACCCCTCCGGCATGGAACACTTTGAGGGTTTCGCAGAGGGTTGCCAGGGTATCGCAGCGCGCGAGGCCGGCTTGTCGGCAGAATGCCGCGAACACGGCATCGGTTCCGGCGAGCGCACCCGTATGACCGTGAGCGGTCCGCACGGCCGCCGCGGTACGACCGGACTTGATCACGGCGATGGGCTTGCCCGCCCGGCGGGCGCGGGCGGCCGCCGCGGCAAAACGCGGGGCGTCCTTGATGCCTTCGAGATACAGGCCGAACGCGGTCACGCGCGGATCGTCGCAAAGGCTCTCGATCAGCTCCTCCACCGCGAGCCGGCTCTGGTTGCCCACGGTGAAGAGATACCCCACGGGCAGGGAACGCTGGTTGAACATGAGCGTGAGCGCGATGGTGCCGCTCTGGCAGATGAGCGCCACCCCGCGTTCGACGGCCGCCCCCACCACCTGGTCCGGCATCATCGCCACGCGATCGAAGAAGTTCACGAATCCATAGCAGTTCGGGCCGAAGTACGGCATCGCGCCCGCGCTGTCGTCGAGGTCGGCGGCAAGCTGCCGACCGACGTCGGTGCCGGTTTCGGAGAATCCGGCGGAGAAGCACACGACACCGCCGGCGCCGCGCGCGGCGAGCGCCGCCACGACACCGGGTACCTCGTGGTTGGGCACGGCGAGGAAGGCGGCGTCGGGCGGCTCGGGTAGTTCCGCGACCGACCGATAGCAGGGGAGGGAGGCGGTCGAGACGCGGCTGGGATGCACCCGCCAGAGTGTTCCGTCATAGCCGATCGCGGCATTGGCCGCCGCCACCGCGTCGGTCCACGCGCCCGCACCGATCAGCGCGATGCTGCGCGGCGCGACGAGTCTGCGCAGACCTGCGCCGTCCTTCGTGTTGCCGCCCGGCCGATGACTGCTCACCGCCGCCGCAACTCCATCCGGCGCGATCCCGGCTGCCACGCGGCCCGCGCCGGGGCGCACAGCTTGAGCGCCTCCAGATGCGCCGCGACCGCGGCCGGAAACGGGGCGCTCGACGGCGCGTCCCCCCGTCGCACGTGCAGCAGCAGCGCCTCGGCGGTCGCGACCGGCCCGGCCGACCGGTCGCTCTCGAAGCGGCAGCCCAGATGCAGCCGCTTGTGGTCGACGTCGAGGACGGCCGAAAACACCGACAGGACGTCGGCGCGCTTGACCTCGTGCAGATAGTTCAGGTGCAACTCCAGCGTGAAGAGCGTGCAGGCCGTGCGTTCGCGATACGCGCCGTCCAGCCCGATCTGGTCCATCACGTCATCGACGGCACGGCTCGCCACCAGCGCATAGTACGCATCGCGCAGGTGCCCGTTGTAGTCGATCCAGCCGGGCTCGATCGTCGTGCGGTACGGGGCAAGTTCGCTCACCCGGCCTCAGCGCAGCCGCAGCTTTTCACGGGCCTCGGCCGCTGTCAGCACGCGCGCGCCGAGGGCTTCGATGATGGTGCGCGCCTTGTCGACGAGCTGCGCGTTGCTGGCGTACACGCCCCTGCTCAGGTACAGATTGTCCTCGAGGCCCACCCGGACGTTGCCGCCGAGCAGCACCGACTGCGCCACCCAGGGCATCTGCATGCGGCTGATGGCGAAGGAGCCCCAGTGACAGGGGTCGGGCAGGGCGTTGACCATGGCGAGCAGATGGCCCACGTCCGCGGGCACGCCCCAGGGGATTCCCATGCACAGCTGGATGAGCGCGGGCCCGTCGACGAGGCCCTCCTTGACCAGCTGCTTGACGAACCACAGGTTGCCGGTGTCGAACACCTCGAGTTCCGGCTTGACGCCCAGGTCCCTGCAGATCTGCGCACCCTGGCGCAGATAGTCGGGCGTGGAGACGTAGGCGCGGTTGCCGTCGCCGAAGTTCAAACTGCCGCAATCGAGGGTGGCGATGTCCGGCCGGTAGAGACCTTCCTGGCACAGATCGATCACGTGCCGCATGCGCTCCTCCTGGCTGACGAAGTCGCTGCCGGGCGCCGGCGTGTCCTCGAGACCCCGCTTGCCGATCACGATGTAGCCGCCCATGCCGCAGGTCAGGTTGACGATGACGTCGACCCCGCTGTCGCGGATGCGTTTGACGACGTCGCGGTAATGCCGCGTTTCCATGCTGAACGCGCCCGTTGCGGGCTCGCGCACGTGGATGTGGACGATGGCGGCGCCGGCCCGCGCGGCGGCGACGGCGGTGTCGGCGATCTGCTCCGGGGTCACCGCGCAGTGTGGGCTTTTGGTGACCTTGGTGTCGTCGCCGGTCACGGCACAGGAAATGATGACGTCGTGATTCATGGAGGACCCCGTGGCGGCAGCCCGCTAGCGCCGGCTGCCGGCGAGCGCACGGATTATCTCGGTTTCGCAGCACACGCCGATCACCCGGCCCGCGTCGGTGAGCAGCACGGGATGTCCGCTCGCCTGGCGCAGCTCGATGATGGACTGCAGCGAGAAGGAGGCCGGTGCCACGGCGAGGCGGTCATCGGCGCGGCAGAGGCCCGCGTCGTCGCTGACGTGGCGCAGCGGGTGCTCGACGCCGTCCAGGCGCAGCGTCATGCCGGCGTCGTTGCGATCGATGCAAATCTGATAGCGTCGCGCATCGTCCAGCCAGAGCAGGTCGCCCTCGGCGGCGAGCTGCGCGCGCCGGCGCATGATCATGCCGCCGGTGAGCACGTCGAGCGGGTTCATGTGCCTGACGAATTCGGCGACGTAGTCGTCGGCCGGCGCCAGCACGATGTCTTCGGCGGTCCCGGTCTGGATGATGCGCCCGTTCTGCAGGATGGAGATGCGATCGCCGAGGCGCAGGGCTTCGTCCAGATCGTGACTCACGAACAAAATGGTCTTCTTGACGCGCTCCTGCAGGGCGAGCAGTTCGTCCTGGAGTTTGCCGCGGATCAACGGATCGAGGGCTGAGAATGGCTCGTCCATGAGCAGGATGTCCGCGTCGGTGGCGAAGGCGCGCGCGAGGCCGACGCGCTGCTGCATGCCGCCGGACAGTTCGCCCACGTGGCGCTCGGCCCATTGCGACAGGCCGACCAGTTCGAGCTTCTCGTCGACGATGGCCGCGCGCGCGGCGGGCGGTTCGCCGCGCAGTTCGAGGCCGAAGCCCACGTTCTCGCGCACCGTGCGCCAGGGCAGCAGGCCGAACTGCTGGAAGACCATGGCCACGCGTTCCCGCCGCACGCGCCGCATCTGCGCCGGGCCGCAGGTGGCGACGTCGATCACCGAGTCCGCGGCGTGCACCAGCACGTGTCCCCGGGTGACGGGATTCAGCCCGTTCGCCGCGCGCAGCAGCGTCGACTTGCCCGAACCGGACAACCCCATCAGCACCGAGATCTCGCCGCGCGCGACGCGCAGGTTGGCGCCGGCGACGCCCACCACGACGTCGTAGCGGGTTTGTATGTCGTTGCGGGTGCCACCGGCGTCGAGCGCCACCAGCGCTTCGCGCAGGGCACGGCGTCCCTCGCGGCCGGGGTGGCGCGCGAAGAGGATGTCGACGTCCTGGAATTCGACGGCGGCGTTCATTTCGGGCCGCGCTCCGTGGGGCGGCTCATCCGGTCCAGGATGATGGCGAGCAGAACGATGGTGAAGCCGGCTTCGAAGCCCATGCCCACCTGCACGGAATTGAGCGCACGCACCACCGGCACGCCGAGCCCGCCCGCCCCCACCAACGCCGCGATGACCACCATGGACAGGCTCAGCATGATGCACTGGGTGATGCCGGCGACGATGGTGGATGCGGCGCCCGGCAGTTCCACCTTCCACAGCAGCTGGGTACGCGTCGCGCCGAACGCCGCGCCCGCCTCGAGCAGCGGACGGGGGACGCTGGAGATGCCGAGGTGGGTCATCCGGATGGGCGCCGGCAGCGCGAAGATCACGGTCGAGATGAGCCCGGGCACCACCCCCAGCCCGAACAGGACCAGCGTGGGGATCAGGTACACGAAGGTGGGCAGCGTCTGCATCAGGTCGAGCGCAGGCCGCAGCGCCGCGTACAGCCGGGGCCGGTGGGCGGCGGCGATGCCGACGGGCACCCCGATCAGGGCACACGTGAACGTCGCGACCAGCACCAGGGCGAGCGTCTCGAGCGTGGCGAGCCAGTAGCCCTGGTTCAGGATGAACAGCAGCGCCAGCAGGACGAACACGGTCAGCACCCAGGAGCGGCGCAGCACGTAGGCCAGAGCGGCGATGGCGAGGATCAGCAGCGGCGCCGGCAGCGCGCGCAGCGCGGCATCCACCCCGTTCACCGTGCCGCGGATCACGAGCGAGATGCCGTCGAACATGATCATGCCGTGCGTCTTCACCGACTCGACGAGGGCGGCCATCGCGTCACCCACCGGAATCTTGTGGGTGATCACCCATTGCTCGAAACCGCCGGGGCGCGGCGGCGCCGCGGCATGCGCCAGCGCGTCGCGCGCCGGCCGCCCATCGACGGTCAGCACGCCGTCCAGCCAGGCATTCGTCACCGTCGGATTCGCCTTCAGCCATTCCGCCGCCGCGATGTCCGGCTGTTCGTGCCGATCGAGGATGGCCGCCATCATTTCGCTCTCGCCGCGCAGCGTGAACTTGAGATTGGCGAGCAGGCGCCCCACGTTCGGGCAGCGGGCGCCGTAGCCTTTGCGCGTGACGGTGTAGATGGTGGCGCCGCCATAGTTCGGACCGAAGATCGCATCGCCGCCGGCGAGAAACTTGAGCGCGAAGCGCATGTTCATGGGATGCGGCTCCCAGGCCAGAAAGACGATGGGCCGTCTGGCACGGGTGGCGCGCTCGACCTGCGCGAGCATGCCCTGTTCGCTGGATTCGATCAGCTTGAAATCCTGCAGACCGAAGCGCTCGTCCTGCAGCATCCCGAGGACCAGCCGGTTGCCGTCGTTGCCGGCCTCGATGCCGTAGATCTCGCGGGCGAGCGCCGGTGCGAACCGCTTGATGTCGGCGAAGTCCTTGAGACCGGCGTCGTAGGTATAGTCCGGCACCGCGAGCGTGTATTTGGCACCTTCGAGATTCGGACCGATCACCGTCACGGAACCATCGGCGAGATAGGGCGCGACGTCCGCCTGCTGAGCCGGCATCCAGTTGCCGAGAAACACGTCCACGTCCTTGTTGTGCATGGAGGTGAACGTCACCGGCACGGACAGCACCGTGATGGTCGGCGCGTAGCCCAGACTGCGCAGGAGCTGGGCGACCAATGCCGTGGTGGCGGTGACGTCGGTCCAACCGACGTCGGCGAAGCGCACGTCGCGGCAGCCGGCGGGTTCCGGCGCCGTGGCGCGGGCGTGGAACGGGGCGAGCGCGCCGACGGCGAGCAGCACGGGCGCCAGCAGCTCGAGGAAGCGCGGTCGCTTGACCCTGCGGCACGCACAGCGGCATGATCCCTCGTCCACTCTCACGCTAGGCCTCGAGGGTTCCGGTCGGTCACGCGTGAACTCTTCCTGATAATTGAACGGAACGTACGACCACCCGCAGATCATCTTAGACGGAACCCGCCCCAGGCGTCCATAACGGCCATGAACACCTCTTCGGGAAGCGAACGGCTCACGTTCGACTACGTGATCGTCGGCGCGGGCTCCGCCGGCTGCGTGCTCGCGGATCGGTTGACGGCCGACGGGCAGCACACCGTGCTGCTGCTCGAATACGGCGGCTCCGATCGTTCGGTGTACATTCAAATGCCGTCGGCGCTGTCCATTCCGATGAACATGCCGAGGTACAACTGGTTCTATCACACGGAGCCCGAACCGCAGCTGAACGGGCGGCGCATGCACACCCCGCGCGGCAAGGCGCTGGGCGGCTCGTCTTCCATCAACGGCCTGGTGTACATCCGCGGTAATCCACAGGACTTCGAGCGCTGGCAGCGCGAAGGTGCGGCGGGCTGGTCGTATGGCGACGTGCTGCCGTATTTCCGGCGCGCGGAGAAACGCGCCGAGGGCGGCAACGACTATCGCGGCGACTGCGGCAGGCTCGAGACCCGCTACGGCACGCTGGCCAATCCGTTGCATGCGGCATGGCTCGCGGCGGCCGGTCAGGCCGGCTATCCGCTGTCGGCCGACGTCAACGGTTTCCAACAGGAAGGCTTCGGGCGCATGGACATGACCGTGGGCGCGGATGGCCGGCGCAGCAGCGCCGCGAATGCCTACCTGCGGCCGGCGATGCGCCGCCCCAACCTGACGGTGCGAACGCAGGCGCTGGCGACGCGTGTGCTCTTCGACGGGCGCCGCGCGGTGGGCATCGAGTACCTGCGCGGCGGCACGACGCAGCGTGCGAGCGCCGCCCGGGAGGTGATCCTCTGCGGCGGCCCGATCAACTCGCCGCAACTACTGAAACTGTCCGGCGTCGGACCCGCCGTCGAGTTGCGCGCGCACGGCATCGACGTGGTGCACGACCTGCCCGGGGTGGGCGAGAATCTGCAGGACCACCTGGAGTTTTATTTCCAGGTGGCCTGCCGGGAGCCGATCACCCTGTATTCCTCGCTCAGCGCATGGCGCCGCGCGCTCATCGGTGCGCGCTGGTTGATCCGCAAGGACGGGCTCGGTGCCACAAATCACTTCGAGACCTGCGGTTTCATCCGCAGCCGCGCCGGCGTCGCCTACCCGGACCTGCAATATCATTTTCTGCCGATGGCGGTGGCGTACGACGGCTCGACGCTCGCGCAGGAGCACGGCTTCCAGGCGCACGTCGGACCGATGCGCTCGAAGAGCCGCGGATGGGTGCGGCTGGCCTGCGCCGACCCACGCGCCAAGCCGAAGATTCTCTTCAACTATCTGAGCGAGCCCGACGATTGGACGGAGATGCGCGCCTGCGTGCGCCTGACCCGCGAGCTCTTCGCGCAGACCGCCTTCGACCGCTATCGAGGCCGTGAGATCCAGCCGGGCCCCGCCGTGCAGACCGACGCCGAGATCGACGAGTTCGTCCGGGCCAAGGTGGAGAGCGCCTATCACCCGTCGTGCTCCTGCAAGATGGGCGATGCCCGCGACGGCATGGCGGTGGTGGACCCGCAAACCCGCGTCTACGGCCTCGGCAACCTGCGCGTGGTGGATTCTTCCATCATGCCGTCCGTCACCACGGGGAACCTGAACGCGCCGACCATCATGCTCGCGGAGAAGGCCGCGGATCACATTCTCGGGCGGGGCCTGCTGGCGCCGTCGAATGCGCCGTTCTACACGGCACCGGACTGGCAGGTGGCGCAGCGCTGACCGGCGGGTGAGCGCAGCGCTGGGGGCTCCCGCGCGGACTGGCCGCCGGCGCAGCGCGCGTCGCGCCCGGGACGACCCGCTCAGGTGCCGGGATAGTACTCCGCGGCGATCTCGCGCAGCACGCCGCCGACGTAGCCTGAGAACGAGCGCCACACCTCCAGATGAAACGCCTCGTCGCGCGTGCGCCAGAGCACGATGTCGGCCTTGGCGAGGACGGTTCGCGTGCACGTGCCCACCGGGAATTCACCGGCTTCGAGGTCCAACGGGCAGGCGCCGCAGAGGATTTCTTCGGCATGGGGACCGTGCACCTCCAGCGCGAACTGTCGGTGGCTCACGTCCACCAGCGCGCCGGTGTCCGGGGCGCCGGCGAGCAGGGCGTCCTCGAGCCGCGTGCGCCACGCGGGATCGGGCGCGGCGGCGGCGTCGAGCAAGAGGTATTCGTCCGGGCCCAGCCACAGGGTCGAGCGCGTGCCATCGGTGCAAGCGCGGCACGGATCCTCCGCGAACGCGACGCCCCGCACGGCCGCCACCGCCCGGCGTGCCGGCGCGGGACCGTAGAAGACATGGCGCGTCATCGGCGGCGGGACCGCGAGCCAGGGCGCCGGCCTTACGGCCGGCAGGATCCGCGAGAGCCGTTCAGCCATGGAGGCGCTCCCCCTTGACGTCGTAGAACA
>CAZZYJ010000012.1:0-27579 GCA_964658215.1 uncultured Steroidobacteraceae bacterium | reverse complement strand
CGGCGAGCACTGCCGCGCGGAGCACGCGCCAAAATCGCCGGATCCGCAGACCGCTCAGGCGGAATCCTGGTAGGCGTGCACGTTGCCGAGATAATCGCAGACGCGGTACTCGCCCCGCTCATCGGCCGACGTGAGGTAATTCGGCCCGACCGGCACCTTGCCGTGACCGCCGGGGATGTCGAGGACATAGAGCGGCTGACAGACGCCCGACACACGGCCACGCAGGGTGCGCATCACGTCCTGCCCTGTTGCGAGCGAGGTACGAAAATGGCCGGTCCCCTTCGCCAGATCGCCCTGATGCAGGTAGTACGGCTTGATCCGGGTTTCCACCAGCGCCCGGAACAACGTCTCCAACGTTTGCGCGTCGGCATTCACCCCGCGCAGCAGCACCGTCTGACTCAGCATCGGCAAGCCGCGGTCGACGAGCCGGGCACAGGCATCGCGGGCGGCCGCCGAGAGTTCGTTGACGTGATTCACGTGCAGGACGACGAATACCGCCTTTTTGATGCGCAGCGCATCGAGCAGCTCGTCCGACACGAGGTCGGGGCGTACCACCGGAACCCGCGTGTGGAAGCGGACCACCCGAACGTGGCCGATCGAGTCCAGCCGCCGCATGATCCCCGCCATCCGCCGCGGCGAGAGCACGAAGGGATCACCGCCGGTGACCACCACCTCCCAGATCTGTTTGCACGATTCGATGTAAGCGAAGGCGGCCTCGAGCTCGGCTTCGTCGAGCCCGGCATGTCCGGGACCCACGGCCTCGCGACGGAAACAGAAACGGCAATACACTGGACAAACCTGCAGGGGCTTGAGCAGCACCCGGTCGGGATAGCGATGCACGATGCCCGCCACGGGCGAATGCGCCTCGTCCCCGATGGGATCCGTCAACTCGCCTTCGGCCACGTTCAATTCCGCCGCACTCGGCACGAACTGCGCCGCGATGGGATCGTTCGCGCAGCCCGGCTCGATCAGAGAGCGCATGTGCGGCGTGATGGCGACTGCAAACTGCGCCGATACTTCCGTGATCCGCACCAGTTCCTCAGGCGCAATCAGGCCCGCGGCGAGCAGCTGTGCCGGGGTACGCAGGGTTCCTGCGCCAACCTCGGCAGCGCGGTGGGCGACGTCGGCCCGGTCTTTTTCCTGGGGTTTCATTTCGAGCTTTGCGCCGGGCGGGGGGCTTGGGGCTGCGCGAACCCGACGGCCTGCTGTGGCAATAATTTTATGATCGGTGCCGCCAAGGTTATCAAAAACTTCATTTTGCTGTCGATCAATTCGCACCACGCGGCGCTATCTACGCGTACTCACGACTGGGGCGCACGACTTGTGACCGACCCGATCGCCGCCCGTCCGTTGTCGGTGATCTTTCCTGTGCGCACAGCGTGGAAATTGCGCGGGGTAAGCAGCGAATCGCGCACGAAAAGGCCGTTTTTGGCTCATGAAATCATCCCGGTTGCCTTATATTCTTGAACGCACCGCGGAATCTCACAGGCATCGGCGCGACCACGTCGGACATTGACTGATCGGAAGTAACTCATGCTCACAAAGTTGACGGGTCTTGCCTCACTGGTACCGGGTCTGACGATGGCTTTGCTGATCGCTCCGGCGCTGGCCGCGGGCTCGGGCAGCAGCGGGCCGCCGCTGCTGCTTCAGCATCCCTCCCTGTCGGCACAGCAGATCGCGTTCGAGTATGCCGGAGGCATATGGATCGTGCCGCGGGCCGGAGGGGAGGCAAGGCGCCTGCTCGAAGCGGGCGGCAGCGGTTCGTCACCGCATTTCTCACCCGATGGAACGACGATCGCGTTCACGGCGACCTACGATGAAAACACGGATGTCTACGTGGTTTCGGCGGCCGGCGGCCAACCGAGGCGCCTGACGTATCATCCGGGCAACGACACGGCGTTGGGGTTCACTCCGGATGGCAGCCGGGTGTTGTTCGCATCGACACGGGAGACCACCCGCGATCTCGAGCAGCTGTACACCGTGCCGGTCACGGGCGGGGCCGTCGAGAAGCTTCCTCTGCCCTCCGGTGACGCAGGAAGCTATTCGCCGGACGGCACGCATCTTGCGTACAGCCCCTTCAGTCAGTGGCAGCCGGCGTGGAAGCGTTATCGCGGGGGGCAGACCGCGCGCATCTGGCTGGCCGATCTGAAGGACTCGCAGGTCGAAAAGATTCCGCGCGAGAACTCGAATGACCGCAATCCGCTCTGGGTGGGCGGCACCGTGTATTTTCTGTCTGACCGCGCCGGTCCGGTCTCCCTGTTCGCCTACGATTGCGCCACCCATGCCGTGCGCGCGCTGGTCGACAACTCGCGAGGATTCGACATCACGTCGGCTTCCGCGGGGCCCGGCGGAATCGTCTACGCGCAGTTTGGACGCCTGAGCCTGCTCGACTACGCCAGCGGTGAGCCGCACCCGGTACCCGTGACGATTTCCGCCGAGTTCGCCGAACTGCGGCCGCATTTCGCCAAAGTGGACGCAAAGGAAATCCTGCATGCAGCGATTTCACCCACCGGCAAACGCGTGCTCATCGAGACCCGCGGCGAGATTCTCGCGGTGCCCGCCGAGAAAGGCGACACGCGCAATCTGACGCGCAGTCCCGGGGTCGCTGACCGCGATCCTGCATGGTCGCCGGACGGCAAGTGGGTGGCCTGGTTTTCCGATGCTTCGGGAGAATACGCACTGAACCTGGCGTCGCCGGACGGCCTCGCCAAGCCGCGAGTCATCGACCTCGGCATGCCGGGATCCTATTTCTACGCCCCCCGCTGGTCGCCGGACAGCCGCAAGCTCGCTTTCTTCGACAAACGCCTGAACCTTTGGATGCTCGACGTCGATCGGCCGGCCCCGGTGAAGATCGACACGGACCGCTACGATGCGCCGTCTTTTCTGCAGGATGCGGCATGGTCGCCCGACAGCGCATGGCTCGCCTATACGAAAACGCTGCCGAACCATCTTCACGCCGTGTACGCGTATTCGCTGACCGACCGCATGAGCCGGCCGCTCACAGACGGGCGCAGCGACGCAACCGCGCCACGTTTCGACCGCAGCGGCAAGTACCTGTACTTCATCGCCGGCACCACGGTGGGTCTCGGCGCCGGCTGGCTCGACATGTCGAGCATGGGACGTGCCGTGGACAGCAGCGTGTACGTCGCGGTTCTGCGCAACGATCAGGCGTCGCCGTTGGCGCCCGAAAGCGACGAAGAGGTGGCTGACAGCAAGCCCGTCAAACCCGCGAAGCCCGAGAAATCCGAGAAGGCCGCGCTCAAGAAAGCCCCGGCGGTGCGCATCGATTTTACAGGCCTCGATCAGCGCATCCTGGCGCTGCCGCTGACACGTGCCAATTATGCCAGCCTGGAAACCGGCGGCGAGGGGATCGTCTACGCACTCAGCTCGCCGACCGCCATGACCGATGAGGATTATCTCGAATCATCCGAAAAAGGTGCGCCGGAGGACGTCGTGCGGTTCGATTTGAAGACCCGCAAGTCCGAACCATTCGTCAAAGGTGTCGAGGCCGGCGTCTTCGCGGTGTCGGCCGACGGCGCCAAGGTGCTGTTCGCGCAGAAGAATAAATTGTTCGTCGTGCCTGCCGAGAAGGCGCCCAAGGAGGGAGACGGCACCCTCAAGACCGAGGAGCTCAGCGTGTGGGTGGACCCGCGCGCGGAATGGCGTCAGATGTATCACGAGGTGTGGCGCATCGAGCGCGACTTCCTGTACGACCCGGGAATGCACGGCCTGGATCTCATGGCGGCCGAGCGCACCTACGCACCGTTCGTGGCAGGCATTGCCAGCCGCGCGGACCTCAACACCTTGTTCGAGGAAATGACGGGACACCTGAGCATCGGCCATACGTTCATCAAGGGCGGTGCCAAGCCGGAGCAGGGCAAGGAGAACGTCGGTCTCTTGGGTGCAGACCTGCGCGTGGCGCAGGGTCACTATCAGTTCGCGCGCGTCCTCACGGGCGAGAACTGGAATCCCCAGCTCGCAGCGCCGCTCACCGCACCCGGCGTGAACGTCACCACCGGCGAGTTCTTGCTCGCGGTGAACGGCACACCGGCGACCGCGGATGGTGAACCCACCCGCTACTTTCTCGGCCTCGCCGGCAAACAGACGGTGCTCGACGTCGGTCCACGGGTCGACGGAGTCGGCTCGCGGCGGGTGACCGTGGTGCCCGTCGCATCGGAGGGCAACCTTCGCCTACGGACGTGGATGGAGTCGAATCGTGCCACCGTCGATCGTCTTTCCGGCGGACGCCTCGCGTACGTCTTTCTCCCTGACACGCATGCCGGCGGATTCGCCAACTTCAACCGCTATTTCTTCTCACAAGTGGGTAAGCAGGGTGCGATTCTCGACGAACGCTTCAATCACGGCGGAGATATCGCCGACTACATCGTCGATCAGCTGAGGCGCACCCCGCAGATGATCAACTCGACGCGGGAGGGGGAGGAAACTATCGAGCCGGCGCAGGCGATTTTCGGGCCGAAGGTGATGATCATCAACCAGATGTCAGGGTCCGGCGGCGATGCGTTGCCGTGGCTGTTCAAAAAGAACGGCATCGGACCGATCGTCGGCGTGCGCACTTGGGGTGGTCTCGTCGGCATCGGCAACTATCCCCCGTTGGTGGACGGTGGCAGCGTGACGGCCCCGCGATGGGCAATTTACGGCACACAGGGGGAATGGGAGGTGGAGAACATCGGCATCGCACCGACGATCGAGGTGGAAGAGGATCCGGCACAGGTCCGTCTCGGACATGACCCGCAACTCGAAAGAGCAGTGGACGTGGCGCTTGCTGAACTCGCGCAGCATCCGCCGGCCGTGTTTCCACGACCGGCGCCGCCGCGTTATAGATCGGTGCTCCCAGGGGCGTCGCCCGACGATGCAGGACCTAAAACTTGACGCCCGCGGACAACAGGTAGGTGCGACCGATGATTCCCGGAAAATACTGGGACGTGGCGTTCGCGAAGTTACCGCCGGACCCCGCGAGTGCAGGGAACGGCGGCTGTTTGTTGAACACGTTGTCGACGATGAGGCGCACGGTGACGTCCTTGGTCACGTTGTAGCCCACCGTAGAGTTGATCAGCCACCAGGGATGGACGGTCAGATAATCCTGTTGTGTCGAGGTGTTCAAATTGTTGAAGTTGGCCGACCCCACGAAGATGCTCTGTACGTTCCAGGACACGGGCCCGTTCAGGTAGGTCACATCGATGGTGCCCTTGTTGGTGGGCGTGCCGATCTCCCCGGCATACTGGATGGGGCTCGCCGAGCCGATCTTCGATACCAGCTGCCGCTCCTCCAGATAGCTCAAGCGCGTATCGATCCTGCCGAACACGCCCGGCAGCGTGAAGGAGTAGTCGATCCCTGCCTGGATGCCCTGGAAATGCAGCAGGCCGGCGTTGACGTAGCCGGCGCCGAACGTGGTGATCTGTCCCGCCGCATTGCGGGTGAAAGAACCGCAGGACGCATTGTTCGGGTAATTCGTCGAATCGTAGCAGGCGTAGAGCAGCTGTTGCAGGGTCAAGGTTTCAATTGCGTTGGCGAGGGCGATGTCGATGTAGTCCACAGAGATGCTGAGCTTGGGCACCCAGCGCGGCCGCAGGACGATGCCGATGGTGCGCGAGTCGGCTGTTTCGCTTTGCAGGCCGGTATTGCCCGAAGAAGTTCCCTTCGCCGTCGCGTTGACCACGTTCGACGTGAACGTCGCCGTGTTGATGCCCGCTTTCGCGCAATTCGCGGCGCGGGTGGCGGGCGCCGTTCCCTGGTTGACGAAATTTTGATCGCACGGGTCGTTGGCAAACTGGTACGACGTCGCGGCCGGCAGGAACAGCTCAGTGATGGCCGGGGCGCGGATCGACTTGGTGCGATTGGCGCGGAATTGCACGTCTTCCGTGGGCTCCCAACGCATGCCTTCAGTCCACGTGGTCGCATTGCCGGCGATGGAATTGTCGACGCGACGGACCGCCCCTTCGAGTTCCACGCGATGCAGGCCCGGAATGTCCTGGGCAGGGGCGAAGATGGGAATCAGCGTCTCGGCATACAATTCGTTGGTGCGGTAGGCACCCTCGATCCCCGTTTCACTCAGCTGACCCAAGGCCTGCGTGTAGAAGGTGTCGGGAGAAAAGCGCGCGGATTCGCGTCGATTCTCGAAGCCGAGGGATATCTTGATGCTCCCGGCGGGGAGTTTGTAGAGATCGCCGCCGATGTTCGCCGTGACATCGCGCTGCGAATTGTCCGACGTCTCCTTGGCGAGATGGGTGATGTACTGCTGAGCCGCCAGGCTGGGCGAGCCCGCACCGAAGATGTTGAGCGGTGCACAGGTGCTGGAGGCCGTCGAGGTCGGCGCGGCGACCGGCGTGCCGGCACACACGATCTGGCCGGCCGCATTTGTCGTGGCGTTGAGTGCGTTCTGCACGTTTTGGAAAACGTACGCCGGCAGTTGTGACGTATTGCTGGACGCGCCGTAATTGGCCGCCACCTCCCAATTGAAGTTGCGCTCGCCGATCGCGAAATCACCATTCAGTCCGACCACACCGCGAGCCAGCGTCTGGGTCGACGTCGCGCGCCCGCCCTGCAGGTCGATGTTGGCGCGTGAGACGTAGAATTGATTGGCGTTCCAGTTTGGGTCGATGAACCCGGTGCCTCCCAACGCCGCGGCATAGTTGTTCAATGCGGTCTGGATCAGGGCGCGATCCCCGGAGGCCAGGAACGGGTTGTTGGTGTTGATGACGAAGTTGCCGTTGGATGTGCCGGCGGCGCCGAACAACACGCTGTTGTAGGCTGGTTGCGAACGCAGGTTGGTGGCATGGGTCTCGGAGAACCAGCCCTCGGTGAACAGATTCACGTGATCGTTGATCTTGAAGTTGCCGAGAGTGTCCAAGTTCATCCGTTCGGTGGGCGAAAGCAAGTTGCTCACCTGCGACAGGCGCGCTCCGTCGCCGCCGCTGCTGAAGACCGGATTGCCGGTCACGGTGCCCAGATCATAGGGCTGCAGGTTCGACCCGTTGCCCCACGCGAGAAGCTGGCCGGCCGCATTGTTTACACCGTAGGTGCCGTTCGGCGGGGCGGGCAAGCCCAGGCCGGTCGGCGCATACACGGTGGCGTCGTCCACCATGGGGATGCCGCCGTAGTTGATACCCGCCACCGCATTGGCAGGAGTCAATACGGTCTTGTACTTGCCAGGAGTCGCCGGCGTCAGAAAGCCGAGATCCTGTGCATAGTTTGGCCGCGCGGTGCCCGTCAGACCATCACTCTTGGTCATTTCAACGACGGTGGTGACGTTGCCGCGGTCGTCGGCAAAATTCAATCCGCCGAGCACGCGCACCCGTTCATTCCAAGCGTCGCCACGGTCGGAGACGCCGGCCTGGGCGTCGACGTCGATGCCCTGAAAATCCTTCTTGAGGATGATGTTGACCGTGCCCGCGATGGCGTCGGCCCCGTAGATCGGCGCGCCGCCCACGGAGATGGTCTCCACCCGATCGATCAGTTTGGTCGGGATGACGTTGAGGTCCACCTGCTGTCCGGGTCCGCCGACGGGACTGTTGGACGCCGAGGTATTCACGCTTCCGGTGTTCGATGACACGAAACGCCGCCCGTTCACCAGCGTGAGGGTACGCTGGGAGCCGAGCCCGTATAGATCCACGAAGCTTTGCGCAATGCCGGTGCTCGACTGGGTATTGGCCGGGCTCGAGGGCATGACACTGAAGGCGGGATTTTCGCTGAGCGCCTGGCCGACGTCCAGATAGCCGCGGGTGTCGAACGTTGCGCTGGACAGGGTGATGGTGGGTTCCAAGCGGTCCAGGTCGGGACGCGCGATGCGCGAACCGGTCACCACCACTTCCTGCAGGTCCGCGTCCGCCACCTTCGATTCCTTGGGCGCTTCCTGCGCCTGGACGGCGCCGATCAACCCAAGAATTCCGGCCCCGGCGGCCGACCACCATACCCGCCCGCTAAACGGGTTAACGTTTTTCATGATGTGTGCATCCCTCGAGAATATTTATTGTCAATCGCACAACTTGTAAAAGTTGTTAAGCATTAGTAACAAGATTGCAATAAGCAGTAAACTCTTTGCATGAGGGATCACGGCCGCAGCGTGATCACGGTGTTATCCGACCCACCTATGCACTGTTTTGCAGCTCGAGAATCGCGCTAGGCGCTAACATGGACCACACTTCCCGCTCGGCATGCGAATGACACCGGGAATGGATCGAGATGCAGATTACGCTCGGCCGCAACGCCGGCGATTACCAGGAGTTGGTGGGCGCGCGCGTATTCACAGCTGCCGCTCACGCTGCTCCTGACCCATGCGCTCGGCAATGCCGACTGCCACACCAAGAACTTGGCGCTCCTTCACATCCACCACACACCGGGCGCCCGTCGGGACTCGGATGGTGAGCGAATGGGCGAAGGGCCTCGTGCGACTGTCCAATCGCACTGCGATCGTCGTGCCCGATCTTCTTGCTCTTGCGCAAGCACGGGGCGTGATCCCTGCGAGCGCCGAACCTCGTCCGCCCGGGCGCACCGGGGAGTCTGAACTGCTAGGGCGCCGCGGACGCAGCAAACGGGCGTCCTGAAGCGAGCGACCAGGGGTCTCTCGAGTCACCCGCGACTGCCAGCGCGTTCAAACAGCTGTTGCTCGATTGGCGGGACTTTGCACCCGATCTCAATGCGCTGGCCACGCACGACGTTGCCAAAGGACTACTCGAGGCTACGCAACTACCCGCACTTGGAATCGCCGCAATTGAGGCAGGTATGGCAGCCATCCATCATGACCACGGCGGCCGTGCTGCATTTGGCGCAAAGCTGCGCGCCCAGCGGAAAATGTGACTTGGAGAACGCATCGGTCTGTTTGGTGCGCGCCTCGAACTCCGCGCGCTTCTCCTTCACCAGCTTGAGTTGATGCTCGTCGAGTTCGGGCTTCTTGAGCAGCCCGATGGACTGCAGGTGCCGCTCGATGACGTGGCCGAGTTCGGCGATGGTCGAGGGCATGAACTTGCCGCCGGGCTGCCAGTAACCGCCTTTGGGATCGAAGACGGCCTTGAGTTCGTCGACCAGGAAGGTGGTGTCACCGCCCTTGCGAAACACCGCCGAGATGACCCGCGTCAACGCCACGATCCATTGGAAATGATCGAGGTTCTTCGAATTGATGAACACCTCGAAGGGACGGCGCTGTTCGTGCTGGGTGCCTTCGTTCAGCAGGATGTCGTTGATGGTCACGTACATCGCATGATCGGACACCGGCGTCTTGATCTTGTACGTGGAGCCCACCAACATCTCCGGACGCTCGAGTTTCTCGTGCATCCAGATGACGTTGTCCTGCGCCTTCAGCGGCTCCTTAGGGAGAGCGGCCGCGGCCTCCTTCGCCTCGGGCTTGCGCACTTGATACTTGGCTATTTTCTTGTCTATCTTGATGTGGGCCATATCAGAACTTCCCGTAGTAGCCTTCTTTGAGAGCATCGTAGAGATTCGCGGCGGTGTGCATTTCGCCGTCGTACTCGATCTCCTGATCGCCCTGCGCCTCGACTTCCGTGCCGTCCTCGAGGGTGAAGACGTACGTTGTTTTCTTGAGATCGTCCTCCTTGACCAGCACGCCCTGGAACGCCTCCGGATTGAAGCGGAACGTCGTGCAGCCCTTCAGCCCTTGATCATAGGCATACAGGTAGATGTCCTTGAAGTCCTCGTACTTGTAATCCGTCGGCACGTTCGCCGTCTTGGAAATGGACGAGTCGATCCAGATCTGCGCCGCAGCCTGAATGTCGACGTGTTCCTTCGGACCGATATCATCCGCCGAAACGAAATAGTCCGGCAGCTTCTCCGCGGCAAGCTGGGAATTGGGCATGGCACGCGGATTGATCATCTGCCGGTATGCCAGCAACTCGAAGGAATACACGTCGACTTTTTCCTTCGATTTCTTCCCCTCCCGGATGACGTTGCGGAAATAGTGATGCGCAAAGGAGGGCTCGATGCCGTTCGACGCGTTGTTAGCGAGCGACAGGGAAATCGTGCCCGTCGGCGCGATCGACGTGTGATGCGTGAAGCGCGCCCCCACCTGCGCCAGCTCCTCCACCAGCTCCGGCGCCACTTCGGCGATCCGTTGCATGTAGCGGCTGTAGCGCGCGTGCAGCACGCGTCCCGCGATCTTCGCACCCAACCGCCAGCCGTCCCTCACCATCTCCGGCCGCTTGCGCAGCATCTCGCGGGTGACCGTGAACTCCTCGTTCATGACGGGCGCCGGCCCTTTTTCACGCGCCAGTTCGAGTCCTGCCTGCCATCCGGCCACGGCCATCTCGCGCGACACGTTCTGCGAGAACGCCACGGATTTTTTCGAGCCGTATTTCATGCACAGCATGGTGATGGACGAGCCCAGACCCAGAAACCCCATCCCATGACGGCGTTTGCGCATGATCTCCTCGCGCTGCTGGGGCAACGGCAGGCCGTTGATCTCGACCACGTTGTCCAGCATCCGCGTGAACACCTGAACCACCTTGCGGTAGGTGTCCCAGTCGAAACGCGCGTCCTCCGTAAAGGGATCGACGACGAACTTGGTCAGATTGATCGAACCCAACAGGCAGGAACCATAGGGGGGCAAGGGCTGCTCGCCGCACGGATTGGTGGCACGGATGGTCTCCATCCACCAGTTGTTGTTCATCTCGTTCACCTTGTCGATCAGGATGAAACCCGGCTCGGCAAAATCGTAGGTGGACGACATGATGAGATCCCAAACCCGGCGTGCCGGCAGGGTCTTGTAGATCTTGCAGGCAACCAGGCCGTCGTCGTTCGCGACATAGCCGGCCGTGTGCGGCCACTCGCGCCAGACGTACTGGGTTTCATCGTCCAGATCCGGCTGCTCGGCCTCGAATTCCTGACGTCCCAGCGGAAACGCCAGCTGCCAGTCACCGTCCCTCTTGACCGACGCCATGAACTCGTCGGTGATCAACAAGGACAGGTTGAACTGGCGAAGACGGCCGTTCTCGCGCTTGGCACGGATGAATTCCAGCACGTCGGGATGGCCGATGTCGAAGGTGCCCATCTGTGCCCCGCGACGGCCGCCCGCGGATGACACCGTGAAACACATCTTGTCGTAGATATCCATGAAGGACAGAGGGCCCGAGGTATAGGCCCCCGCCCCCGACACATAGGCGCCGCGCGGCCGCAGCGTCGAGAACTCGTAGCCGATGCCGCATCCCGCCTTGAGGGTGAGGCCCGCTTCGTGCACCTTGCTCAAAATGTCGTCCATCGAATCGCGGATGGTGCCGGACACGGTGCAATTGATCGTCGAGGTTGCAGGCTTGTGTTCCAGCGCACCGGCATTCGAGGTGACGCGGCCGGCCGGAATGGCGCCATAACGCAGTGCCCAGAGAAACGAGTCGTACCATTGCTCGCGAATCTCCGGGGCCTCCACGTCGGCAAGCGCACGCGCCACGCGCTTGTACGTGTCGTCCATCGACTTGTCGATCGGCGAACCATCCTTCGCCGTGAGCCGGTATTTCTTGTCCCAGATGTCCATCGACGCTTCCTGGAAAGTGATACCGCTGACGTCCTGGGTTTGAATCTTGACCACCGTATTCATGGGTATGACAACTCCCTCAATCATTATCTCGCGAATGAAAAACGGCGGTGGCCCCAACCGGCGGGCCCGGATGTCAAACGGGCAAAGCGGGGAACTAGCGCAAAGTCGAGCCACAACATGTTGTGTTCGGCGATGAGGTTAAGGCGTGTGGCCGACGACCGTCAAGAGCCAACAGGCCTAAATATAGCACCCAATATAGGCATAACAATCATATAGTTGAAGAAATCCACCGTGGATTATGCAAAAATTATTTAGGTCAAGCGGCCATCACCTGAATTTCAACATCTAGTGTTTCCACAACTTATCCACAAGCTGTTGCATTAACTTTGCAGTGGGGCATCCCTCGCCGAGCAGGTCCACGTACGCGCACTCGACGAGTTGGGGCGGCTCCGGAACAGTTCCGCGAGGAGTGGGTGCGCCTCGTCCACCCCGTCTGCGGATGCTTCGTGCTCCTCGAGCACCACCTCAAGTTCAAGGAAATTTCCCAGGCCGTGAACTCTGTCGATGTGAACGCGGGTCCTTCCCACAGAAACAACGTGCGGCGCTTGTGCACGCTGCCGACCTGACCGTACGCCAGCGACAGCGCCCCCAGCAACGTCCCGGGGGCCGACGTCGGCGAACGAAAGTAGAAAGATTCTTTCGGTCCGCGCTGGTCGGTCCGGCGGTGAAAAA
This sequence comes from uncultured Steroidobacteraceae bacterium, assembly GCA_964658215.1. Taxonomy (GTDB): domain Bacteria; phylum Pseudomonadota; class Gammaproteobacteria; order Steroidobacterales; family Steroidobacteraceae; genus Bog-1198. Next base: position 15,350 of record CAZZYJ010000012.1, on the reverse strand, counting down.
TGAACTCGCCCGCTCCTGCGGAGAAGGTGCGAAGCTTCAGTCGGCCAGCTTCACACGCAAAGAACGTGTCGTCCTGAATGATCTCGACGGGACCGTGGTCGGCAACGGCGATTACCCTTGTCATCAGCGACTCGATGTCCGCCACGCGCGCTTTGATTTCGATGTTTCTCGGCATGAGGATTCCCTCTTCGATCTGGTGGCGTTATACCGAGCCCGCGCCGCGGGTCTTTGCGTACTGCACGAGGCCATCCCTCGGTTTATCCCATGGCACCGCATCCTCCATATAAATGTGATCGATCGGTGACACTTCCGATGGCTTATCCAAGCTCGCCAGCGTGACATCGATTTCGCCCGCCCGCTGCTCGCGGCGGTAGGTCACGGAGTGCCGCATTGCGGGCAGAAGGAACGAAACACCTTGTGCGAGAAGCTGAACTTTATGGGTTGCTTATTCGTAAAAGCGAAATTTGCCGCTGCGCTAGTCACCCACCCGCCGACATGGGCACAGCTCACCCGGCGACACGACTCGCAATGACACAACGTCGCCGGGTGGAGCAGCGGCCCGCATCGATACCGCACTTCCCCACAGAAGCAGCCGCCCGCCAGCAAAAGATTCGTCATCGGTAAATACCCCCAAGGAAATGAAATCCGGCACCATCGCCTTACGTCTCGATAGTGGCGGGAGCAATTGCGCAAATATTCTTCATTCAGTAAATTCGTCCGATGATGATCGCTGTTTTATTCGGGGGTACAAGCGAAGAGCGCGACGTATCCATTGCGAACGCGGCCCAGATCATTCCGGCATTGCGAGCGCTCGGTCACGACGTATTTGCTGTAGATACCGCTACCGGACGTCTGCCCGCCGCCGCCGAGCAATCACTATTGAGCAACCGAGTTGCACCCTCCCCTCCGTCGAATGTCGAAATGGCGAGTGTCCGGCGCCGCGCGATTGCGTTCGCGCCCGCTGCCGCCAATCTTCGGAAGGCGGATGTCGTTTTTTTAGCCTCGCATGGAGGCGCGGGTGAGGATGGTCGCGTGCAAGCCATGCTCGACCTCGCGGGCTTGGCTTATACCGGTAGCAACCACATCGCCAGTGCCGCCGCCACGGACAAAGACCTCGCCAAGCGGCTGTTTCGCTCGGCCAATCTACCAACGCCCGATTGGTTGATGGCGCCGGTGAAGGCGCAGGATGTCGAAAAATCACTTGGATGGCCGGTGGTCGTCAAGCCGAGTAAACAAGGTTCCACCGTTGGATTGGCACTCGTGCGTCAGGCAGCGGACCTTGATGCCGCCATCAGCCACGCCCATACCTTCGACGATGAGGTTATCATCGAGAAATTCATTCCCGGCCGCGAGTTCACGGTGGGTATCCTCGACGGAGCGACTCTACCCGTGGGCGAAATATTCCCGCCTGGCGACGTGTTTGACTACCAGTCCAAGTATCAGGTTGGCGTTGCGCGGGAAGTATTTCCGGCGGACCTGTCACAGATCGAGACGACCCTATTGCAGGATTACGCCCTTCGAGCGCATCGGGCCCTCAAGTTGGGCAGTTATAGCCGCATCGACTTTCGTCGCGAAGCGAGCGGTAACTTCTGGTGTCTTGAAGCTAACTCGTTGCCCGGTATGACCGCTACCAGCTTGTTACCCCAAGCGGCCAAGGCCGCCGGTATCGAGTTCCCAGATCTGCTCGACCGGATTTGCAAAGCGCGGTTCACCGACGCTCCGGCGATCATGGATGAGCTGCAGTTCGATCCCTCACGCCAGCTATTGGCCGCGCAGTGTTCCGGCACATTGATCCTCGCCCAGCTCGGTCTGCTGGAGGGCGTGGCGGCGTGTACCGACGTTACGACCAAGCCCTGGGTCGAGGCGGCCGGCGTGGCGGTGCTCGATCAACCCTTTTTCGCCAGAGGCAACGTGGCCACCGCGGGCGGGTGCCTGGCCTCGCAATATCTGGCGTGCTGGATCATTGCACGCCTGGTGGGCCTGGACGCTGCGGCCGGCGCGATTCATTACGTGGCTCCGGTCGGAGAAAAAGAAGAATACGTATCCCGGGCACTGGGTAATATCGAGCGCTACCTGCCGCAAGATTCTGCCGCGGCGAACCATCTACCCGGGGAGCGCGTTCATGCCGAAGAAAATCGATTTGCAGACGGCGCCCGTCGTGACGGGATCGCGCTATCCGGCACCCTACGATAAGCCGTGCGCGGGGCGCTTCCGTCGCTGCGTGGGCAATGCTGCGGGCCTCACTCAATTCGGGGTGAACCTGACTTGTCTCCCGCCGGGAACGTGGTCGAGCCAACGTCACTGGCATGGCGCCGAAGATGAATTCATTTACGTGGTACAGGGCGAACTCGTTCTCGTCACGGATGCCGGCGAAGAGATTCTGCATACGGGCGACTGCGCCGGCTTCAAAGCCGGTGTCCCGGACGGCCACCACCTGCAAAACCACACCGACCGGGATGCAGTCTTCCTCGAGGTCGGCTCCCGGCGACCCGAGCACGACGACGTGACCTATCCAGGAATCGATCTCAAAGCCCTGAAAAATCGTGGCGGCTACGCCCATGCGGATGGCGCGCCGTACCGCGCTGCGACGCCACCCCCGACGCATCCGGCCGGCCATAAATAAACGCGGGTTGGCGGGCTGCATTGGCTCGTCGTTCCGCTCCTTGAAAATCGGGCCGTCAACGCCATAGTTCTCCGTGCAAAGGTGCCGGTTTGGAACCGAATGGTGTCACCCCTAACTTCGAGGAATAAGTCATGACCGTTTTACGCTACGAACCCTGGGCATTCGTCGACCGTCTGCAAAAGGACATCGACCGCATGGTTGCTGCGCCGCCGAAGAGCGCCGCGAAGGCCGGCGCGTGGCTGCCACCCGTCGACATCCATGAGGCCGCGGATCAATTCTTCCTGCATGTGGACCTGCCCGGGGTGGACCCGCAGGCGGTGGAGATCACGTCCGACCACGGCGTCCTCACCGTTCGCGCCAAGCGCGAGATCGCACGACCGGATGCCGGCGCGGGCTACACGCGGATCGAGCGGTTCAGCGGCGAGTTCCAGCGCACGTTCACGCTGCCGGAAACCGCCGACGTGCAGAACATCAAGGCCAAGGTCGTGAACGGTGTGCTCGAAGTGGCGATCCCGAAACTCGTCCAGACCCCGCCGCGTCGTATCATGGTGGAAGCGGCGTAAGTTCAGACGATCCGCGGCGCCGACGCAACGATTGCGGCGGGGGTCGCGGACTCGTCGAGGGTGGAGCATGAAGAGGCGGCCGGGGTTCGCGGCGATGGGGCTCGCGGCGTCGATGCTCGCCGCGTGGGCATACCCGGCGGCCGCGGAGCTTGCGTCCCTGCCGACCGTGACGGGGGCATCGACCCCCATGCCATCGCTGGCCCCGATGGTGAAGCGGGTCTCGCCTGCGGTCGTCAACATCGCCACCCGGGGCGTGGTCAAGGAACAGGCGGCTCACAACCCGTTGATGGATGACCCCTTCTTCCGGCGTTTCTTCGATGTGCCGCCGGATGCCGGGTCACGGCAGCGGCAGTTTCAAAGCGCGGGCTCGGGTGTCATCGTCGACGCTCGAAGCGGCTACATCATCACCAACTACCACGTGATCGAGAACGCCGACGAGATCACCGTGACGTTGTTGGACGACCGCAGCTTCTCCGCCAAGGTCATCGGCGTCGACCAGGCCGCCGATCTCGCGCTGCTGCAGGCGAGACAGCCGGATCTCGTCGCCCTGACCCTCGGCGATTCCGCCCGCCTCGAGGTGGGTGATTTCGTGGTCGCCATCGGCAATCCCTTCGGCCTGCAGCACACCGTGACCGCCGGGATCGTCAGCGCGCTGGGACGCTCCGGCATCAATCCTGACGGTTACGAGGATTTCATCCAGACCGACGCCTCCATCAATCCCGGCAATTCCGGCGGCGCGCTGGTGAATCTGCGCGGTGAGTTGATCGGCATCAATTCGGCAATCCTATCGGGCAGCGGCGGCAACATCGGCATCGGCTTCGCCATCCCGGTCAACATGGTCAGGAGCGTCATGGACCAGTTGATCCAATTCGGGGAGGTCAGGCGCGGCGTGCTCGGCGTGAACATCTACGATGTCACGGCGGAGGTCGCCAAGCAGTACGGCCTGGCCGAGCGCAGCGGTGCATGGGTGGCCGGCGTCGCGCGGGGCTCGCCCGCGGAGCGCGCCGGCGTCGAACGGGGCGACGTGATCACGTCGCTGAACGGGATCACCGTGAAGGGGGCCGGTCAGCTGCGCAATGCCATCGGGCTGCTCCGGGTGGGCGACCAGGTCGAGATCGTTCTGCTGCGCGATGGCAAATCGCGCCGGGTCACGGCCTCGGTGGCAGCACGCGGTGGAAATTGAAGGGGCGCGAAGGTTCATTTGTGCGGGTGATTGAGGTAGGTTGGCGGCATGAAACTTCTATCCCTCTGTATTCTCGGCGGCAGCGGATTCGTGGGCACGCGGCTCGTCGCCCGCCTGATCAAGGATGGGCATCGGGTCACCGTCCTGTCGCGCGATCGCGAACTGCACAAGCATTTGTTGGTCCTGCCGGGCCTAACGCTGGAAAACTGCGACGTCTACGACGAAGCGCAGCTAAGCGAACGGCTGCGCGGCAAGGACGTGGCGATCAACCTGATCGGCATCTTGAACGAACGCGGATTCGGTGGCGGCGGGTTTCGCCGTGCGCATACGGAACTCACGCGGGTCCTCCTGCAGGCGGCGCGTTCCGCCAACGTACCGCGTCTGCTGCAGGTGTCCGCGCTCAATGCCGCCACCGATGCGCCGAGCCATTACCTGCGCAGCAAGGGCGAGGCCGAGCGGCTCATCCAGGGCAGCGGCGACGCCTTGGATTGGACCATCTTCAAGCCCTCGGTGATGTTCGGCCCCGGTGATTCCTTCCTGAACCGCTTCGCCTCGCTGCTCGGCTCGGTGCCGCTGGTGTTCCCGCTGGCAAAGCCGAACGCGCGCTTCCAGCCTGTGTTCGTCGACGATGTCATCGAAGCCTTGCTGCGCACGCTGCGCGGCGGCGCCTCCAGCCGTCAGGTCTACGAGCTCGGCGGCCCCCAGGTGTACACCCTGCGTGAAATCGTCGGGCTGGTGGCGAAACTCACCGGCCGGCGGCGGTGGATCATCGGGCTGCCCGACTTCGTCGCGCGGCTGCAGGGACTGGTGTTCGATTTCGTGCCGGGTCGCCCTTTCTCCAGCGACAATTATCGGTCATTGAGCGTGGACAGCGTCTGCACCCGGGACGGCTTCGCCAAACTCGGCATCAAGCCGCAGTCGATGGTCGCCTCCGCCCGCCAGTACCTGGGGGCTCTGGAGGACAATGCCCGGCTCAGTCACAACCGCGCCGCCGCCGGGCGGGCCCGCGGCGAGACGTGGATAAAATCCCGCCGTCTGTGAGACACCGATCACGGCAACGCGGGTTCCGACTCCGGTGACTGCGGCCGGGGCAGCGGTTGCAGGTGATACAGCCGTATCGCACACAGCAGGCCGACTCCGAGCAGCACGCCCGTGAAGGCGGCGACGCCGGGCCAGCCGTGCGACGCATAGAAAAAGCCGCCGGCGGTTCCCGCCATGCTCGCCCCGAGGTAATAGGCGAACAGGTACATTGAGGCGGCCTGCGCCTTGGCGTCGCCGGCCCGCCGGCCCACCCAGCTGCTCGCGATCGAATGGCCGCCGAAGAAGCCGAAGGTGACGACGGCGACGCCGAGGACGATCAGCCATAGCGGCGACAGCAGGGTGAGCGCCAGGCCCGCCAGCGAGAGGGTCACCATGGTCCACAGCACCCGGCGCCGACCCAGACGCCCTGCCACATGTCCGATGAGCGCCGAGCTGACGGTGCCGACGAGGTACACGCTGAAGATGAGGCCCACCACCGCGGGACTCAGGTCGTACGGAGGCGCCCGCAGGCGGTAGCCGATGTAGTTGTACAGCGTCACGAAAGCGCCGAGCAGCACGAAGCCGATGGCAAACAGCCAGGGCAGCCCCGGATCACGGAACAAGCCGCCATAGCGGCGCGCCAGGATTTTCAGTCCCATGGGCTGGGCGACGAAATGCCGCGACGCCGGCAGGCTGCCCGCGAAAATCCACGCCGCGAGCAGCCCGCATGCGCCCATGACGACGATGCCCGCCCGCCACCCGAACATCCCGGCCAGCGCGCTCGTGATCAGGCGGCCGCCCATGCCCCCCGCGGCACTGCCGCTGATGAACAAGCCCATGCCGAGACCGATGGATTCGCCGTGCAGTTCTTCGCTCAGGTAAGTCATGGCCACCGCCGGCACACCGCTCAAGGTGAGGCCGAGCAGACCGCGCAGTAGCAGAAAGCTATGCCAGCCCGGCGTGAACGCGGTGAGCACCACCAACAGCGCCGAGGCGAACAGCGACACCGTCATGATGCGTTTGCGACCCCAACGGTCGGACAACCCGCCGGCGAACAACAGGCAGACGGCGAGCACCGCACTGGTCGCCGACAACGACAGCGCGCTTTGCGCGGCGCCGACGCCGAAATCGCGGCTGAACTCCGGCAGCAGCGGCTGGGTGCAGTACAACAGGCCGAACGTCGCGAAACCCGCGGCGAACAACGCACGGTTGGTGCGGCGAAACGCCGGGCTGCCGTGGCGGACGAATTCGGGCATGTATGACGGCTCAGGAGTTTTCGCAGACGGCGGCATGGCGCGCCGCGTGCGACAGTGTAGCGAGCGCGTGCACCCGTCGATAGAACACGTCGAGACGACCGCCGGCGGCGGCGAGTTCCCGCTCGAAGCCCGGCACGCAGTCGTAGTAGGTGGCGATCGAGGCGAGATAGGCGTTGTTGAGGTCGCCCGCGAACCAGGCATCGAACGGCGAACGGCCGCCCCAACCGGCCGCGAGCCGCGCGTAACGTTCGCGCGCCGAGGCAAAGGCGGCCCGCTTGCGCTCGCGCATCACGGCGGGCGGCAACGGCGACGCGTACAGCACCCGCAGTTCATCGCGGGTCGCCGTCAACAGGCCCACCACCTGCCGGTAGCGCGCCTCGGCCGCCAAGTGCCTGTCCAGGTCCGCGACGCGGCCCTGTGCGAGCAGCCAGCGCCGCACGCCTTCGGCCTCGACGGTGGTCGCCAACGCCTCGTTGAACGGCGCGTCGTCCGGCACGTACAGCAGCTGGTGCGTGAGCTCGTGGAAGACGATCGAGGCGAGCTCGACGTCGTTCCAACCCATCATCGTGTTCAATATCGGATCGTCGAAATGACCCAGCGTCGAGTAGGCGGCGACGCCGCCGACGCTGGTCTCGAAACCGCGCCGGCGCAGCCTGGCGGCAAAGTCCTGGGCGCGCCGCTCGCGGAAGTAGCCGCGGTAGGCCACGCAGCCGACGATGGGATAGCACCATCGTCTGGGCTCCACCGCGAACTCGGCGGCCGCCACGACGTTCCACACCACGAAGGGACGTCCGACATCCGCATAGCGTCGATAGCTGCCGTTGTCGGGAAGCCCCAGCTCGCGGCTGGCGAAATCGCGTATCGAGTTCACGGCGTGGAGTTGTGAGCGCACGGCCGGCGGCGTCGACGGCCGGTCCATGACGCGTGCGAGGGGTTCGCGCCGGCTCATGAGTTCGAGCTGGCCGCGGGCGCTTTCGAGCAGGTAGCAACCCCCGAGCGAAGCGCACAGCAGGACCATGCCGAGCGCGCCGCGGAGCGACGCGACGTTGCTGCTATCATTCATCGATGCAAGTGTATCTGGTCGGCGGCGCGGTTCGGGATGCTCTGCTCGGGCTGCCCGTCAAGGAGCGGGACTGGGTGGTGGTCGGCGCCACGCGCGAGGAGCTGCTGCGTCTCGGCTATCGGGAGGTGGGGCGCGACTTTCCGGTGTTCCTGCATCCCACCACCCACGAGGAATATGCGTTGGCCAGGCTGGAACGCAAAACCGGACCCGGCTACCGCGGCTTCGCCGTCGAATTCGGGCCGGCCGTCACGCTGGTCGAAGACCTGGGGCGGCGCGATCTGACCATCAACGCCATCGCGCAGTCGACCGACGGCACCCTGCACGATCCGTATGGTGGCCAGCGCGATCTCGACGCGCGCGTGCTGCGCCACGTCTCGGCCGCGTTCGTCGAAGATCCGGTGCGTATCCTGCGGGTGGCGCGTTTTGCGGCGCGCTTCGCCGGCCTGGGTTTTCGCATCGCGCCCGAAACCTTGCAACTGATGCGCAGCATGGTGAGCCGGCGCGAGGTCGACGCCCTGGTTCCCGAACGCGTCTGGCAGGAATCCGAGAAGGCCCTGCGCGAACCGACGGCGAGCACCTTTTTCAGCGTGCTGCGCGAGTGCGGAGCGCTCGGGGCGATCTATCCCGAGCTCGACGCCCTGTTCGGGGTACCACAGCCCGCGCGGTGGCATCCGGAAATCGACACCGGCATCCATACGCTGATGGTGCTCGATCAGGCGGCGGCCCTCAGCACCGACCCGCGCGTGCGCTTCGCCGCGCTGGTGCACGATCTCGGCAAGGCAGGCACGCCGCCCGCGCAATGGCCGAGCCACCCTGGGCACGAGCAGCGCAGCGTGGACCTCATCGACGGCCTGGCGGCACGCCTCAAGCTGCCCGCCGACTATCGCGAGCTCGCCGTGATCGTGGCGCGCTACCACGGCATCGTGCACCGCGCCTTCGAGGTGCGCTCGGCCACGCTGCTGGAGTTCTTCGAGCGCGCGGACGCCTTTCGCCGGGCCGAACGCTTTGCCCAGGCGCTGCTCGCGTGCGAGGCGGATGCGCGCGGGCGCACCGGCTTCGAAGCGCAGCCCTATCCGCAGCGCGATTTTCTGTCGGCGGCGCGCGCGGCCGCCGCCGCCATCAAGCCTGCCACGGAGGACCTCGCCACCCGCGACGGCGCCCGGATTGCGCAACGGCTGCATGCACGCCGGCTGGAGAAGCTCGAAGAGATGCGCTCGGCGCGCGCGCCCGCGTCACAAACTATGCCGTAGATCCTGTAACGCGAAGCCCGCGAGTTCGCCGGCGAGACCGCGCGACCACGCCATCGCCTTGAAGCGCTCGCCCATCTCACCGGGCATCATCAACCGTTTGGCCTGCTGGGCGAGTTGCGCGAAGTGCGCATCGTCGCGCGCCATGAGCTGCATTTCTCGATCGATCCCCGTCGCCGCGAGGAAGAACGCCTGCGTCGCGAAACCCTGGAGCTCACAACCGGCGGCGAGGCAGGCCTCGGCGAGCGCCGTGAAATCCACCCAGGCCGTGATGTCCTGCAGGCCGGGAAAGGCGAACGGGTCATCGTGGGCACGCTGCCGGTGATGGCACAGCAAGGTGCCTTCGTGACGTTCGGCGAGATAGTACTGGGGCCGCGGCAGTCCGTAGTCGAACCACAGGACGGCGCCCCGGCGCAGCGCGCGGGTCACGGCGTGGGTCCAGGCGCCGAGCCGTGGACAGTATTCCGAGACGTAGCCTTCGTCCCAGCCGCCGGCCGCCGTGGACAGCACCCGGCAGGCTGCCGCGAGTCGGGCTCCTGCGGGCCGCGCCGACCAGGCGAACCCGCCCCCGCTGCAGATGACGCCCAATTCTTCGCAGCCGTCGCGGCGATAGCGAAATCGCGTCACCGGCAGCGCGTCCAGCACCTCGTTCGCGACGATGACGCCGTCGAAGGCTGCTGGCGGCGTGTCGAGCCAGCTCACGCGCGCGCGCAGCTGCGGCACGCAGCGCTCGATGAGTTCGACCTGGCGGGCACGCAGGTCTGCGCTGATCTCCAGGATGAAATAGTGCTCAGGCAGCCGCCCGAGTGATTCCAGACGCGTCAGAATGTCGACGGCGAGGCGCCCGCTGCCGGCACCGATTTCCAGCAGCGAGCCTGCCGCCAGTTCCTCGAGCACCTGCGCGCACTGGCGTGCGACGCAGGCGCCGAACAGGCTCGATATCTCCGGCGCCGTGGTGAAGTCGCCGCCGTCGCCCAGCTTGGATGCGCCCGCGCTGTAGTAGCCGAGACCCGGCGCATACAGCGCGAGGTCCATGTATCGTTCGAAGCTCAGCCAGCCTCCGGCTGTGACGATGGCGCTCGACAGGTGGTCATGGACTCGTCGCCCGTGCCGGTCCACCTCGCTCGCCTGCTCATGCCTCGGCGCCTCATCGCGCATCGCTACACCGCGCTGGCGCAATCCGGTATCGTTCCCGGGCATGAGCCGCTATCCGACTTCTTCCCTGCAGGGCCGCGTGGCGTTGATCACCGGCGGCGCGAAGCGCCTGGGCGCGGAGATGGCGCGCGTCCTGCACGACGCCGGCGCGGACGTGTTCGTGCACCATCGCGCGTCGGCCGAGGCCGCGGACGAACTGGTTCGCGAGCTCAATGAGCTGCGTCCGCATTCGGCCGCGGCGCACGCCGCAGACCTGCTGCAGGAGGACGCCGCCCCGCGGGTGGTCGAGGCGGCGCTGCGGCGTTTCGCCCGTCTCGACATATTGATCAACAACGCCTCGACGTTCTATCCCACCCCGGTGGGCACGATCACGTTCGCGCAGTGGGACGATCTGCTGGGCAGCAACTTGAAAGCGCCGCTCTTTCTCGCGCAGGCCGCTGCGCCCAGCCTGCGACGTCAGCACGGGCTCATCATCAACATGATCGACATCCATGCGCAACGGCCGCTGAAGGGGCATCCGGTGTACAGCGCCGCGAAGGCGGGCCTGGCCATGCTGACCCATGCGCTCGCGCGCGAACTGGGGCCGGACATTCGCGTCAACGGCATCGCCCCCGGACCGGTGCTCTGGCCGGACGCCGCGCTGGACGACGCCATCAAAGCAGAAATCATCGCCAAGACCGCGCTCAAGCGCCACGGCACACCGCGGGACATCGCACGCACGGCCTTGTTCCTGGCGCAGGACGCACCCTACATCACGGGCCAGATCATCGCGGTGGACGGCGGCCGCAGCATCTAGGAGCGGTCCGCGGCGGGCTGCTGCGCAGGATTGCGGGTGCGCCGGCGCGGCGGCCGCGGCGCGCGCGTACGCGGCTCTTCACGATCCTCGCTTGCGGCATCGAACTCGTCCTCGCCGTGCGACTCGGTGGCTGCGCAGATCATCTCGCGGGCCCGTTCGATGTCGCGCGCCAGCGGGCGGTCGTCCCGGTAGTGCGCCACCCGGCCACGCAACGCCCGGTAGACGATGTCGGTGTTCGGCGCCCGCGCCAGCGTGCCGGGCTGCAGATCGTACGCCTGCGCGGCGGCCAGCAGCTCGATGCCGAAGATGACCTCCGCGTTGTCCAGGATCTTGCCCAGCTTCAAGGCCGCCGGCGTGGCATGCGAGAGATGATCTTCCTGCAGGCCCGACGTGATGCCGCCGTCGACGCTCGCCGGCGCCGCCAGTCTGCGGTTGTCGGCCGCCAACGAAACCGCCGTGTACTGCGCGATCATGAAGCCCGATCCCGCCCCCGCGTCCGAGGCCAGGAACGCCGGCAGGCCGCTGAGCAGCGGATTGACCAGCCGGTCGATGCGCCGCTCCGACATCGCCGCCAGCGACGCCATGGCGACGCCCAGTGCATCCATGCCGAGCCCGACCGCGACGCCGACCGCGTTGGCCTGCGACAGTGCCCGCGGCGCGTCCTCGGTGCCCACCACCACCGGGTTGTCGGTCACCGCCGCGAGTTCGGTATCCACCACCGCGGCGACGCGGGCGAAGACGTCGCGCACGGCGCCGTGTACCTGCGGGATGGCACGCAGGCTCAAAGGGTCCTGCGTACGCCGGCCCGCGCTCGCGGCCAGCACCGCGCTGTCCGCGAGAATCGAGCGCAGTCGCTCGCCCACCTCGGCGACGGTCGGCGCGACCCGCAGCGCCAGCGCCGCAGGCTCGAAGGCGGCGAGCTGGCCGTGCAGATTCTCGAACGTCATCGCCGAGATGACATCGGCCCAGTTGAGGAGGCGCTCACAGCGCAGCAACGCGAGCGCCGCCAGCCCGGTGGCGCACGGCGTGCCGTTCACCAGGCTCAAACCCTCCTTCGCTTCGAGGGTGAGCGGGGCGACGTCGAGCAGACGCAGCGCGTCGGCGGCGGATCGACGGACGCCCCGATGCTGCACGTGGCCCTCGCCGAGCAGGGCGAGTGCGGCGTGCGCCATGTGCGAGAGGTACCCCACCGACCCCGCCGCCGGCAGCTCCGGGATGCAGTCTTGATTCAGCAGCAGGAGCAGACGTTCGACGACCTCGAGACGTACGCCGGAAAAACCATGCGCGAAATTATTGACGGCGCTCGCGATGATGGCGCGCGCCTCGCACGTGCGCAGCACGGCACCCACGCCTACGGCATGGCTCATGACGATGTTGCGCGACAACTGGCGCAGCTGCGACGCTTCGACGACGACGTCGCACAAGGCCCCGACACCGGTGTTGATCCCGTAGGCACGAATACCGCGCGCCACGATGGCGTCGACCAGCGCGCGGGCGGCGCCGATACGCTGCTGCACGGCGCAGGACAGCTGCAGGCCGTCGCCCTCGGCGATCGCCGCGACCTGCCGCCAGGACAGCGGCCGCTCCGCGAACAATGTACACCCCATGGCCGTCACGGCCCGGCGCGCGCCGCTTGCCACTCGGCGAGCCGGGCGCGATCGCGTTCCAGCACGACGCCCACGTCGCGCGAGCCGCGCACCGCGCCGGGCTTGCTCAAATTGATGCGCACCCAGCCGACGTCGAACTCGCCGAGCACGAGCATGGCGATGTGCTCCGACAAGGTTTCCACCAGATGAAAGTGGGAGGCTTCGACGAATTCGAGGACGCGCTTCGCCACGCGCTTGTAGTTGAGCGTGTCGTCGATCGAGTCGGTCAACGCAGCCTTGCGGATGTCCGCGCTGAGCTCGATGTCGATGAGCACGGTCTGCTTGACCTGCCGCTCCCAGTCGAAGATGCCGATGATGGTTTCGGTCTTCAAGGCATGAATGAATATCTTGTCCATCGACACTGCTTAAACCCCCGTTGCTCCACCCGCCCCGACCGAGGCCTGCTGCAGGTCCCAGTGCGCCCGCGCGCCGAATCCGAGATGCTGCTCGGGGACACCGGCCATGAGGCGCAGGCACCCGGCGAGCGCGATCATCGCCCCGTTGTCCGTGCAGAACTCCGGCCGCGGAAAATACAGTTCGGCGCCGCACTCCCGGGCGACGACGCCGAGCGCGGCGCGCAGCCGGCGATTGGCGCCCACCCCGCCGGCCACCACCAGCCGCCGATGACCGGTGGCGCGCAGCGCCCGCCGGGATTTTTCGGCGAGCGTGTCGACGACCGCTTCCTGGAAGCCGAGCGCGACGTCCGCCTTCATCGCCTCGTCGAGCACGTGGCCCCGCAAGGCTACTAGGGCGGCGGTCTTCAAGCCACTGAAACTGAAATCCAATCCGGGCCGGTCGAGCATGGGACGCGGGAACCGATAGCGGCCGGCGGTGCCCGACTCCGCCAGGCGCGCAAGCTCGGCACCTCCGGGATAGGGCAGACCCAGCATCTTCGCGGTCTTGTCGAAGGCCTCCCCGGCCGCGTCGTCCAACGTCTCGCCGAGCACGTGGTAGCGGCCGAGGGCGCGCACGTCCACCAATTGGGTGTGACCGCCGGACACCAGCAGCGCCAGGAACGGAAACGCCGGGGGGGTGGCCTCCAGCAGGGGCGCGAGCAGATGTCCTTCCAGGTGGTGGATCGAGAGCGCGGGCCTGCCCCAGGCGTAACTCAAGCTGCGGGCGAACCCCGCCCCCACCAGCAGGGCGCCGATCAGCCCGGGTCCGGCCGTGTAAGCCACGCCATCGATGGACGCCCGGGTCGCGCCCGCGATGTCGAGCGCGGCGCGCACCAGCGGCAGCAACCTGCGCACGTGGTCGCGCGAGGCCAGTTCCGGCACCACCCCGCCGTAGGCCTGGTGCATCGCAATCTGGCTGTGCAACCGATGCGCCAACAGCCCCTGGCCGGAGTCGTAAATCGCGACCGCGGTCTCGTCGCACGAGGTTTCGATGCCTAGGACACGCATAATCTTTGAGTAAACCCCCGCAATTGGGAACTGATCACGTCCTGCCGCGCACGGACTTTGCCTTTTGCGGAGACGCCCTTTAGAATGCGCCCCCCTGTCGCCGAATGCCGGCGGCGTATTGCCTTTATACCGAGGTTTGAATGCCCAGCGTTCGTGTTCGTGAGAACGAGTATTTCGATGCCGCCCTGCGTCGCTTCAAGCGGGCCTGTGAAAAAGCGGGCGTTCTCACCGAGCTGCGTCGCCGGGAATTCTACGAGAAGCCCACCCAGGAGCGTAAGCGCAAGAAGGCCGCGGCCGTGAAACGGCACCTGAAGCGCCTGTCCCGCGAGAACATGCGCGGCGGCACCGGCGGTGCACCTGCCAGCGCTCCCGCGGCTGCTCCTGCCCGTTCCTACTGATCGCCTCGCGACTGCCCTCTCGCCCGTGCTGAAAGAGCGGATCACCGATGACATGAAGGCGGCGATGCGCTCCGGTGAGAAGGAGCGTCTCGGCGTGATTCGCATGATCACCGCGGCCATCAAGCAGCGCGAGGTCGACGAACGCATCACCCTGGACGACTCCCAGGTCCTCACCGTGCTCGAGAAGATGATCAAGCAGCGCAAGGAGTCGGTGGTGCAGTTCCAGGCCGGCAACCGTGCCGATCTCGTGGACAAGGAAACCGCCGAAATCACCCTGCTGCAGGGCTACCTGCCGTCGCCGTTGAGCGATGCCGAGGTGGACGCCCTGATCGCCGAAGCCATCACGGCCACGGCCGCTTCGAGCATCAAGGATATGGGCAAGGTGATGGGGTTGATCAAGGGTAAGGCGCAGGGCCGCGCCGACATGGCTGCCGTGGGGGCCAAGATCAAAGCCAAGCTCGGCGGTTGACCGCGTCCGGTCCATGGCCGGCCGCATTCCAGACTCGTTCCTAGACGAACTCGTCGCCCGTTCGGACATCGTCGAAGTCATCGGCGCCCGCGTGCCGCTCAAGAAGGCCGGCCGCGCGTACAAGGCCTGCTGCCCCTTCCACAACGAGAAATCCCCCTCCTTCTCCGTCAATCCCGACAAGCAGTTCTATCATTGCTTCGGCTGCGGGGCGGGCGGCAGCGTGATCGGCTTTCTCATGCAGTACGAGAAGATGGAATTTCTGGACGCCGTGGCCGACCTCGCGCAACGCGCAGGACTGGAATTGCCGCGTGAAGCGCAGGCCGGCCGCGACCCCGTCAGCGCGGACCTGCACGATGCGCTGGCGGGCGCCGGCCGCTTCTTCGAGCAGAATCTGGCCGACAACGCCCGCGCGCGCGCCTATGTGCAGGGCCGCGGCATCGAGCCCGCGACCTGCGCCCTGTTCGCGCTGGGCTATGCCCCCGATGCCTGGGAGGCGTTGCTCACCCGCTTCGGCCGCGACGACGAGGA
>CAZZYJ010000011.1:12039-28036 GCA_964658215.1 uncultured Steroidobacteraceae bacterium | reverse complement strand
ACGCCGGCGAACGCCAGGGTCTGCGCAGGCTTGCGGTTGGCGTCGCGCTGCGTATCCGCATCCGGACGACTGGGATCCGCGACAGCCGCGGCAATGGACGGCGCGGGGCCGGCGGCGCGCGCTGAAGTCGTCGTCCCGAGGAGCGTCAGCGCGGCCAGCGAGGTCGCGCAAAACATCGATACTGTTCGCATGGGCGATTCCTTCGTGAGTGGAGGCGGCGCGCAGTCTAACATTTGTGCTTCGCGGCGCACCGCGCCGGCGCGCGGGCGGGCGTATCATCGAGAACCCAAGCACACGGGGTTGGCCATGAGTCTCAGCGTTTTCGACATCTTCAAGATCGGCATCGGACCGTCGAGTTCGCACACCATGGGGCCCATGAACGCGGCGCGCAGCTTCGTCGAACATCTGGCGGGGAGTGGGCTGCTCGGGAGCTGCACGGAGGTTTCGGCGCAGTTGTACGGCTCGCTGGCGCTCACCGGCCGCGGCCATTGCACCGATCGCGCCATACTGCTCGGTTTGGAAGGTTCGAGCCCCGACACCATCGACCCCGCCCTCATCGAGCCTGCCGTGGCACGCATCCGCGCACGGCAGCGGCTGCGGCTGGCCGGCACGCACGAGATCGCCTTCGACGAGGCGCTCAATATTCTCTTCCACTTCGATCAGACGCTCCCGGGCCACACCAACGGCATGCGTTTCACGGCGCACGACGCACGGCAGCAGGTGCTCGCGCGCGAGGAGTACTACAGCGTCGGCGGCGGCTTCGTGGTGCAGGCCGGCGCCGCCGCACGACCGGCGGAACCCCGCGCGGCGCCCCCGTACGACTTCGATTCCGGCCGCAGCCTGCTCGAACACGGCAGGACGCAGGGACTGGAGATTCACGAA
This sequence comes from uncultured Steroidobacteraceae bacterium, assembly GCA_964658215.1. GTDB lineage: Bacteria > Pseudomonadota > Gammaproteobacteria > Steroidobacterales > Steroidobacteraceae > Bog-1198. The sequence continues at coordinate 27,154 of CAZZYJ010000011.1, read as the reverse complement.
CTGATGCTCGCCCGCGAGCGTACCTGGCGTGGCGACGCCGAGATCCGTGCCGGGCTCGCGCGCCTCTGGCAGGTCATGCAGGATTGCGTGAAGCGCGGCTTCGACGCGCAGGGCCTGCTGCCCGGGGTGCTCGGCGTGCGCCGCCGCGCACCGAAACTGTACCGGCAATTGATGAGCGCGGATCCTGCCGGTCCCATGCATGCGCTCGACTGGGTGAACGCGTACGCCCTCGCGGTCAACGAGGAAAACGCCGCGGGCGGCCAGGTGGTCACCGCGCCCACCAACGGTGCCGCCGGCATCGTGCCGGCGGTGCTGCATTATTACCGGCGTTTCGAGCCCGGCGCGGACGACGAGGGAGTGATGCGGTTTCTTCTCACCGCGGCGGCGATGGGCATGCTGTACAAGCGCAATGCATCCATTTCGGGCGCCGAGATGGGCTGTCAGGGCGAGGTGGGCGTGGCCTGCTCCATGGCCGCGGCCGGCCTGGTGTCGGCCCTGAACGGCAGCAACGAGCAGATCGAGAATGCCGCGGAGATTGGCATGGAACATAATCTCGGGCTCACCTGCGACCCGGTGGCCGGCCTCGTGCAGATCCCGTGCATCGAACGCAACGCCATGGGCTCGGTGAAGGCGATCAACGCCGCGCGGCTCGCGTTGCGCGGCGACGGCTCGCACAAGGTGTCGCTCGACCAGGTCATCGCCACCATGCGCCAGACCGGCATCGACATGTCGACGATCTACAAGGAAACCTCGCAGGGTGGGCTGGCCGTCAACGTCCCCGAATGCTGAACCTTGCCGATCAGCCCGTCGCCTGCAACCCCTGCGCGATGCCGCTGATGGTGGCGAGCAATGCCGCGAACAACGCCGGATCGTCACGGCCCGTCGCCCGCCAGCGCTTGAGCAGGTCCACCTGCATCAGGTGCATGGGATCGATGTAGGGATTGCGCAGCGCGATCGAACGCTGCAGCGTGGGATCGCTGTCGAGCAGGGTCGTGTAGCCGCGCAGCGTGAGCACGCCGGCGAGGGTGAGTTCGAATTCCTGGCGCAACGCGACCGCCTGGCCCGGCGCGGCATCCGCGGCGAGCGCGTCGTAATGCGCGGCGATCGCAAGGTCGGTGCGCGCCAGCATGGCCTCGACGTCGTCGAGCAGATGTCCGAAGAAGGGCCACTCCTCGAGCATGCGTCGCAGCACCTCGGGGCCGTGCTCGGCCAGCGCCGCCTGCAATCCACTGCCGAAGCCGAACCAGCCCGGCAGCATGTGACGGCTCTGGGTCCACGCGAACACCCAGGGAATGGCGCGCAATGCCCCCACCCCCGCGCGTCCGTCGCGCACCGCGGCCCGCGAGCCGATATGCATCCGCTCGATCACGTCGAGCGGCGTGGCGGCGCGAAAATAATCGAGGAAGCCTTCGCTGCCGAACACCCGGTGGCGATAGGCCGCCAGACTGTGTTCGGCGAGGGTGCGCATGGCGGCCATCTGCTGCACCGGCGCCGTCGGCCGGCCGCCGGCGTGCGCCGTCGCCAGTGCCACGGCCGCGAACGTGCGCTCCAGCGTGCGCATGGCGATGGGCCGCAGGCCGTAGCTCTGGTTGACCACCTCCCCCTGCTCCGTCAGGCGCAACACGCCGCGGATCGCGCCGCTCGGCGCGGCCTCGACGAGGTCCTCCGTGCGGCCGCCGCCGCGCGGCGCCGTGCCGCCCCGGCCGTGAAAGATACCGACGCTGATGCCCGCCGCGTGCGCCGCCTCGAGCAGCTGGATCTGGGCAACCTGCAGCGCCCAGCGCGAGGCGGCGATGCCGCCCTCCTTGTTGCTGTCCGAGTAGCCGAGTACGACGAGCTGGCGGTTGCCGCGCGCCGAGAGATGGCGGCGATAGGCGGGTTCGGCGTCGAGCCGCTGCAGCACCTCGCCGGCGCGGTGCAGGACGTCGACGGACTCGAGCAGCGGCGCCACGTCGAGCGGACATTCACCGGTGCGTTTGTCCGTGATGTCCGCCCACCGCGCGAGCAGCAGCACCGCCAGCACGTCCTCCGGGCCCTGTGCGCCGACGACGATGTACTCGCCGATGGACCGCAGCCCGAATTTGTGGCGTGCATGCGCGATCGCGTCGAACACCCACAGGCTGCGGCGGCCGATGGCGTCGAGCGTCGCGGTCGGACCTTGATCGCGCGCCAGCAGATCGCGCAGTTCCTGCAGGCGTTGCGCGGCGGGCAGGGCCGGCCACTCCGGGCGGCCCAGCCCCTGGCCGATGACGTCGTCGTGCACGCGGCTGTGCTGCGCCACGTCGAGCGTCGCCAGATGGAAGCCGAAGGTGCGGACGCGGCGGATCAACCGCCTCAGCAGAAAGTAGCCGGCGTGACGGCCGCGGTTGCCGGTGAGGCTGTCGGCGGCGAGCTGCAGGTCGGCGAGCAGCTCCTCCGGATTCTGATACGCGTTGGGGCAGCCATCGTAGGTGGCCTTGAGCCGTTCGCCGATCTGACCGAAGAAGATGCGGTAGGGCATCCGGTCGTGGCGCGCGGGCGTCTGCGCACCGGGCAGCAGCGACTCGTAGGCATCGATGCGCCGGGCCAGCGGATCGCTCACCGGGACGCGGTTGGCACTCTGGCTCAGGGTCTCTGCGAGCTGCTTGCAGTCCTGGAAGTAGGTGGAGATGATGACCTGCTGATGGCGGTGCAGGGTTTCACGGATGGTCTTGCCGTGCACGTCGTCGTTGCCGTCCATGTCGCCGCCCACCCACGAGCCGATGCGCAGGATGTTGGGCACGTCCAGCGACTCGGGCGGCACGCCATAGGCCTGCGCCAGCGCGGCCTCGATCTCCTCGTAGAACGAGGGCACCACGCGGTACAGGATCTCCACCACGTAGAAGAGCACGTGCTCGCGTTCGTCGGCGACGGTGAGCTTCTCGCGCGGGTGGTCCTCGGTCTGCCATAGGCTGGTGACCTCGAGGCGCACCCGCGCCCAGAGCGTGTCGTACTCCGCACGCGACAACGACGGATTCAGGCGGTCCAGAAGATCCTGGGCGATGCGCTGTTGCTTGCGCAGGATGGTGCGCCGGGTGGATTCGGTGGGATGCGCCGTGAACACCGGTTCGATGCTCATCGAGCCGATCAACAGCAGCGTTTTCTCCAGGGACAGACCATCGTGCTTGAGCGATGCGATGCAGGCGGCGATGCCGCCCGGCTGCACGGTGCTCGCGTCGTTCAGATACTCCCTGCGGCGCCGTACCCGGTGCACTTTTTCGGCGGTGTTCACCGCCTGGAACCAGATGGAGAAGGCGCGGGTGAGGTCGAGCGCGAGGGCGGGTGAACGATCCCGGGTACGCCCCTCGAGTTGCGCGGCCCCGTCCAAGCCGCCCTCGCGCCGCTGGATGGCGGCGACGCGATCCCCCTCGACAAGCTCCAGAAACTCCTCGCCGCCCTGATCGCGCAGCGTCTCACCGATCAACCTGCCGAGTTCGTGCACATCCTCGCGCAGGCCGGCGTCCTTGACGGGAAACTGAATGCTTTGACGATACATAATGCTAGGCTCTCAGGCTATGTTGAATGACGTACGATGAGTCTGCTGTCGCAGACCGCCATATTCCTCGCCGCGGCGGTCGTTGCAATCCCCGTTTTCCGCCGTTTCAAACTCGGCTCCGTGCTCGGCTATCTGACGGCCGGCATCATCATCGGTCCCGCCTGCTTCGGTTTCATCGGCCGCATCGACGCCACGCTGCACCTCGCCGAGTTCGGCATCGTACTCCTCATGTTCGTCATCGGTCTCGAACTGCAGCCCTCGCGTCTGTGGGTGCTGCGCAAGCCCATCTTCGGCCTCGGGCTCGCCCAGGTCACGCTCACCACGCTCGGCATCGCCGCCGCGGCGCGCGGGCTGTTCGGGCAGGGCTGGCCCGCGGCGCTCGTCATCGGCTTCGGGCTGTCGATGTCGTCCACCGCGCTCGCGCTGCAACTGCTCGCCGAGCGCGGCCAGCTCAATTCTCAATACGGCCGCTCGGCCTTCAGCATCCTGCTGTTTCAGGATCTCGCGGTCCTGCCCGCGCTCGCCCTGTTGCCGCTCCTGGGCGAGGCGGCGGCGCGGCCTGCCGCGCCCTCCGGCCTCTGGCTGGTGTTGAAGTTCGCCGCGGTGCTGGCCATCGTGGTGGTCGGCGGGCGTTATGTCCTGCGCCCCATGTTGCGCATCGTCGCCAACACGCAGGTCACCGAGGCGTTCACGGCCGCCGGCCTGTTGGTGGTCATCGGCACCGCATTGCTCGTGAGCCAGGTCGGCCTGTCGATGTCCCTGGGTGCTTTCCTGGCCGGCGTGCTGCTCGCCGACTCCGAATTCCGCCACGAACTCGAGGCCAACATCGAACCCTTCAAGGGGCTGCTGCTCGGACTGTTCTTCATCACGGTCGGCATGTCGGCCAATCTCGGCCTGGTACGCGAGGAGCCCCTGCTCCTGCTCGGCGCCACGCTTTCCTTCATGCTGTTCAAGATAGGGGTGCTGTGGTCGATCGGCCGGCTCTCCCGCCACTCGCGCACGGCGAGTCAGGGTCTCGCCGTCAGTCTGCCCTCGGGCGGCGAGTTCGCGTTCGTCCTGTTCGGACAGGCGGGGGCTCTCGGCATCCTCGGCGCGCAAACCGCCGACCTGCTGGTGCTGGTAGTGACCGCGTCGATGATCTTGAGTCCCGTGCTGCTGATCCTGCACGACGCCCTGTTCACCTCCACGGAGGCGGACGAGCGGCCGTTCGACACGCCGGGAGAGCTGTATCCGAAGGTCATCATCGCAGGCTTCGGCCGTTTCGGGCAGATAGTCGGGCGCATCCTGCGCGCCAAGAAAATCCCCTTCACGGCGCTCGAGGTCAGCCAGACACAGGTGGATTTCCTGCGCCGCTTCGGCAATCAGATATTCTACGGCGACGCCTCGCGGCTCGAACTGCTGCGCGCCGCGCATGCGGAGAACGCCGCGCTGTTCGTGCTCGCCATCGACGACGTCGAGGCCTCGGTGCGCACGGCCGAGATGGTGCGCAAGCACTTTCCGAAACTGAAGGTGTTCGCCCGCGCCCGCAACCGCCAGCACACCTTCCGGTTGCGCGACGTCGGCGTGCACTACACCATCCGCGACACCCTCGCCTCGAGCCTGGAGATGTCGGTGGAGGTGCTGGAGGCGCTCGGACTCTCCGCGACGCAGGCGGTCGAGACGGCGCAGCGCTTCCGGGTGCACGACGAGGCGGCGCTGCTCAGGCAGTACGCCATCAAGGACGACGACAAGAAGCTCGTGCAGTCGGCACGCGAATCCGCCGAGCAGTTGCTGCACCTGTTCGAAACGGACAGCACGGCGCCGGAGGAGCCTGCCCGCCTCGAATCGTGACCCTGCGGCTAGCCCGCGGGGAAGAAGTCGATGGGCTTGGTGGCGGTGAGCGCGGCCACGTCCTTCGCGTCGAATTTGAACAGCCGTACCCGTGCCAGTAATTTGGCCTCGAACTCCGGCGCATTCAGGTCCGTGGAGACGATGTGCGCCTCGCTGATGTCGCCGTTCGGCGCGATGGTGATCTGGATCACGACCTTGCCCTGCAGCGCCGGATTGTCGCGCAACGCGCGCGCGTACAGGGCGTCGATGGCGCCCTTGTTTCGCGTGAACACGAGCGCGATCTCATCCGCTCCCCGCGAGGCCTTGCCGCTGCCGCCGGCCCGCGTCGGGCCGCGTCCGGCCGCGCCTAAGCCGGGATCCCTGACCTGCGCCGTCCGTATGCCGTTCAGTGCTCCCGCGCCCGCCGCGAGGCCGCTGCTGGAGGGTGCGCTGATGCCGCCGCTGGTGCCGCCGGCCTTGCTGCTGATGACCGAACGCTGCACCTCGCTCACGTCGCCGGGATCGTCCGTCTTCGACTGATTCTTCGAAAACTTGTCCACATCCACCTGGTCGCGCAGCGCCGCCAGATCGTCCATGCTCGCGAGCAGACCGCTCTTCGCGGCCTTGACGCGCGGATCAACGGGCTTCGGTGCGGCGGGTGTGGGCCGCGGACTGACCGGCGCCTTGGCCAACGGCTTCTCCGCTTTGGGCGGCGGCGGAGGCGGCGGCGGCGGGGGCGGCTCCATCACCAATTGCACCACCCGCTCCGGCAGCGAGTCGGTGTTGGTCACGTGCTCGTGCCTCGGCAGAAACGGCAGCAGCACCGCAAAGAGCACGAACAGGATGGCGAGATTGCGCAGGATGACGCGAAAACGCCGGTCCATCTCCTCCGCAGGCGACCAGGGAAGTTCGTAACGGCGATAGTAGGGTGCCAACCCGGAGGACACGCGCGGGGAGGTGGCGGCGGACATCTAGGTGGCTCCGGCGCCGGCCGCACGTTCGCGCTCGACCACCGCGAACGAAACCTTGCCGTAGTCCGCATCGCTGCAGGTGAGCATGATTTTCTTCAGCACGCTGTACGGGGTGCCCTTGTCGCCCATGATGGTCACTTCGCGCTTGGCGACGTCGGTCTTCGCCGCGTCGTTCAGAAGCGTCTCGTTCTGCGCCGCCAAGGCGGCCTTGAGCGGCGCGAACACCGGCTCCGGGCTCGCCACGACGTCGGCGATCGAACTCACCAGCTTGCCGCCGACGAACAGGGAATCCTTGGTCAACATCACCACCACGGTGGCGCTCGGTTTGCGGTCCGAGAGCGACTGCGGGATGGCGATGCTCTTGGTGTTCGGCAGGATGTCGACGTCCGCCGTGTGCGCGAGCAGGAAGACGACGAGAATGGTCATCATGTCGATGAAAGGTATCAAGGCGAAGTGGCTGGCACCATGCAGGCGCTTGCGATGCCGTTTGATCCGATACGAGGTCATGGCAGGGGGGCGTCCGCGATGGCGATGTCGGGGAACAGTTCCGCCTTCGAGAACGGCGCGACCGGTTCCTGGTACACGCGCACCGTGTCCATGACCTGGATCAACGTGTCGTAGGACACCGCGGGGCCGGGCAGCACGGTGGCGTCGGTCATCTGCGGAAACTGTGACTTGATCTGCCGGATGAACTGCGAGAGGGCGTCGAGGTCGTAGCCACCGGCGGTGTTCGCGAGGGTGCGCAGCGGCCCGGAGTTGCGGTCGTTCACGACCAGTTCGTCCGGCCGGATGATCACTTCGAGCTTCAGGGTCTTCGGCAGGTCGACGGGGGTCGAACTGCTGGCCGGCAGGTTCAGCTGCACGATGTTGGTCTTGGAGAACACCGCGGTGAAGATCAGGAAGAAAACCAGGATGACCATCATGTCGATCATCGGCACGATGTTCAGATCGTCACGCCCGCGGTGATAGCGGGCGTGATTGCGGCGGACGAGTCGCGCGGATTTGGACTTCATGTCCTGGGAAACGCTAGATCGTGGTACGCGCGGCGGCCACGGGCGCACGCGCCGCGGCGGCCGGCGGCGTCTGCGGCGGGGTCTGCAGGACGCCGTCCTGGCCCTGGCGTTCGGTGATCGAATTCAGGAACTTCACCGAGGCGATCTCCAGGCTGTCGATCAGCGCCGTCGTCTTCGACTCGAGGAACATGTGCGCCAGCAGCAGCGTGATGGCGACTCCCAGGCCCGAGGCGGTGTTGTTCATGGCGACCGAAATGGCCGCCGCGAGCAGACTGGCCTTCTCCGCGGGATTCGCCGTGGCCACCGCGCTGAACGCCCCGATGAGTCCGGTGATGGTGCCGAGCAGCCCGATGAGCAGCCCCACGTTCGCGAGCGAGGAGAGGTAATGCGTGCGCTTCTCGATGCGCGGGATGACCTCGAGCAGACTCTCGTCCATGGCCTTCTCGATGTCGTCGCGGCGGCGGGCGCTCGCCACGCGCGCCACGCCGTAGTTCAATATGGTCGCGATGGACGCCTTCGAGTTCTGCGTGAGATTCACCATCTGCTTGAAGTTGCCGGTGCTCAGCGCGGGCACCAGTTCGTCCCACAGGCCGCGGTTGCGCAGGGTCTCGCGGTTCAGATAGATGAACCTCTCTATCGCGATCGACACGCCCACCACGAAGATGACGGCCAGCGGGTAGAGGAACACCCCGCCGTCCTTGAAGAAATTGACGACTGAATTGAAGAAATTCATCTACGCTCCTAAAAAAATACGTGCGCCCCGGACCGGTGATTCAACCAGATTCCGTAAAATGGGCAATGACTCACTTCTCACCCTTCTGATCCGCACTGGACTGCACGGCACCGTAATACACGACCTCGCGTTTGAACTCGTCACGATCGACCGGCGCCAGGGCCTCGTCGAGCAGGCTGTTCAGGGGCTTTCCCGAGCCGTCGCCGATATCCGAACTCTTCCAGGGCACGACGTACATGACCTTGGGCTGTTCGCGGTCGCCCGTGACGGTGGCGGTGTTGAGGTCGACCCGGTCGGCCGCGGCGGCGGCCTTCCTGCCCGTCCCGGCTCGCGGCTCGCCGGCCTCGGACTGGGCGGTGCTCTTGACGGACCGTGCCGCAGGGGTTGCCGGCGCTTTCCGGGCCGCCGGGGCCCCGGCAGCGGGTGGCGTCGGCGCCGCGGGACGTCCTGCGCGATGGCGCCCCCCGCCAACGACATCGACGTGAACAGGCCGCACAGTGTTCTCATGCTCGGCTTCATGCAGGTTCCTTCTTGACGGCCGGGGTGCCGACACGTTTGCGCAATTCCGCCACCCAGCCGGCGACTTGTTTGTTGTCGCCCGCGAGCATGAGGTAATGCTCGAATTGTTCCAACGCTTTCTTCGGCTCGCCCCTGTACAAGTCGTACAAGACACCGAGGTTGAGATAGGCCGGCGCGTAACCAGGTTCCGCGGCTATCGTACGCTGATACGCCGCCTCGGCCTCTGCAAATTTGCCCAGCCTGCGCTCCACGATACCGAGTTCGTTGCCGGCCACCGCATCGCCGGGATGTCGCTCCAATGCCGCGTTCAGGGCGGCCTCCGCCTCGGCCAGCCTGCCCGCCTGCAGATACAGGATGCCGAGGTTCACCTGCGGCCCGGCGAGGGCGGGATACGCGCCCGCCAGGGCCTGAAACTCGCGTTCGGCGTCCGCGCCCCGCCCGGCCTTGGCCATGGCGAGCGCCTCCTCGTAGCGCCCGGCGGCGTCGGCGGGTACCGCTGCCTCGGCCGTGCCGCCCGTCTCGGACTGCAGATCCCGCGGCGTGGCGTCCGGGTGGCCCGGCAGCAGGTGGCAGCCCGCCAGCAGCAGCGCCAAACCCGCACTAGCGAATCGATTCGACCAGCGGCTCACTGATTTCCACCTTGCCGTAACGGCCTGGGTTGAGTTGCGCCAAGGCGGCGAAGCTTTTCTGCACCCATTCGTCGTAGGTGCCGTCCCGGGCGCGGACGGCATTGACCTCGTGCAATTTAATCGCCTTCTCCTCGAAGGGGAATGCCTGCTCCTCGAGGAGCACGTCGTATTGCTCCAGCTCGTCCTTCGACAGGCCCCGCGGGCGTTCGGAGCTCAGCAGGTCCTTGCCGAGCTGGCGATACAGTTCGGCGCTCTCGAAGGTGGCCGCGGTCGTCACCTCCAGCACTTCGTAGTCGGCGGCCTGGCCGTAAGCCTTGAGCGCGGCCTCCATAGACTTACGCTTCTCGGCCAGCGACCGTTTGAGCGGAGCGACCAGCTTCACGCGCAGGAACTCGGCGCGCGCGGGCGCCGCGAGGGTCAGCGTCGCCCGTGCCGCGAGCGCGCGGCTGCGCGCCGTGCGCGCCGGCCCCGCGCCGCGGTCGGCGGCGACGATTTCGCGCAGCCAGGTGTCGCGGCCGGTGGCGTCGCCCGCCTTGCCGGCGATCACGCTCAGCCTGTCGCGTGCCTCCAGGGCCGGACCCAGCGGCTCCGGGAAATGCTTGACGAAGGACTCGAGCATGGCCTTCGACCGCGCGGGCTCGCCCGCTTTCTCGTACAGGTCCGCGGCGCGCAACGTCGCCTCGCGCCGTGCCTCCGGCGACTCCTGCGGCGACTCGGCGATGCGCGCGAACTCGGCCGCCGCCGGACCCGGCCGGTTCGACTCGGAGTAGGCGATCGCAAGCTTGGCGGTGACTTCGGGCTGCAGCGGACTCTGCGGGAAATCGCGGCGAAACCCTTCCAGCACGACGACGGCCCGGTCCCATTGCCGGTCGTTGATCAAGAGGGCCGCCGCGTCGAAATCCGCGTTGGTGCGCACCGTCGACGCGGGCGCCGTCTTCGCGACGCGCAGAAAATCGTCAACCGCCGCCGCACGGTCGCCGGCCTGGCTCCTCTGCTCACCCTGTTTGTAGATGGAGGCGGCGAGCCGTTCGACGATGGCACCTCGTTCCGGATCGGTCGGCGTCATCAATTCCTGCGCCTTGAGGTACGCCGCTTCGGCCTGGTCGTAGCGGCCCTCGTCGAAGTCGGCATTGGCGATCACGGTCCACGCCACGCGCTGCCTGCCTGCATCCACCGGCGGCTGGCGCGCGAGCAGCGTCTGCGCGGTGGCGACGGCGCGTGGATAGTCCTTGTCGGCATACAGCGCGGTCGCGGCACGCGTCAGCACCTGCGCACTCTGCGGATGCTGCACGAAGGCCTGCGCGAATTTTAGCGAGCTGTCGATACCGCGGGCGTGCACCTCGGCGCGCGCCGGCCCGGCGGACACCTCTTCCTGTTTCTGGTAGGCGACCACGGCGGCATAACCCGCATCGGCCGCCCTGTCGTGAGCACCGTGCTCGTACGCGGTGGCTTCGTAGGCCTGCGCCGCCTCGCCGTATTGCTTGCTCTCGAACAGGGTGTCCGCGAGTAGGAAGCTCGTCAGCGCCGCGTCCGCATCGTTCGGAAAAATCGCCAACGTGCTGCGGTACCACGTCGCCGCCTCCTGGTAATCGGCGCGGCTCTTGGTGCGCTGCGCCTGCGCATGGTAATACTGTGCCACGTCCTTGAGGTTCGTTTTCAACTCGGCCACCACCTTGGGTTCGCCCTCGGCGCTGCGTCCCTGCCAATACGGCGTGCCGAACCGATAATTCTCGACGAACTCCTTCTTGCCTTCGAGCACCAGCTGCGGAAAACCGCCCTTGGCGTAGGCATCGATGGCCTGCATTTCGAGCAGCGGCGAGCGCTCGTTGGCGCGGTCGTGCAGCACGAACGCCCGGTACGCGTCGGCCGCGTCCGTGTAACGCTCCTTCTCCTCGTAGAGATCGCCCAGGCGGGCATACAGCAGGTACGAGTACGGCCGCGCCGGGCGGCGGCGCACGAACTCGTCCACCGACTTCGGGCCGTCGAGATAGGAAAACGTGATGGCCATGACGCGCAGCGTGTCCTCCACCAGTTCGCGATTGGCGCGCGACAGGGTGTCGACGTCGATCAGCTCCGCGGCATCGCGTTTCGACACCAGCACCGCGTCGAGGACGCCGGCGAACGAATCCAGACTACGGTCGCTGTCGCCTTCCTTGAACAAGGACCAGCCGTGTTTGTACAGACTCTGATTGTAGAATCCGGACGTCGGACCGAACTTGATCACCGCTTCGTAGGCCATCTGCGCAGCCGGGTACGACTTCGCCGCAAACAAGATCTCGCCGCGACGGAACTGCGCCTCGTCCAGATAATGGCTGCCGGGGTAGCGGGCCACCAGCTGGTCCAGCGCCTTCAGGGCAAGTTCCGGCTGCGCGTCGAGTTCATAGGCGCGCGCGAGCTGGTAGAGCACGGCGTCGTTGCGCTCGTACGTCGGATAGGTTTTCAGAAGCGCCGCGTACAGATCGATGGCCTCGGTCGAACGCAGACTCTGATTGCTGACCAGTTCCTTCTCGATGCGCTCGGACTCCGAGCTTTCCAGGTTCAGGTCGCCGAGCCGGCGCAGCGCCTCGGCGCGCAGCGACGCGTCGCCGGCATTCAGGTCGAGGAAGCGCCGGTAGCTGTCCATGGTCTTCGCCGCGTCGACGTTCTGCGGAGGCTCCTGGTTCACGTCGACGGGACCGTTGCCGAGATCCTTGATGGTCTGCGGTTTCTTGTCGGCGGCCGTCGCGGGAACGCCCGCCGCCACCGCCACCGCCAGCGCGGCGCACAGGGCCAGCCGGACGATGACCACCCTCATGGCCGCGCCTTCGGTCTATCGCTGCTCGCTTTGTCGTAGATGGCCGCCAGTTCGTAGCGGGCCTGAATCTGATAGGTGGCGATGCGCTGCTTCTGGGCATCCAGCTCGCGGATGGCGAGCGCCTGCAGGAACACGTCCTGACGTTTCGCGGCCGCGGCCAGGCGTACCTGCAGCGCCTCCATGCGCGCCTGCACGTCCGCAACGCGCCCGGCGAACGCCAGCGTGCCGCCCGGGGCGCCGCTCTGCGCCTGTCGCACGGCCACCGAGCGTTTCTGCGTTTCGGCGAGTGCCGAGTCGAGCTCGCGCAGCGAATGCCGCTCGTTCCACAGGCGTTCCTTGAAGGACTGCGAGAGACGCCAGTACATGACGCCCTTCAGGAGGCGATGTTTGTCGCGCATTCCGGCGAGCGTGGGATCGTCCGCATGCTGCGCGAGGTACTCCTCGATGAGCTTGAGGCGCGCCCAGGTTGCCTGCTCCTCGGCCGTGCCGAGGGCGGCCACGTCGCCCGATTTCTCGATCGTCTCGAGGCGCGATTCGAACGCCACGCGCTGGCGGGTCAACGCACCGAGGTCGGTGGACGCCAGCACCGCGTCGGCTTTCGGCGTGCGCTCGCGCTGTGCGGCCTGCTGGGTGTCCAGGATGTCGTGGAAGACGGCGACGTTCGCGCGCCAGTCATCGAGATTACGCAACATGAAGCTCAGTTCCCGATAATTCTTCAGCCCCTCCTGGAATTCGTTCTTGGCGAGCAGCTGGTACAGATAGCGCGACTCGGGCGCATCGGGCAGCGTTTTCAACTGCCAGTACCAGGTCAGCGAGTCCTTCTTGTCGTCACCGAGCAGGCGCTCGAGCAGACTGCCGCCGCGGATCTCCTGGATGGCGGCATCGATGCGCCCGAGTTCGGCGTCGAAGGACTCGATGGCCGACGTATAGTACTCGGCCGCCTGGCCGGTGGCGCCGAGCTGGTTGTACGCATAGGGCACGGTGAGATACGACTCCTGCACGGCCGAGTCGAGCAGGTTCTTCTTGCGCAGCGCCAGCCACGGCACCAGGGCGCGTTTGAACTGACCCTGCGCCGAATCCGCCCAGCCCGTGCCGAGCAGCGCCTTGCTGGAGGACGGTCCCTCCAGCCGTATCCGCTCGAGGATGGGCCGCGCCTCCGCGGCCCGCTGCGCCTGCAGCAGGGCAAAGCCCAGCGCGAGGTTGGCCCTGTCGCGCAGCGCCAGCAGTTCCTCGTCCACCGTGTTCAGGCGGCCCACCCGGTCGAGATGCGGTATGGCGTCCGCGAGCCGCCCCGTGCGCACCAACGCGACGCCCAGGTTGAACTGCGCGAACGCGGTCCAATCCGGCGCGCCGTGCCAGGCGTTCAAGGTGGCGATGGCGTCGTCGTAGCGCTCCTGGCGCAGCATCAACTGCGCCAGCAACATGTAGCGTTCCGCGTTCACGCGCGGCTGTATGCGCTCCGACACCTGCTTGAGCGCACGCTCGGCTTCGGCCAGATACCCGCGTTGGTACCACACCTTGCCGAGGTAGAACCAGGCCTTGTTGCGCACGCCCTCGCTGACGTTGGCGTTGAGCAGCGCCTCGAAGATGCGCCCGGCCTCGACGTGCTGCCCCAGCGACAGATACAGGCCGCCCAGGAGCAGCTCAGCCTCACCCTGGGTGTTCGGCACACGTCCCTGCTCGCGCGCGGCGAGCAGGCGGGTGATGGCGTCGAAGTAGTCGTCCTGATAGAAATAGAACAGCACGTCGCCGTACGCCAGGTCCTTCACGTCGCGGGCGGGCAGACCCTCCGGATCGGACGCGACGTCCTTCGGGTGCGCCGCCCAGGGCAGCAACAGCAGAGCACCCAGCAGGAGCGGCCGCAGATTTAGCGTCACGCGCTGCATCGTTACACGCGTAATCATTCCCAGTCTTTGATCAGGAACTCTGGCTGATGCTTGGGCACCCGATCGGAAATTTTCATCTCCAGATATTTCGCGCCGACGCCCTTCTGGAAGTCTATCGACGCGCCCCGCTTGTAGTCGCGGTCGCGCGGCCCCTTGCCGTTGAAAAAGGCGACCAGTTCATGTTTGCCCACTTTCAGGTTGCCCAGATAGAGCTGCTGCACGCCGCCCTTGAGCAACGCGTCGGCCTCGCGCGCCGTGTAGAGATAATTTTTCACTTCCTTGTCGTCGATCTTGAGCGTCACCGAATCGAGCGCGAAAAACGTGCCCACGTCCATGGAGACATACACCGCCACCTGGGTGTTGGCGGGGAACAGCAGCTCCTCCTCCAGCACGAACAGGTCCTTGTTCAAATCGACGACGTCTTTTTTGAGCCCCTGAACTTCCTGGTCCAACGTCTTGAAATCGGCCGGCGGCGCACCGGGCGCCGGGTCCGCAGCCGACGCGGCAGGCGCGACCGGCGAGACCGGCGCGGCCACAGGTGCCGTCGCCGGGCCGGCCACCGCCGGAGCCTCCGCCGCCGGCGCGGCCGGCGCGGCCGTCGCGGCGATCAGGCCGGCCAGCAACGCGGCACGCAGCATCCTCGAAACAACGGGGTCTTTGCAATTCATAACGGACCTATGGAAATTATTCGCGCAGCAATTCGCGTATCTCGTCGACATACGCTCGTTCGTCGCCGCGCTTGAAGCCTGTGTGGGAACGACGCACCACGCCGGAACGATCCACCAGGACCGTCATGGGCATCTTCTGCAGATGATAGTGCTGCCCGAGCGCCGGGCCGGTTTCGAACAGCATCGGGTACCCTATCCTCCGGCTTTTGGCAAATTCACGCGCCCGCACCGGGTCCTCGTCCACCGACACCCCCAGCACCACCAGGCCCGCGCTGCGATAAGTGTTGTCGATGCGGTCGAGCTCGGACATTTCTTCCCGCGATTCGTCGGCGTAGCGCGCCCAGAAATTGACGAGCACCACCTGCCCCCGGTACTCGGACAGGCGCACGTTGCCACCGTCCTCGCTCTTCAACACGAAATCGGGCGCCTGCGCGCCCACCAGCGGCGGCGCCAGGTGTTCGACGGCAATGTGGATCGCCCCGTAGGTCATCCCCCAGCAGAGGTACACGCAGGCAAAGGCGAACGCTACCCGCGCCGCCGAGTGCGGTGAAGCCGAGGAAGAAGCAGCCATTTCCTTAT
>CAZZYJ010000011.1:0-12029 GCA_964658215.1 uncultured Steroidobacteraceae bacterium | reverse complement strand
GCGCCGCCGGCACTGCCGACGTCAGCAGCGCACCCGCCAGCAACCACGCGCACACGCCCTTAACCATGCGGCGTCGGCCTCGCCGCACGATGCTCGAGTGGATTGATGATGCACACTGGACGAACCCCGCTGCCCGTGAGGACAGGCCTTATGCAAAATCGCACACTGCAAGCCGCAGTGTCAACGCACCCGCGGGGTGCATGGCGCACAGTATGACGTGGCGCACAAAGCCGCGCCCGTGCCGGCGCTATCCGGCGCTCGCCCGGCGCTCACCCGGGGATCTTGCCGTTCTGCAGGCCCGGCAGCGTTTGAAACGAAATCAACGCATCGAAGGCGCTGGCCTGGCCGAGGGTGTTGTTCGGATTCGGTGCCGGATACAGGGACGGGAACTGCGCCTGAGCGCCGTGCAGCGCCATGTAATTGAGCACCACGATCTGCGCCAGATTGAAGACGTTGTTGCCGGCCGGACTGCCGGTGGCGTTCAACGAGCCGTCGGCGTTGAAGTAGCCGAGCTGCAGGCTGGCTTCCGGGTTGCTCTGCGCCGACTGCGGCCGTCCCGACGGGTTGTAGACCAGAAAATAGGTCGCAGCCACGCTTTGGTTGTCGGCGGTCCACACGCCCTTGCCCCGCCCCGCGGCGGATTCGTCGATCATGCCGTTGCTGGCGAGCGAACCGTCGCTGAACACGTAGATCATCACGGGCTTGCCCTTGCGCGCCGCATACTCGAGACAGGCCCCGATGCACACGCCGACGTTGAAGTCCTTGCCCTCGCCGTCGGCACGATTGCCCGAGTGATAGTCGAACCCGCCCATCTCGATCGTGCCGGCCGCGGCGTTGCCGTCGATGACGAGCTTCATCACCGCGGCGGTCTTCTGAAAATCCGCGCTGGCCTGGTATTCCGCGGTGGAGAAAATCCCTCCTGAACCGACGATGAGCGGATCCACGTCCGGATTCACCGCCGCGGGACTGTTGTAGCGATCGACGACGTAGGCAGCCTTGGTGTAGCTGCAGGTCTGCGCCTGCAGCGCCGTGGCGTTGGCCGTCGCATCCGCATAGGCCGTCACCATCGCCGCCTTGCCGTCGCTGATGCGCTTCATGGATTCCATGACGTTGGTCACGTCGGCCGCGTTGGGAAGCAGGCTGCTGAGTTCGCCCGTGTTGACGAGCCCCTGACTGTCCGTCGAGGTCGAGATCTTCACCGGCGCAGCCGCCGCCACCATCATCGTGGGGGGTGACATCGAGTTGCCGCCCGACAGCGAACTCTCCGAGCCGATCAGGTCGAGCAGGCCGCCGCGTGCGCCGAACTGCCAGACGCCGTACATGGGATTGTGGGGGTTCACGTTGGTGTCGTTCTGCGACAGCGCCGGGATAACCGTGCCGCTGGTGTTGGCCATCGCAGAGGCCCCCGTGCGGGTCTTCATGCCGCGCAGATGCGCGCTGTCGGCGTGGAAGCGCAGCCCGAAGGTGCCATCGACGTGGGTGCCAGCGGCGCTCGCGCTCGGCACCATCGTGCCCGGCAGCCCGAGCTTGCTGTATCCCGCGACGGATAGAAAATCCATCTGACCGTGGGGACCGCCCACCAGCACGTTCGAACCCGCGATGTTGCCGCCGCCCGCCAGATCGAAGCAGATGAAGGGTATTTTTCCGGCGCCCGTGGTGATGCCGCAGGCGCTCACCGCCGCCTGGATGTCGGCATCGAGGGCGGCACGCGCCACCCGCGGGTCCGCCAGCAGCCCGAGCAGCGAAGGCCCGAGCAGCGTGCCCGCGCCGGTCAGAAAGCCCTGCGCCAGGAATTGCCGGCGCGTGCGCGGCGGTGCGTGGTCCGCATGACGAAACGGCTCGTTCGATTCCCGCACCCGGGGCAGTTTGCTCATGGAAGACCTCGTTCTATCGCGCATGGCTCAGTCGATCAACATGTCGGAACTACCGAGCGCCGCGGCACAGGTCGCGGCCGCCACCGCCATCGAGCCCTGCGCCGTCGTGCACGAGTTCGTCGCGCAAAGCTTGCCCACCAGGCTGTCGAGCTCCGCGGTCACCGTCACCGCCGCCGGCTGGCTGACGAGGCCCGATCCGAGCACCCGGGCAGCCAGCGCGCCGGTCACGGCGGCGGTGCCCGCCTGCGACGTGAACGGCGTGCCGAACGTCACGCCGGGCAGGAGCGCCGCCGCGAGACCGGGCGAACTCACCGCCACGTTGCAGTATTGAATGGCCAGTTGCGCGATTCCCACCTGGTTCGCCGAGGAAAAGCTCTCCAGCGTCGACACCGCAGGCAGCTGCTGCTGAACGCTCAGATAGGTCGCCGCCACCAGCGCATTGTCCGTGGGCACACCCGTCAGCGCCGACAGGCTCGAATTGATCTGCGCGAAGGTGCGCACGCCGATGGCGGATACGGCAGCCAGATCCGCAGGCGCAGCCGCGACCGGAGTGGCCTCGACGGTGACGTGGGTCTTGCCGCCGAGCTGGTCGAAGCTCAGGAAGAACTGATCGACCAGCGGACCGCTCTGGATGGCGATGACGGTGCCGACGGCCGACAACGGCTCGCCCGTCGATTTGTAGTTCGCCGCGGTCACCGTCGTGCTGAGCGGAATGTAGGCCTGCCCCACGCTCGGTATAGACCCGTTGATGCCGATGCGGATGCCCTTCACGGCCACGCCGTCGGGCACCACGCTCGCGTCGAGCGAGATGAAGGTGGGGGCCGTGAACAGGTAGCTCGCGTTGTCGTACTGGCTGACGGTGAACATCACGTAGGCCTGCGACACGCCGGTCACGTCCGCCACGTTGAACAGCACGTAGAAGCGCTGCCCCACGCCGGCCTTGTAGTTCTGCGTCACCTGAGCCGCGGTGAGCGCCCGGTCGTGAACCGCGGCGAACTTGATGAGGCCCTGCCAGGAGCGGTCACCGGACACCTCGTTGCCGAGCACCAGCGCGAAACTCGAATCCCAGTTCGACAAGGTGCCGCCCTTCTGCGGGTCGGGAACCGCCACCAGCGAGCCGTTCACGTAGATCTGGCGGCCGTTGACCGGATCGTAGGTCAGCACCACATGCTGCAGCGACGCCTGCAGGGCCATCGCGGCGTCCGGGGTCTGCAGCTGCGGCATGCCGTTCAAGTCGGAGGTCGAGCCGCGCATCAAGAAGTCGTAGTCCTGATTGGTCTGGCCGAGCGTGAAGTTGCGCGTGGCGTCGCCGCCCGAGTAACTGACCATGTAGGATTTGTCGACGGCCACCACGGCCGGAGCGACCCAGGCCTCGATGCTGTACTCGCCGGTGGCCTGGATCATGTCGTAGAGTTTTTTGCTCGCCGACGTCGAGGCCTGGGCCTTGCCGCCGGTGCCCACGTTGATGCCCCAGCCGCCGGCCCAGGTCACGCTGCCGGAGAGGGTCAGGTCCGCCGCCGGGTCCACGCCGCTGGTGTCGTAGGCGGTGAGCCCTGTGCCGGTTTGAAACTCGTATTTGGCGATGGCGTTGACGTCGTAGCGGTTGGCGCCGCTCGCCACCGTGCCCTGGGCAAGGGTCAGCGCCTTGCTCACCACCAGGGATGGATCCACGCTGGTCAGGGGAACCATGCCCGCGAACTGCTCGATCGCCGCGAGCATGGCTGCCGCGTTGTCCGAACACTTGCTCCAGCAGTTGTGGTTTTCGTTGAGCAGCCGCTCGTAGAAGCGCGAGTTGGCCGGCGTGTTCAGGTCGATCTTCGGAATCGCCGCCTGATAGGCCTGGTTCACGTCCGACGACGCGAAATACGGGGACTGCGGCGTGGAGGCGTTCGGCGAATGACATTTCGAACAATACGTGGACAGCAGGGGGTACACCGTCGCCTGGAAATCGGCCGGCGCCGCGGGGAAGTTCTTGCTCTGACCGACGCTCTGCACCGGCGGCGCCTGCAGCGTGACCTGGGTGCCCGTGCTGCCGACCGTCGAACCCGCCCAGTTGGTGATCCAGGTGGTGAGGATCTGGCCGCAGGCGCTCGGATCCGCCAGCCAGCAATTGTGGCCGCCGCTCACCTTGGTGACGATCGTGGACGCGGAGGGCTGCTGCAGATTGACGACGGTGTTGGCCTGCGCATAGGCCAGGTTGACGTCGTCGCTGCGCGCGAAATTCGGCATCTGCGCCGGGGAAGTCGCGTTGTGACACTGTCCGCAGCGATTCTGCACGCGCACGTTGCTCCAGAAGCTCACCGAAAAAGCCTGCACGTCCGCCGACGCCGGCGCGGGCCCCGTGTAGGCGCTGCTCTTGCTGGCGGGCGCCGCCTCGTTGGCGGTGGTCGGGGCGCCGCTGCTGCCGCAGGCGTTCAAACCCAGTATCCCTGCGAGCGCGCACGCCCACGCGGCCCAGGTCGGCCACCTGGCGCCCATGCTCAATTCCCCTCGCAATACACGGCCGCCTCGGCGAACACGTGGCGCAGCGAATAGCTGTTCGACTGGAACGAGGCGATCATCGTCGCCACCTGCGTGCGATCCGCGGCATTGCTCGGCGCGCGGAAACACACGTACTTGAACACCCGGGTGACCTGACAGCTCGCGAACGCCGTGCTCGACTCGAGTTCCTGGCCGAGCGCCTTGGCGCCGGCGCCACTGCCGGACTGGGTCGCGTCCCAGCCCAGCAGCTGGTTGACGCCGCCGCGCCAGCGGTTGTCCCAGTGATCGTCGGGCGTGACGTAGCCCTGCGGGAAATTGGTGGCGTTGATGAAATACTTCGGCTGCACCTGTCCGGGCGTGTACACGATCTGACCGCTGCTCGCGGCCGTCGTGGTCACCGCGTTGCTGAAGCCGTAATACGCGAACGCCTGCGCCATGGGATCCATGCCGCTGTGGCAGCCCACGCAGTTGTTCAGGAACAGGCTGCTGTCGCCGCCCGGACTGCGGCTGACGTCCTGCCGGATGCGATCCGGCGGGCGCGTGGTGTCCATGATGGTCTGCAGGTCGTTGCACAGATGATTCAGCATGGTGAAGCGGAACATCGCGCGGTTCGTGCCGTTGATGAAAAACGCCGCGGCGGCGGCGCGGGTGGTGAGCACACCGGCGGTCGCGGCGGCGGGCACGCCGGTCACGGCGGACTGGGTGGTGCTCACCAGGTGCGCCTTCAAATCCACGTTGTTCGTGTCGAGGTACACATAGAGATCGTTGTTGGCCGGCGAATATGCGGGCGCGTTGGCGGCCGAGTCGGCGACGTAGAGCAGGTCCGCGCTCAGCAGCGTGTTGAAAGGCACGTTGTCGCGCACCATGCCGATCACGGTGGCCGTGTAATCGTTGAGCGGCGCGAACACCGTCTGGTCGCGGTTGGTCCAGGGCGTCGCCAGATTGCGCAGCGTGTTGTTGTAGAACGCGGGATCGGTGGTCGCGATCAGCGCCGCCGTCACGCCGTCCGCGGCAGCGGCCATCTGGGTGAGCAGCGCGGCGGACGCCGGTACCCCGGCGATGCGGTCGTAGATGCGCTTGGCCTGATCGCGGGTCGGCGCCGGCGCGGCGCGCGTCGCGCCCACGGCGAAGTACGACGCGGCGACCGCGAGGCACGCAGCCGCCAGCCACCGCGTCCGATACGGACTTGTCCTCGGCATCCCATCGTTCATGTACGCACCCGCGTTTTGTTGTCTGACCGCCCGCATGGTTTCAAGCCCGGCGCGGGAAAAACAGTGTCTCGATCGGCCGACGTCTGCCCGCCGCGACGCTGTCGACCGCCTCCCACCGCCGCCATCCTGCGACGCGCCCAAGAGAAACGGATGTGGCGCGGTTCTTCTGTGAGTGCGTTAACAGAACGCGCCGAAACAGCGGACGACAATGCATGGGTGGGATCCATTAAGTTCAATCGCACCGTCACTTGACGGCAGCGCGGATTGAACGCTTAGGAACAAAAATGAATATCTTTCGCCGCCGTGAACCCGGTCACAGTGTCGCGTTCTTCGTCTTGCTGCCCGCGCTGCTCGCCGCCGGGTGCCACAGTGGGGTGAGCGGCCACGCGCCGGGTGTCGCCGGCACCCAGTCGCTGGACCCCGGCACGTTCACGTATCCGCTCGCCTACATCAAAAGGCCGCCGCTCGCCGCCGGCGTCGACATCGACGCGCGCGACCTCATCACCTCCACCGCCGGCGGCGACGTGTACGTGCGCGATCAGGCGAGTGCGGGCAGTGCCGAGACCAACATCACCAAGGCACTGACCGGGGGCCGGGGCGACGTGCGCGATCTCGACGTGTCGGCGGACGGCAAGAAGCTGGTGTTCTCGCTGCGGCTGCCCCTCGACGCCAACAAGGCGAACACCGACGTCACGCAGCCCACCTGGAAGATCTACGAGTACGACGCGACGGCGAAAACCGTGACGCAGCTCACCAACGACACCACCACCGCGGGTCACGACCTGGGCGCGCATTATCTGCCGGACGGGCGCATCGTCTTCGCCTCGACGCGGCAGAGCGCCACGCAGACCCTCCTCATCGACGAGGGACGGCCGCAGTACCCCGCGCAGACCGACGATCGCAAGCAGGCCATCTTTCTGCTGCACGTCATGAACGCCGACGGCGGCGACATCCATCAGATCAGCTTCAACACCAACCACGATTTCGCGCCGTCGGTGCTGAACGACGGCAGGATCGTCTTCTCGCGCTACGAGGGCACGCACGGCGATCAGATCAGCCTGTACCGCACCAACCCGGATGGCACCGGGCTCGAGCTCTACTACGGTGCCAACAGTCATGCCACCGGTGCCAGCACGGACGGCACGAACACCAACGTCATCCAGTTCTTGAACGCGCGCCAGCGCGCCGACGGCCGGCTCGTAGCCATTGTGAGGCCCTTCACGGGCACGCAACTGGGCGGCGACATCCTGCAGATCGACGCGGCGAACTACGTCGAGTGCGATCAACCCTCGACGCCGGGCGGCGGCGCCACCTGTGCCACGGCCCGCCCCGCCCAGAACAGCGCCACCACGCTCGGCGTGACCACCGACGTCAACAAGCCGTCGCTGGGGGGGCGCTTCGCCTCCGTCTACCCCCTGTACGACGGCACCCAGCGCATGCTCGTGAGCTGGACGCCCTGTCTGGTGCAGACCACCCACGGCACCGCCACGACGACGAGCCTGTGCACCAGCGGCAACACGTCGGGCGCCAACGTCGTGCAGGCACCCCCGGAGTATGCGATCTGGGTGTACGACAGCAGCGCGGGAACGTTGAGTCCCCTGCTCGCCGCGCAAACCGGACTGACGCTGGTCGAACCGGTGGTGCTGCAGGCCCGTTCCCCCGTGCCGAGCTTCGTGCCGGACACGGTGCCCACCGGTGACGCGGCCATCCTGGCCGGCAACAGCAACGGCGGCCTGGGGCTGCTGATCATCCGCAGCGTCTACGACTTCGACGGCCTCGATACCGTGTCCGCCCAGACCAACGGCGCCCTCGCCGACATCGCCGCGCTCGCCGACCCGAAACAGGCGACGGCCGATCA
Source organism: uncultured Steroidobacteraceae bacterium (assembly GCA_964658215.1). GTDB lineage: Bacteria > Pseudomonadota > Gammaproteobacteria > Steroidobacterales > Steroidobacteraceae > Bog-1198. The sequence continues at coordinate 4,605 of CAZZYJ010000011.1, read as the reverse complement.
GCGTCCCGCCCGCTTCATCCGCATCGAAAAGGCCGTGGAGATCCCGGACCGCACGGTGCGCAAGATCAATGCTTCGGCGTTCGGTCCGGCCAACATGGGCATGCGCGAGATCCTGGCCTACGCGCCGATCGAGCCCGACGGGTCCGTGCAGATACAGCTGCCGGCGAACGTCCCGTTCACGCTCGACATACTCGACAAGAACGGCCGGCGCACCGGCGCCCAGCATCCGAACTGGCTGCAGCTGCGGCCCGGCGAGACCAAAACCTGCAACGGCTGCCACACGGCCGGCGCCACCGCCACCCCCTCGCACGGCCGCTCAGGGTTGACCGCCTCCGCCAATCCTGGCGCGCCCGCCGCCGGCCCCTGGCCGAACGCCGTCGCGAGCCTGCCCGCGCTCGCCGCGGGCGACAGCATGGCGGCCACCCGTGCGAACGCCACCTGCGCGAGCGTGTCGGCCACCGGCTGCTCGGAGATCCCGAGCGTGGACGTGGTCTATGCCGACGTCTGGACGGACCCCGCGGCGGCGGGACGGGCCGCAGACACGGCCTTCGGCTATCTCTACGCGGATCTCACGACCCCGCAGCCGAAGAACGCGCACTGTGCACCCTGGGATCCCCTGTGCCGCAGCACCATCCACTACCCGTTGCACATCCAGCCGCTGTGGAACTTCGCACGGCAGACCGTGGCGGCGGACGGCGTCACCGTGCTCACCGATCACACCTGCGTGACGTGCCACAACTCGGTGAGCACGGCCAACGCAGTCCAGGTACCCCCGGACAGTCTCGACCTGACCGGTGCCGCGTCCACCGTCGATACCGCGGTGAGCGTCTCGTACGAGCAGTTGTTGTTCGCACGTGACCAGCAAACCGTCAGCATGGGCGCGCTGCAGGACTTTTTGGTGCCCGCCGCCGGCCCGCCGGATCCGGTCACCGGCATGGCGACGACCATCATGGTGCCTGTATCATTGGCGCCGCCGATGACGGCCGGCAACGCGAGTGCCTCGGTGGTAAACTTTTTACGTTATTTCGACGGGACGTATCACGACGCCGCCCTCGATCACACGGGGTTCTTGACGCCTGCGGAGTTGCGGTTGATCACTGAATGGCTGGACATAGGCGCCCAATATTACAACGATCCCTTCGTCGCGCCGGTTGCGAACTGAGCTGATGCGACGCCTGTTCGCGCTGCTGCTGCTGTTGCAGGCGCTCGGCCCCGGCGTGCTGCAGGCGGGCGGGCGTGCCGTGGAGGTGGTGGTCACGCAGCCCTACCTCGAGATGCACAGCGGACCGGGACGCGGCTATCCCGTGGTCTACGTCGTCGGCCGCGAGGAGACGGTCGAGGTGCTGTTCAGCCGCACCGATTGGTACAAGGTGCGTGCGCCGCGCGGCCAGGAGGGCTGGGTGCGGCGTGCCGACCTCGCCCTCACCCGGCTGCCCTCGGGGGAGCCCGCGCCCATCCCCCCCTACCCGGAATTCGCCACCCACCGCTGGGAGGTCGGCGCGGGCTACGGCGTCTTCAATCACCAAAATCTCGTCACCGCCTTCGGCGATTTCGGCCTGACCGACAGCCTGGACGCCGAATTCGTGATCCAGCAGGCCTTCGGCAACATCGACGACCGCTACGTCGCCACGTTCGGGCTGCGCCATACCTTCATTCCTGAGTGGAAATGGTTCTCCCCCACCGTCGGCCTCGGCGGCGGTTATCAGTACATCGACAACAAGGCACCCCCCCGCCCGGCGCAGACCCATGATCCCATGGCCTATGTCTCGCTCGGCGCACGCGGCTTCATCACCCGCCGCTTCATGTGGCGCGCCGACTGGCGTAAATACACCGTATTCACCAATCAGAATCAGAACGAGGAACCAGAGGAATGGAAATTCGGCTTAGCTGTGTTCTTCTAGCGGCGGCATCGCTGTCCGGCTGCGGCTGGTTTCATCGCGGCGACGTGGCTTCGACCCAAGTCAAGGTCGACGATCCGCAGGCGGAGCCGTCCATCATCGAGCCCCAGGTCACGCGGCGCGAGGTGAAGACGCCGAAGATCAAGGCCCGGGACATCGAACTGGGGGCCTACTTCGGCGCGCTCAGCATTCAGGATTTCGGCGTCAATCCCGTCTATGGCGTGCGTCTTGCCTACCACGTCTCGGAGGACATCTTCTTCGAGGGCTACGTCGCGCGCTCGAAGGGCGGTACGTCCAGCCTGGAGGACACCCTACCCAATGTTACCGTCATCACCGATGCTGGGAGGCACTTCACGTATTACGACATCGACTTGGGCTACAACGTGCTGCCGGGGGAGATCTTCGTGGGCAGGGGTCGCGCCTTCAATTCCGCCCTGTACGTCACGGTCGGCATGGGCGACGTGAAGTTCGCCGAGAAGGATCAGTTCGCGCTCAATGTCGGCATCGGTGAGCGCGTGCTGATCACGGACTGGCTGGCACTGCACCTCGACGTGCGCGATCACGTCTACGAGAGCGACCTGTTCGGCAGGACCAAGAACGTCGACAACATCGAAGCCACGATAGGTTTGACCACGTTCTTCTAGGAGAGATCATGTCAGGTTTCGGACCCCGATTAGTCAAGCGTTGCGCCGCCGCGGCGCTGATCCTCGCCGCCGTCGCCGCGGCGGCCGATGCGGGCGGACCCGCGCCGGCGTTCTCGCTGGCCACGCTGTCCGGCGAGGCCGGCTCCCTGAGCCAGTACAAGGGCCAGGTGGTGCTCGTGAACTTCTGGGCAACCTGGTGCGGCCCCTGCAAACAGGAAATGCCGTTGCTGGACGCCATGTACCAGAAGTACAAACCGGCCGGCTTCACCCTCATCGGCGTGAACGTCGACAAGGACGCACCCCCGGTCAAGGAACTGCTGGCGCGCAAACCGGTGAGTTTCCCCGTTCTGCTCGACCCCGCGAACGACGTCAGCAAGGCTTATCACATCGCCGACATGCCGAGTTCGGTGCTGATCGACCGCAAGGGCCAGATCCGTTACGTCCATCGCGGCTATCGCCCCGGCGACGAGAACGAGTACCAGGATCGCATCCGCCAGTTGATCCGCGAATAGCCGTGCCCATCGTGCTGCGCCTCGTCCTGCTCGCAACGCTCGTGCTCGAAAGCGCCTGTTCCCTCCAGCCTTGGGTGAAGCCCTACGAGCGTGATCGCCTGGCGGACCCCATCATGAGCTGGCAGCGCGACGCCATTTCTGGCGCGTACCTGGACCACGTCTATGATTCCCGGGAAGGATCGCGAGGCGCCACCGGCACGGCCGGCGGCGGCTGCGGCTGCAATTGATGCACGCGGGCGGGACGTGGCTCCGGCGCGCGGGCGCGGGCACCTTGTTGCTGCTGGTGGGCGTCGCCGTCGCCGCCGTGCTGCCGGACGACCGGGCGGACGTGTTCTACAGCGGCTACAAGGGCGGCGGCATGGACATCAAGGGCGAGTCCGTGCTGGTGCGCAAGAAATTCGGCGAACAATTCGCGGTGGAGGCGAATTACTTCGTCGACAAGGTGAGCGGCGCCTCCGTGGACGTGTTGAGCAACGCGAGCGTCATCAAGGACGAGCGCAAACAGAAGAGCCTGTCGCTCGACTACATCCACGACAAGACGCTGTACAACCTGTCCTACACCAGCAGCACCGAGCGCGACTACGTCTCCGACACCACGCACTTTTCGTTGAGCCAGGACATGTTCGGCGACCTGACCACGGTGTCGTTTGGCTTCACCGACAGCCGCGACCGGGTGGGCGAGAACAACGGCACCGCGGCCGTGCCCAAGGTCACCTGGCTGGGCCACGCCCAGACCCGCAGCTACGACGTGGGCGTGTCGCAGATACTCACCAAGAATTTGATCGCCGGGGCGACGCTCGAAGTCATCACGTCCGCGGGCTACCTCGCCAATCCCTATCGTTCGATCCGGTATTGCACCGTGCAGAGCACCGCGTCCACCTGCTCGGCAGGCGCCACCTATGGCGCGCAGGTCTACCCCGACACCCATTCGAGCACCGCCGTCGAGGCGCGCGCGAAGTACTATCTGCCGTATCGGGCCGCCGTGGCGGGCTCGTACCGCTACTACACCGATACCTGGGGCATCAAGGGCAACACCACCGAACTCGACTACACGCAGCCCATCGCCAACCTATGGATTCTCGAAGGCCGGGTGCGGTATTACAGCCAGGGCCACGCCTCCTTCTACAGCGACCTCTTCCCGTATGCGAACGCGCTGAACTTCGAGGCGCGCGACCAGAACCTCGCCGCGTCGACCAATACCACGCTCGGGCTCAAGGCCACCTACGCCTTCCTGCCGGAGGGCTGGAAAATCTTCAAGCGCGGCACGGTGACCGGCGACATCAGCCGCATCCGTTTCCGCTACAAGGATTTTCGCGACACGCGGGACTATCAGTCGCCCGCGTACACGGGTGCCGCCGGCGACGAACCGCTCTACCACTTCGACGCGACCGTCTACCAGATCTACCTGTCGATGTTTTTCTAGGCGTTGGCGCCGCGGCGCCAGGGCACCAGCAGCATGGGCCCGAGCGCGGCGGCGATGGCGATCGTGTCGGCCACCCAGTCCCACACGTCGCGGTCGCGGTTGACGATGGCGAGCCCCTGCACCACTTC
>CAZZYJ010000010.1:9843-28227 GCA_964658215.1 uncultured Steroidobacteraceae bacterium | reverse complement strand
TGTTGGCGGCCATACATTTTGCTGTAGGCACCCTTGGTCAGCAGCAGCCGCCGCGGCGCGCCGTCCTCGATGATGCGCCCGCGATCCAGCACCACGATGCGGTCGAAGGCATCGAGCGTCGACAAGCGGTGCGCGATGGCGATGACCGTCCGCCCCTTGAACAGTCGCGACAAAGCCTCCTGGATGGACTGTTCGGACTCGGTATCCAGGGCCGAGGTAGCCTCGTCAAGCAGCACGATGGGGGCGTCCATGAGGAACGCCCGCGCAATCGCGAGCCGCTGGCGCTGGCCGCCCGACAGTTTCATGCCACGTTCACCCACCAGGGTGTCGAAGCCCTCCGGAAGCTTGGCGATGAACTCCGTACAACGCGCCGCCTCGACGGCGCGGTACACCTCCTCGTCGGTCGCCTCCGGCCTGCCGTAGCGCAGATTCTCCAGCAACGAACGGTGGAACAAAGAGATGTCCTGTTGCACCACCGCGATCGAGCTGCGCAGGCTGACCTGCGTGACCTGTTTGATGGACTGGCCGTCGATCAGCAATTCGCCGTCGTCGGGATCGTAGAGCCGCTGCAGCAGCGCGATGATGGTCGACTTGCCCGCCCCCGACCGGCCGACCAGTCCGATCTTCTGACCGGCTGGCACGTCCAGGGAAAAGTTCGACAGCACGCCCTGGCCGCTCGGGTAGCTGAAGAACACGTTCTTGAAGCTGATGGCACCGCCGTGGATGGCCAACGGTTTGGCGTCGGGCGCATCCTGCATCTCGTGCGGCAGCCCGAGCACCTGCACCGCCTCGCCGAGTTTGGCGAACTGCTGCACCATGTCCACCAACGCCATGGCGAAATCACGCGAGGCATGCAGCACGGTGAATCCGAGCGTGGTGGTCAATACCACGTCTCCCGTCGAAATTTCCCCGCGCCGCCACAGCTCCACCGACCAGATCAGCACGCCGGCCGTCACCAGGAACACCGTGAAAGCATGGAACAGGCGCAGCCGTTCCAACGAACGCAGGCTGGCCCGTTGCGCGCGCATCTCATCGTGGATCTTCGACGTCAGCCGCTCTTCCTCACGACGGGCCGCGCCGAAGGCACGCACCAGGCCGATGTTGCTGACGACGTCCGTGAGATCTCCGCTCACGTGCGCGGCATGGCCCGCGAAACTCTGATGCAAGTTGCTGCCGTGTGCGGCCAGCCAGCCGATCACCCCGCCGAGCACGATCACGATCACCAGCAGCACCGCGGTCAGATGCCAGTTGATGGTGCCGAGCACGAAAATGCTGGCGATCACGGCGGTGCCCGGCGGGATGGTGGTCCACGTCAACGCGTTCTCGATGGTCCACGCCGCGTTGGCCGCCGCGGTGATGCGGCCCGCCAATGCCCCGGGAAACTGTTCCACGAAATAACGGGTGCCCTGGCCGGACAGATGATTGAACAGCTCGAGGCGCATGTCGCCTCCCACCGCCACGAAGGCATAGGTCGAGGCCCAGCCGGCCAGCCGCCACAGCAGGTTGTCGCCCGCGACGAGCCCGAGCAGCAATGCCACGGCCCCCCACAGCAGATGGGCGGCCGGCGCGTGCGTGCCGAGCACGTCCACCAGATGCTTGACGGCATACTGGGACGCCACCGAACACCCCACGGCGGCAAAAACGGACGTCAGCACCACCGAATGGCTGAGGATGCGCTTGCGCACGTAACGTCCGAGAAAGCGAATGGCGCCTTTGGACGCGTAGCGTGGGAGCGGCATGATCGGTGAGTTTCGCCTTGGAGGTGAAGGACTACGTTATCTTAGCCACAACCTAACCCATCCCCGCCGGAGAAGGGTGCAAATTTTTGTCAGCCGGCGCCGACAACGGCTCTTGGGCGCCGATGTGCTCCTTGCGGCACACCAGCAGGACTTCGTCCACCCGCTCGGTGTCGATCAACCCGGCGCCGAACTCGAGTTTCTTTTGAAACCACAGGCCGAGCGGCATGAAGGCGCGGTTGTACCACCAGAGCGCCCGCTCACGATGATTGACGAGCCACCATGTCCCGAGGTCCAGCAGACGCGACGAGCGGGGCTGCATGCCGTACACGGCACTGCGCTCCACGGCGAGGCCGTGTTCGGTCAGCTTGGCGCGCAATCGCGCGGGTTCGTAACGGCGGTGATGACCGACGAAGTCGTCGAACGCGGTCCAGCGATCGGGATGCAGCGGCACGGAGATGAGCAGGACGGCGCCCGGCGCGGCCACCCGGGTGATTTCGTCGAGGGCCCCGTCTTCATCCGCCACGTGCTCGACGATGTCGAAGGCGCATACCAGATCGAAGCTCGCGTCCGCGAACGGCAAGGCCGTCACCTGGGCGAGCACGCCGGAAGCACCGCGGTCCCGCAGCCTGCTCAAGGCAGGCCGGCTGATGTCGACGAACTGCGTGCCGTGCAGCGGCAGTCGCGGACGCAGGCCCGGCGCCACCTCGAGCCGGCGGCCCGTGCCCAGCAGTGACTGCACCAGAGGCCAGGTGTTGAAACGCTGGGGCTCGACCAGACGCGCACCCGACCAGAGAGCATCGTAGTAGCGGCGGTTGACGTCGAGCAGGGGTTGTGCACCGGGGCCGGCCTCGTGCCGCGGCTCGAGTTCGACCGGCGCCGAACGGGCGGCGCGCATCAGACCGCGAGGCGGCGGCTGAACTCGTGGCGTTTCTTGACGCTCTTCATCCGGGCACCGTCGAGCGCATCGGGCTCGGTGGCCGCCAGCAGGTCCTCGATGACCCGTGCCAGATGATCGCGCATGGCGGTGCGCGCAGCCGTCGGATCGTGCTTGCGCAGGGCGACCAGAATGCGCCGATGTTCGCTGACCCGCGGCTGCACGCCCACGCGGCGTGCCCGCTCCAGCATGTACACGCACAGCGGCGATTGGTGGCGCATGTCCAGCAGCTTCTCGATGACCGTGGCGATGGCGGTGTTGCGGGTGGCCCGCGCGATGGTCACGTGGAAGCGCCGGTCCGCGCCCCAATCCTGTTCGTTGCGCGCGTTTTCGTCGACCATCTCGGCGACGATCTTGTCGAGGTCGTCCAGTTGCTCGTCGGTGATGGTGGTCGCGGCGAGCGCGGCGGCCTCGCCCTCGAACAAGCGGCGGGCCTCCATGAGTTCGAAGGCGCCGATATCAAGATCGCCGGCATGTGCATGGGTCGGCGGATGGTCGGCGACATAGATGCCGGAACCGTGACGGGTCTCCGCCAGACCGCGAATCTCGAGCGCGATCATCGCCTCGCGGATGGTGGGACGGCTGACCTTGAAGGCGATGGCGAGGTCGCGCTCCGACGGCAAGCGCTCGCCCGGCTTGTACTTGCCGGCAACGATCGAGGCCATGATGGTCCCGGCGACCTGTTGGTAGAGCTTGCGTGTGTCGTGCAAGGTGGTCATTAACCGCAATTTTGAGCGCTTCGAACCCGGATGGCAATCCGCTTGTAGCAGAACGCACCTACAAAATCATCGGCGCTGCGCGCGTACTTTGCCACAATGGCCCATGTTCACAGAAAACGCGCACCGCCCCGGCCCGTGGCGCGACGGCTCCGCGGTGCGGCTCGACACCAGCTTGGAACTCTTGTTGGAGCGTGCGCCCCGGGATGCCGGTGCCGTCCTCGCCACCCTGGTGTCAACCACCGGATCCACCTATCGCAAAGCCGGTGCACGGATGTTGATCATGCCCGACGGGAGCTGCCTCGGACTTCTCAGCGGCGGTTGTCTGGAAGCGGATCTGGGATTGCATGCCGGGGACGTGGCGACACGCGGGGTCGCGCGCGCCGTCGAATACGACATGCGCGGTCCGGACGATGTCCTGTTCGGCATGGGGGCGGGCTGCGAGGGGGTCATGCGCGTGCTGCTCGAGCCGGTGTCCGCCGGACTGGCGCTACCGTCCGCACTGGCCGCCGCCGGCCAGGTGCTCGTCAGCGGCCGCGCGACCACGCTGGTCATCGTCCACGAATCGGCGGACCTCGTGCTGGGCTCGCATCCACCGGATGCGGCCCTTCCCGCTCCCCTGCGCGCCGCCGCCGAGCAGGCGCTGACGGACGCCGCATCGCAGGATCTGGCCTACGAAACGTCCGGCCGTCGCACCCGCGCGTTCGTGCAATACCTCGCTCCCCCGCCTCATCTGCTGGTGTGCGGCGCCGGGCCCGACGCCGCGCCCGTGGCGGCGGCGGCGGTGGGGCTGGGCTGGCGCGTCACGGTGGTGGATCACCGGCCGGCATTCGCCGTGGCGGCCCGGTTCCCCGGCGCCGAGGTACGCTGTGCCGACGCGCACGCACTCGGCGACCACGTGGCGCTCGAACGCTGCCACGCCGCCGTCGTCATGAGTCACCATCTGCCCTCGGACGTGGAATACCTGAGCGCACTGGCGCGCGCCCCGCTACCCGGCTTCGTGGGCTTGTTGGGACCGGCGGCACGGCGGCTGCGCATCCTGCACGAATTGGGGGCGCTCGCGGACGGCATGATTTCCCGCCTGCGCGGACCGGTCGGCACCGACATCGGTGCCGTCACGCCGGAAGGCATCGCCCTGTCGATCGTCAGTCAGATTCACGGCTGGCTGGCAGGACGCGCCGCGCGGTGAACCGTGGTTGTTGCATCGGCCGCACCTCTGGCCGGAGCCTCGGGACTGGGCGTAGACTTCGCACGAGTCGGGTGGCACCCGCTGGCAGGTCGATCGACGCGATGCGGGATCTGGGCGCTCAGCGCTCGGGGGAAGGGGGGAGAATAAACATGGTCCACTGGAAACGGCTGGGCGTGCTGTGGTGCGCGACCCTGGCAGCGGCGTGCGGGTCGAGTTCCACGACCGCACCGGTCAGCCAATCCATCAGTCCGGGAACGCTCGCGCAGAGTCCGCCGTTCCGCATCGCCTCGCTCGATGCCGCGGCGTTCACCGCCGCCCTGGCGGCGTCCGCCACCGGTGCACAGCTGCTGCTGGTGACGGGCACGCCCGTCTGCGGCGTGGATTTCTATCATGTCACGTTCTGGACGGTCGGCGGTGCCAACGAAGCCACCGAATCCTCCGGCGCGTTGATGGTGCCCACCGGTGGTTCCGGCTGCAGCGGCGCACGCCCCATCGTGCTGTATGCGCATGGTACCGACACGAACAAGGCGCTGAACATCGCCGACATCACGGACTCGGCGAATACGGAAGGGGCTTTGATCGCGGCCATGTTCGCCGCGCAGGGCTACATCGTGGTCGCGCCGAATTACGCCGGCTACGACATCTCGACGCTGGGCTACCACCCGTTCCTGAACGCGGCCCAGCAGTCGGGCGAGATGATCGACATCCTCGCCGCGGCACGCACGGCGCTGCCGCGGACGTTCGCCGCGTCGACCACGGACAACGGCCAGTTGTTCGTCACCGGTTATTCGGAAGGAGGCCATGTGGCGATGGCAACCCAGCGCGCCCTGCAGGCTGCGGGCGCCACGGTGACCGCGGCGGCGCCGCTGTCGGGCCCTTATGCGCTGGAAGCGTTCGGCGACGCCATCTTCTACGGTGACGTCGACCTCGGCTCCACCGTGTTCGCACCCCTGCTGACCGCGAGCTATCAGCATGCCTATGGCGACCTCTACGCGGCGACCACCGACATCTATTCGTCCGCGTATGCCACCGGCATCGACACCTTGCTGCCGAGCACCACGCCCATCGCGACGCTCTACGCCGAGGGACTGCTGCCGCAGACCGCACTGTTCGACAGCACCACGCCGGTGGTTTCCATTCCCGGCAACGACGCGCTCTCGGCACGCCTCACCGCGGCGCTCGCGGTGCCGAGCGATGCCACCAATCCCCGCACGGCGTTGTTCGACCTCGGCTTCGGCACGTCGTATCTGATCAACGACAGCTATCGCGTTGCCTACGTCGAGGACGCGGCGGGAAATCCCGACGGGGCGATCCCGACTGCCGCTGCCGGGGTGCCCCTCGCGGCAACTGTTCCCACGCAGACGCTGCGCAAGGCTTTGTACACCAACGATCTGCGCAATGGCGGCTGGTCACCCACGTCGCCCACCTTGTTGTGCGGAGGCGATCTCGATCCCACCGTGTTCTTCAGCGTCAATACCGGCACGATGGCGGCCTTCTGGAACTCCCTGCCGGCGGGCCTCGTCACCGTTCTCGACGTGAACGCGACGCCGGCGGGCGCTTTTGCCGCCGTTCAGACCGGCTTCCAGGCCAGCGAAGCCGCCCTGCTGGAATACTACGAATCCGCCGCCGGTGGCAGCCTGTCCGCGCAAGCCGCCGCAGCGCAGGTGACCGCCGGGTATCATTCCGCCGTGGCGCCGTTCTGCGCCGCGGCGGCCCGTTCGTTCTTCAGCCAGTTCCTAGGGGTCGGCAAATGAAAACAATGAAGCGTGCCGGTTGCATCGCCATCGTCTGGACGGCTGCGCTGGGCGGCGCCGCGCACGCCGCATCTGCCGACGATGCCGGCGCCGTGAACAGCGTGCGGCTCGGTCTCTATTCTGTTTTTTATCATGCCAGGGCGGACGATCTTTCCGGTCCTTACACGCCGGCGGGCGTCAACTTCGATTTCAAGAACGTGCAGACGCTCTACATCGGCTACGTCCGCACGCTGCCGGCGAACCTGGCCTTGGAACTCGCGCTCGGCTACCCGCCGCTCACCAAGACCGAAGGCCGCGGCCCCGCCACGCTCGGTTCGGTGCCGTATGGCGGGCAGACCATTTCCACGGCACGCTGGCTGTCGCCCACGCTGCTCCTCGAGTATTCGTTCCTGAACGAGAGTTCGCGATTCAGGCCGTACATCGGCGCCGGCGTCAACTACACCGCGTTTTACGACCGCAACAGCACCGCGCAGGGCAATGCCGCCACCGGCGGTCCCACGCGGCTCTCGCTCACCTCCTCGGTGGGACCCGCTGCGACGGTGGGCGTTAGATACCACATCGCCGGCAATTGGAATTTCTACACCTCTTATTCGATTTCACAGGTGAAGACCACGCTGAGAGCGGATACCGACGGCGTCGTGCGCACCACGCGCATCAGCTTCGGTCCGCAGGCGCTGGTGGTGTCGTTCGGCTATTCGTTCTAGGATGCGAAAAGGTGCCCCGGGATCACGATGCGAAATCTCTGTCTCTTTCTCGTGGTCTCGATGCTCGCGGCAGGCGTCGCGGCGCGGGCCGACGGCCCGAAACTACGCATCATCAGCTGGGCGGATTACGTTCCCGCCGACCTCATCGCCGCCTTTCGGCAGGAAACCGGCATCGACGTCGAAGTGACGCTGTCGAACAACGAGGAGATGATCTCGAAGCTGCGCGCCACCGGCGGCGCCGGCTACGACCTCGCCCAGCCGTCGCAGGATCGCATCGCCGCCTCGCAACGCGAGTTCGGACTCTACAAGCCCTTCGACCTCGGCCGCGTCAAACTCGCTGAATTTCAACCCGGACTGCTCGACCTCGTGAAGCGGAACACTACGCTCGACGGCCGGCAATACGGCCTTCCCTATCTGTGGGGTACGGATGGTCTGGTGACCAACACCCGGCGCGCCCGGGTGGCGGATTACGGCGATCTGTGCGGCGCCGCCTTGAAAGGCAGGACTGCCATCCGGCTCAAACGTCCGACGCTGGTGGCCTTCGCCTTCGCGGCCGGCAAGGACCCCTTCGCTCTCTACGGCGACCCGAAGGCCTATGCGGCACTGATGGACCAGGTGGGCGCCACGCTGATCGCGTGCAAACCCAACTTCAAACTCTTCTACGACAACAAGGATCAATTGCTGAACGGCATACGGTCCGGCGAGGTCTACGCCGCCATGATGTGGGATACGGGCGGCTGGACCCTGAATCGTGAGGATCCCGACATCAAGTACGTGGTGCCCCGCTCCGGCGCCCTGGGCTGGCTCGACACCTTCGCGCTGCCCGCCCGCGGTCGCAACGACGCCGCCGCCTATGCCTGGATCAACTTCGTCATGCGCCCCGAGAACGCCGCCCGGATCGTAAGATCGGTGGGCAATTTCTCCGCGGCGCAGGACAGCGGGCCGGGCGTCGATCCGATACTCAAACGACAATTCGTCGACAGTTTTCCGCAGGACGCCTTCAAGGCCATCCACTGGTATCCCGCCATCCCGCCGGGTCTCGAGGAAATCGAGGGGAAGGTGCTCGACCGCATCAAGGCCGCGAATTGAGCACGGCGGATCTGCTCGCCGACGCGCTGTCCAAGCGTTTTTCAGAGCACGTCGCCGTCGATTCGCTGTCCTTCGCGGTGGAGCGCGGCAGCTTCTTCTCCGTCCTCGGCCCGTCGGGCTGCGGCAAGACGACGCTCCTGCGCATGATCGCCGGGTTCATCCCGCCGGACAGCGGCACCCTCTCGATCGGCGGCAGGGACATGCGCGACGTTGCCCCCAACCGGCGGCCCGTCAACATGGTGTTCCAGCAACTGGCTTTGTTTCCGATGATGTCGGTGGGTGAGAACGTCGCGTTCGGGCTCGCCCGGCGCGGCGTGCGGCGCGACGAGCGGACACGGCAGACGTCGCGCATGCTCGAACGGGTCGGACTCGGGGGATCCGCTCACAAACGGGTGGACCAGCTGTCGGGGGGCCAGCGACAGCGGGTGGCCATCGCCCGCAGCCTGATCCTGGATCCCACCTTGTTGTTGCTCGACGAGCCGCTGGGTGCGCTCGATCTGAAACTGCGCGAGCACATGAAGATCGAGCTCAAACAGTTGCAGGCCGAGGTGGGCACCACGTTCGTGTACATCACCCACGACCAGTCGGAGGCACTGGTGCTCTCCGACCAGGTCGCAGTGATGAACGCCGGCCGCTTCGAACAGCTGGGCACGCCCCAGGAGCTCTACTACCGCCCACGCACGCCGTTCGTGGCGGGCTTCGTCGGGGCCAACAACCGCATCCAGGGCCGGGCCACCGCGCGCGACGGCGCCCTGATCGAGCTCACCACGGCGGGCGGATGGCGCCTGCGCGCGCGCAGTGCCGGCGAGGTTGCGGTGGGTGACAGGGTCGAAGCTTTCGTGCGCCCCGAGGTGGTCACCCTGGCGCGACTGGCGGCCGAACTGCCGGCGGGTCACGAAATCCACTCCGGCCGGGTGCGCAGCCTGCTGTTCGACGGGGCGAACTCCGCGTTGCTGCTGCGGCAGACGGAGGCCCGCGGCGAAATCCGCATCGCGCTGCCGCAGACGGGCCGCTTCTCGGACCTGCAGACCGACGAAGTGGTTTTCTTCGGTTTCGATCCCGGGCGTGCGGTGTGCTTCCCGGCGCGCCCGCCGGCATGAGAGTTCGACGCGAGCACGGCCGCCTCGCCCTGACCTTGCTGCTGGCGCCGGCCTTGTTGTGGCTGGGCGGCCTGATCGTAATGCCGCACGTCGAGCTCGCCATCCTGTCGTTCCGGGAGCGTACGGGGCCGCAAACCCATGCGTTCGGCCTCGCGCAGTATCGAACCTTCTTCGCCGAGCCACTGTACTGGCACGTGTTCCTGCGCACCGCGCTGTTGTCGCTGGTGGCGACCGCGCTCACGCTGCTGGCGGCCTTCCCGATCGCCTGGATCATCGCCAAACTCGTGCGCGGCCGCGCGAGTTCACTGCTATTCATGCTCTGCCTGATTCCTTTCTGGGTGAGCGAGACCGTGCGCACCCTCGGTTGGATGATCCTGCTGCGCGAATCCGGGGTGCTGCCCGGCCTCATGGTCAGATGGGGTCTCACCGACAGGCCCGTCGAACTGCTGTACCACGATGCCACCCTGCTGGTCGGACTGGTCTACAGCTCCCTGCTGTTCATGGTGATCCCGCTCATTTCCAGTCTCGAGAGCCTCGACGATGCGCTGATCGAGGCGGCCTACGACCTGGGGGCGAACGGCTGGGTCATCCTGCGCCGCATCGTCATTCCGCATGCCGCCCCCGGCATCACCGCGGGCTGCATCGTCGTGTTCATGCTGACGCTCGGCAACTATCTGACTCCCACCTTGCTCGGCGGAAAGAACTCGCAATGGTTCACGGAGCAGATCTACACCCAGTTCATCACCCGCTTCAACTGGGAACAGGGCGCCGCCTTCGGCTTCCTGCTGCTGGCCCTGTCCACCGCCCTGGTCGTGGCCGGCCTGCAGCTCTCCGGCCAGCGCTGCGGCGACGTCATGCGGCGCACATGAGTTCTGCGCACGCGGTGCCGGCGTGATTCCATCGCTGCCGCGGTCGGTCTGGGTACGCGGCGCCACCGTCGTGTATGTCGTCGCGTTCCTCGCCTTTTTATTCCTGCCGCTGGTCGTCGTCGCCGTGTTCGCCTTCAACGACGCCCCCTACCCCGCGCCGCCCTGGCGCGGCTTCACGCTCGACTGGTTCATGGGCAACGCGGCGCGCGGACGCACCGGCCTGTTCGCGGACGCCGGCCTGCTCGGCAGCCTGTGGGCCAGCACCGTGGTCGCGGTGTGGGTCACGGCGCTGTCCGTGCTGTGCGGCACCAGCAATGCGTTTCTGCTGGAACGCGCGCGCTTTGCGGGCAGGGAGGCCCTCTCGGTGCTCATGCTCGCCCCGCTGGTCGTCCCCGGCGTGATCCTCGGCATCTCGATCCTGGCGTTCGCGAGCCGCCTCGCCGAGGTGGCGGACGACGTCTTCGGCTTGCAACTGGACTTCCTGCGTCCCGGCCTGCCGCTGGTCGTGATGGGACAATTTTCCTTCATCGTCTCGATTTCCACGCTCACCATCGGCGCCCGGCTGCGGCGCTTCGACCGCACGCTCGAGGAAGCCGCGTTGAATCTAGGTGCCTCCCGCACGGCGGTGTTGCATACGCTGCTGCTGCCTTATCTGCGTCCGGCACTGCTCGGCGCCGCGGCCATTTCGTTCCTGATGTCGTTCGAGGATTTCAACACCACGCTGATGCTGGTGGGAGCCGAATCGCCCCTGACCGTGATGATGTATGGGCGCATGCGCGAGGGCGCGACTCCGGTGGTGAACGCGGTGAGCCTTTTCCTGATGGTCGTCTCGACGCTGCTGGCGCTGACTCTCATGCGCAAGCCGCCGGCCAGAGCATGAAGGGAAGCTCCGCCAGGGAATCGATCAGGGCATCGCAGTCGAGCGTGCGCGGATCGCATCCCTCGTTGTAGCCGTACGGCACGCACACCACCGGGATGTTCGCCGCGCGCGCGGCGCCCACGTCGTTGATGGAATCCCCCACCATGATGACCTGCGACGTTGCGAGCCCCAGTTCCGCGCAGGCGAAACGCAGCGGCTGCGGATCCGGCTTGCGGCGCGCACAGGTGTCGCCTCCCACCACGAGGTCCACCCAACGATCGAGACCGAGTTTCTCGAGCAACCCTGCGGCGAAACGCCGGTGCTTGTTGGTGACCACCGCCACTTTCAATGCCGCCTCGTGCAGGATGCGCAGGGTGTCGGCCGCGCCCTCGTAGGGACGCGCGGCGAAGCGCCCCGATTCCTCCAGCACTTCGTAGTGGTGGTAGAACCCCTGCAGCACGCCGCCGCTCACCGCGGGATCGGGCTCGCGGCCGTGTGCCAGCAGCGCCTGCTCGACCAGCCGGGGCGCGCCCCGGCCTATCATCCCGCGCACCCGGTCCTCGGCCAGCGGCGCCATTCCCGCGTCGGCGAGCGCCAGGTTGAGCGCACCGGCGATGTCGGCCAGCGTGTCCAGCAACGTACCGTCGAGATCGAACAAGACACCGGCCAGCTCCCGGCCGCCCCACGTCGCGCGCTGTCCGGCCCTCATGTGCGCAGGGTCACGCTGACGGGGCAGTGATCGCTGCCCATCACGTCGGCATGAATCGCCGCGGCATCGACCCGGCTGCGCAGGGCGCCGGAGACCCAGAAGTAGTCGATCCGCCACCCGACGTTGCGTGCCCGCGAATTGGCGAAATGGCTCCACCACGAATAGTGGCCGTTGCCCTGGTGGAACAGGCGAAACGTGTCGACGAATCCTGCGTCGGCGAAATTCTGCATGCCCTGGCGTTCCTCCTGCGTGAAGCCCTTCTTGCCGCGGTTGGGCTTCGGGTTGGCGAGGTCGAGTTCCGTGTGCGCCACGTTCAGATCCCCGCAGAAGATGACCGGTTTGGTTTCCTCCAGCCGCCGGCAATAGGCGAGGAACGCCGGGTCCCAGTGCTCGAAACGCAGCGCCAGGCGGCTCAGGTCGTCCTTGGCATTGGGCGTGTACACGGTGACCACGTAGAAATCGACGAATTCGGCAGTGATCACCCGTCCCTCGCCCGCACTGTCACGCCTGAGTTCGTCGGCGAACACGAAGCGCCCGGCGAAGTCGTCCGGGAAACCATAGGTGACGGCGATGGGTTCCCGCGCCGAAAACAGCGCCGTGCCGGAATACCCCTTCTTGGCGGCGGAATTCCAATACTCGTGATACTGCGGCAGGTCGATCTCGACCTGGCCGCGTTCGGCCTTGGTTTCCTGCAGACACAGTATGTCCGGCTCATGATCCTTCAAGAAGGCTTCGAACAGGCCCTTTTTGTGCACGGCGCGAATGCCGTTCACGTTCCAGGAATACAACTTCATCGACGCGTCTTCCGTTGCGGTGCCGGCCGCAGAAGATACCTCGGCGGCGCGGCGGCGGCCAAGCTCGCCGCGCTCCATGCGGACGGGGGGCCGGCAAAACCCCTTTCCGTCTCCAAGGAGGGCTGACCCGCGAGCGACGCCAGCGCGTTATCTTGCGCAGGAGGCTGGACGAGTCGCCAGAGCAACCAGCCGTTGGCGCCGGTGATGACCGCGAACAGCATCCACGCCACGCCCTTGAGCCAGGCGCCGTTCACGTGCTGACCCATGAGGGCGCGGTCGCTCGTCATGCGGATGAGCGGCCAGATGGCGAACGGCAACTGGAAGCTCAGCACCACCTGGCTCGCGATGAGGAGCTTGCCGACGGCCGCATCGCCGAGCCAGAGGATGCCGGCCAGGGCGGGAACCAGCGCCAGTACCCGTGTGATCAGCCGCCGCTGCCAGCAGGGTATCTTGAGGTCGAGGAAGCCCTCCATGACGATCTGCCCGGCGATGGTGCCGGTGAGCGTGGAACTTTGCCCGGACGCGAGCAGGGCCACCGCGAACAACACCGAGGCGAGCGTACCGCCCACCAGGGGATCGAGCAGATGGTAGGCGTCCTGGATTTCGGTGACGCTGCGGTGCCCGGTGGTGTGGAAGGCCGCGGCCGCCAGCATCAGTATCGCCGCATTGATCAACAGGGCGAGCGACAGCGAAAACACGGTGTCGAGCGTCGCCAGGCGGATCGCGTCGCGCCTGCTGGCTGCGTCCTCGGCCACGTGGCGTGTCTGCACGATCGAGGAGTGAAGATATAAATTGTGCGGCATCACGGTGGCGCCGAGGATGCCGATGGCCAGCAACAAGGCATGCGGGTCGCGCAGGGCGTGAACGTTGGGTACGAATCCCTTCCAAACGGCAGGCCAGTCCAGCCCGACGAGGGACAGTTCGACGGCGAAACACACCCCGATCGTGACGATCAAGGCCAGCACGATGGCCTCCACGCGGCGAAACCCGCGCCCCTGCAGACCGAGCACGATGACGGTGTCGAGGGCCGTGATCACGATGCCCGCGACCAGGGGCACGCGCAGCAGGAGGTGAATGGCCAGGGCACTGCCGAGTACCTCGGCGACGTCGCAGGCGATGATGGCGAATTCCGCCATGACCCAGAGAAAGCGGTTGATGGCCGCGGGGTAGCGTCCGCGGCAGGCGGTGGCGAGATCCTGGCGCGCGGCCAGCCCCAGACGCAGGCTCAACGACTGCAGCAGCATGGCCGCGAGGCTCGACGCCACCACGACCCAGAGCAGCGCGAACCCGTAGCGGGAGCCGGATTCGATGTCCGTCGCCCAGTTGCCGGGATCCATGTATCCCACGGACACCAGCAGTCCCGGTCCGGCCATGCGCAATACCCTCTGCCACAGCGGTGATTGCGCCGAGAGCAGCACGCTGCCGCGTACCTCGGTGGGACAGAACGGTGCAGTGGCGGTGGTGGGCAGCTTGAGCATGAGAGTGCGCGTCCGCGTCGTGACTTCGCCAGATTTACCGCGCTACGCCGGCTTCCTCGCGGGATAAGATAACGGGATAGAAGGTTGTTGTCCAAGCAGGAGAAATTGATGGCGAAGGTACTGGTGCTGTATTACTCGTCCTACGGTCACGTCGAGGCGCTGGCGCTGGCGCAGGCCGAGGGCGCCCGCTCCGCGGGCGCAACCGTCGACATCCGGCGCGTCCCCGAGACGGCGCCGGCCGACACCGCCAAGGCGGCGCATTTCAAGCTGGATCAGTCCGCGCCGGTGGCCACGGTCGACGAGCTGGCCCATTACGATGCCATCATCGTCGGCACGCCCACCCGCTACGGTCGCATGGCGTCGCAGATGGCGAGCTTTCTCGACCAGACCGGCGGCCTGTGGGCCAAGGGCGCCCTGAACGGCAAGGTGGGCGGTGCGTTCACGTCCACGGCATCGCAGCACGGCGGCCAGGAAACCACGCTGTTCTCGATCATCACCAACCTGCTGCATCTGGGCATGACCATCGTCGGCCTGCCCTACAGCTTCCAAGGTCAGATGACGCTCGACGAGATCGTCGGCGGCAGCCCCTACGGAGCCACCACCATCGCCGGCGGCAAAGGCCAGCGTCAACCCAGTGCGATCGAGTTGGAGGGTGCGCGGCACCAGGGCAAATTGATCGCGCAGACCGCGTCGAAGCTCGCCGGCGCCTGATTGCTTCTTTCAGAGTCGCAGGTACGCCAGCACGTCGCGGGCGAACGTGGCGACGTCGATGGGTTTGGCGATGTAGCCGTCGCAGCCCGCCGCGCGCATCTTGGCATCGTCACCCTGCATCGCGTACGCCGTGAAGGCGACGATGACGATATGCTTCATCGCAGGATTGGCCTTGATGTGCCGGGTCAATTCCAGGCCGTCCACGCCCGGCATCTGGATGTCCATCAATATCAGGTCCGGCGCGAAGCGGGTGATCTCGAGCAGGGCCTCGCGGGCATTCGGCGCCGATGCGACCGCACAGGAGATGCTGCCCAGCACGAACGTGACCAGTTCGACGTTCAGCACGTTGTCGTCGACGACCAGGATGCGGGGTCTCATAGATCGAGCCCGTGCCCGCCCGTGCCGTGCCGCCGGTTGAGGACGAAGCGAAAGATCGCCCCGCCACCCGGCATGCTGCGCACGCCGACCCTGCCTCCCTGCGCTTCGATGAGACGACGTGCCAGGGCGAGGCCGAGCCCCGTTCCCTGCGCCCCGTCGCCCGGCAGCAGGGTGTCCCGCGGCCGGCTGTCGTCGAACAGGGTCGTTAGCGCGTCCGTGCCGATGCCCACGCCGTCGTCCTCCACCTCCAGGCGGAAGTGGGCGGGGCCGTGCGGGTGGGCCCGAATCGAGACACGTCCGTCGTGCTGCGAGCACGTGATGGCATTCGAGAGAAAATTATAGATCACCTGCCGCAGACGCGACGCATCCAGATCGAGCGCGTCGACCTCGGGGTCGACGTCGCACGCCACCGCCAGCCGCTTGTGCCGGATCATGGACTGCAAAATATTGAGGGTGTGCGCCACCAGAACCGTCAAGCGGACCGGTTCCGGTGAGAAATCGAGGCTTCCCAGCGCCGCTTTGGAGGCTTCCAGCATATCGTCGATCAGCTTCAGGAGATGATGACCGCTGCTCGAGATATAACCGAGGAACTCGTGATGCTTCGGCGAATCGATGCCGACCGCACCGGAGTACAAAAGGTCCGTGAAACCGATGATGGAGATGAGCGGCGTGCGCAGTTCGTGCGACATGTTGCCGAAGAAGCGGCCCCTCGAGCGGCTGGCCTCCGACGATCGCGGATTGTCGCCTTCGAGGTGGCCGCCGACGCCGCGCAGCGCGCGCGAGACGCCCAGGGTCACGCCGGCGCTGGAAACCACCCGCGAAAACGTTGCCGACACCTCCACGATATGACCGTCACGCGCCAGCATGGAGGTGCGGCACACGGAAACGTCCACGTCGCCGGCGAGCCGCGCACGCAGTCGTTGCTCCTCCTCGAGACCCGACGGCGGGATGAGCATGTCGATGAGCCGGCCCCTGACTTCATCCGACCGGTAACCCAGCAGCACGCGCGCCGCGTCGTTCCAGACGGTGATCATGCCGCTCAGGTCGTGCGCGACGATGGCGTCTTTCGAAGATTCGACGATGGCGGCGGGCCAGTCCGCGACATGCTTCGTCAATGATATCTCCTCCGTGACGGGCCGAAGCCCCGGCGGTCCGTTCGCTCCCTGGATGTCAATTATAGGACTTTTGATCCGCCGTCGCAGGCACCTGGCGGTCGCGGGCAGGCGGCGCTGCGCGGGCAGATGATGCTGGCGTCGTGACGCAGCGCAGAAGCGATCCATTCGATGTTGAGCACCTGGGAAACGGCCCGTATGCATGACGCCGCCGCATCGGGAATTTTCGCGTCGCCGCCGCCCCGTCGACAGGCCGCCGCCACGGCGTCGACCACGCTCTCGCCGTCGAAGCCCTGCGCGTCGAGGGCCGGCAGCAGATCGACACCCACCGACAAGACGTGCAATTCATCGAGGGCGTCCCGGGTCAGCAACGAATGGCAGCAGTACAGTCTCGCCCTCTTGCCGTCCTGCATGATGGAGATCTGCGACCACGGCTTCTGCTGCGCCGGCAGGGGCCCGGGTGCCTGCCGCAGCAGGCGAAACACGGCCCAGCGCGGACACGGATCCGACACCAGCGACATGTTCCCCCAGGGCAGCGGAATGCCGTTGCCCCGGTATACCGCGCGCAGGTAGCCCGGCGAATACGCATCGAAGAAATGCCAGTGCCGGTAGGGGGACACCGCCGTCATGCGTCGCATCACGAGCGCCGGCGTCACCCCCAGCTTGTGACACGCGTCGACGTTGTGCGACTCGCGCATGAGAAATCGTCGGAACGGAACGCGCGGGCAGAGCAGGGCTCCTGCGAAAACGCTGCACTCGAAGTCGCGCCAGGCATACAGCACGTCCTGCGTGCCCATGCCCCCCGCGCCGGTCGACGTATCGACGCCGCCCGCGCGCAGGACGCTGTGCGCGGAGATTGCACCGTCACCGTTGTGCAGAATTTTATGCCCGATGAAGAACGCCAGGTCGTATTTGAGCCGCTCGGGCTGTGCCCGCAGCCGCCTGTTGACCAGCACCACGTTGGGCGGCTCGAAACGCGAACGGATGAGCCCACCGCCGGGTTTGCGTCCGTCGCCCTCGAACCAGCGGATCTCCAGTCCGTGATGCCCGCAGATGTTTTTCAACGCGTCGAGCGTCAAGGGCATCTGGCGCGCCCCGCATTCCTCGGCGGCCCGTTCGATGTCCGGAAAGTTGTTGTGACGTGTTTCCTGCCACACCCGGATCAACAGTTGTGCGAACTGGCGTCCGGTGGTTCCCGTCTGCGACAACAATTCGGGAAGCGCATTCTGCAGCAGCTCGTGCGAGAACAGAAACGCAGGCTCCAGGGGCATGGCGTCCAGGCCGCCTCGCACGCGCGCCGCCGGAACCGTGTCGACGTCCGTGTTCTCGTCCAGGAACCAGCGCGAGTCCTTGCTGAACACGCCGGCCAGCATGGCCAGCATGTCCGCGGACGGCATGCGCTTGCCGGTCTCGACCATGCTCAGGTACGACACGGAGGGTGCCCCCGCCGCATCGATTTGCACGCAGCGCGCGGACAGCTCCTCGAGCGTCAGCCCATTGCGCTTGCGCAGCGAGCGCAGCTTTGCGCCGAGGAAATGCCCCTGCCGGATCAGGCCCATCGCCCCCCCTGTGAAATTCACATTGTGAATTTTCTATTGTATAAATTCCGCCTGTCGACACTCTAAGCTCCCTCTCCCGGAACGCGCAAGGCGTCCTCGAAATACGACGAACAGGAGATGGCAATGACTGAATCGACCCGGCCCAACGGCCATGCCCAAGACGCCCGCTGGCACGGCGTGTCGCGACCCTATGGCAGCGAGGACGTGGCGCGGCTGCAGGGCTCGGTACGCATCGAATACACGCTCGCGCGCCTGGGCGCCGAGAAGTTCTGGCAGCGCCTGAAGCGCGACGAGGTCATCGGCGCGCTCGGCTGCATGAGCGGCAACCAGGCGGTGCAGGCGGTGCAAGCCGGACTCAAGGCCATCTACTGCTCCGGGTGGCAGGTCGCGGGCGACGGCAACAGCGCCGGTGAGATGTACCCAGACCAGAGCCTCTACCCGGTGGATTCAGTGCCGCGCATGGTGGAGCGGCTGAACAATGCGCTGCTGCGCACGGACCAGATACATCACCTGGACGGCAACACCGACATCGACTGGATCGTGCCCATCATTGCCGACGCCGAGGCGGGTTTCGGCGGCAATCTGAACGCGTTCGAGCTGACGAAGGCGCTGATACGTGCCGGCGCGGCCGCGATCCACTTCGAGGATCAGCTCTCGTCGGCGAAGAAATGCGGCCACATGGGCGGCAAG
>CAZZYJ010000010.1:0-9833 GCA_964658215.1 uncultured Steroidobacteraceae bacterium | reverse complement strand
GAGGCCATCGCCAAGCTGGTCGCGGCGCGACTCGCGGCCGACGTGCTCGACGTTCCCACCGTGATCATCGCCCGCACCGACGCGGATTCGGCGACGCTGCTGCTGTCGGACCATGATCCCCGCGATGCGAGATTTCTCACCGGCAAACGGTCGAGTGAAGGATTCTTCCACGTCGAGGCCGGCCTCGATCAGGCGATCGCGCGCGGGCTGGCCTACGCGCCCTACTGCGATTTGATCTGGTGCGAAACCTCGAAGCCCGACCTTGCGCAGGCGCGCCGCTTCGCCGACGCCATCCACGGCGAATTCCCCGGCAAGTTACTGGCCTACAACTGCTCGCCCTCCTTCAACTGGCAGGCCAACCTCGATCAGGCCAGCATGCTCAGCTGGCGTGAGCAGCTGGCCGCCATGGGCTACCGGTTCCAGTTCATCACTCTGGCCGGCTGGCATGCGTTGAACCTGTCCATGTTCGAACTGGCGGCCGCCTACCGCGACCAGGGGATGCTCGGCTATTCGCAGATGCAGCAGCGTGAATTCGCCCGCGAATCCGCAGGTTACCGCGCCACCAAGCACCAGAGCTTCGTCGGCACCGGCTACTTCGACGCCGTGCAGACGGCGATCAGTGCCGGCGAACATTCCACCGGCGCGCTGGCGGACAGCACGGAAACACATCAATTCGTCTCACGGGCGGTCGACACGCCCCGGCGTGACGTTGCGTGAGCAAGGAGTGTGCCGCGGCGATCGCCGAACATTTCCGCGGCTACAACGAGGAGTTCAGCCGGATCACGCGGCGCGCCGCGCTGAACTTCCTCGCCGAGGACTGGCAGACGGCACAGCTCGACGCCGTGGCGCGCATCGAGCTGTACGACCGGCGGGTGACTCGATGCGTGGCGGCGGTCAGCGGGCAGCTCGGTGCGCAACGCGCCGACCCCGCGGCGTGGTCCGAGGTCAAACGCGTCTACGACCTGCTCGTGGCGCGCAAGCCCGACGGTGATTTCTACCGCACCTTCTTCAATTCGGTCTGCCGCGACCTGTTCGGAACGGTGGGCGTGAATCCGCAGGTGGAGTTCTGTGCCACCAACGTCGGTCGTGCATCCGGCGCGGTGGCGCTGCGCGTGTATCGGGTGGGTGGCTCGCTGCCGGGCGCCGTGCGTGAGGTGCTCGCCGACCTGCCGTTCGGGGCGGCGGTCGCCGATCCGGAAGGCAGCGTGCACCGGATCAGCGCCGACATCGGCCGCTATTTCGCCTCCGGCAGACCGAGCGGCGCGCCCGAGTCGCTCGAACTGCTCGAGCCCGTGTTTTATCGCGGCACGAGCGCATTCGTGGTGGGCCGGCTGATCGGCGACAGCGTGATCACGCCGCTGGTCATCGCCTTCGGCCACTCGCCGCAGGGCGTACACGTCGACGCCGTGATGTTGACGCGTGCCGAAGTAGGCTCTCTGTTCGGCTACGCCCGTTCCTATTTTCACGTCGACCTGCCGGTGGTGAGCGCGGCGATCACGCTGCTGCGCTCGTTCATGCCGCGCAAGGCCGTCGATGAACTCTACACCGTGCTCGGCCGCGCCAAGCAGGGCAAGACCGAGCGCTACTTCGCCCTGCAGCGCCATCTCGAAGTGTCCATCGACAGCTTCGTCCACGCCTCCGGAGAACGCGGACTGGTGATGATCGTCTTCACGCTGCCCTCGCACGAACTCGTGTTTAAGGTCATCCGCGACCGCTTCGGGGCGCCCAAGACCAGCACGCGCGCGGACGTCGTCGAACGCTACCAATTCGTCTTCCGCCACGACCGCGCCGGGCGTCTGGTCGATGCGCAGGAGTTCAAGCGGCTGCGGCTGCCGCTTGCCCGTTTCATGCCGGCGTTGGTCGAGGAACTGCTGCAACAGGCCGGCGAAACCTGCCGCCTGGAGGGGGATCATCTCATCCTCGAGCATTGCTACATCGAGCGCCGCCTGCGCCCGCTCAATCTGTTCCTGCGCGAGGCCGAGCCGGCCGCGGCGGAGGCCGCCATCCTCGATTACGGCAACGCGTTACGGGATCTCGCAGCGGGCAACGTCTTTCCAGGCGACCTGTTGTTGAAGAACTTCGGCGTCACCAGCCACGGTCGGGTCATCTTCTACGATTACGACGAACTGTGTCTCGTCTCGGAATGCGTGTTCCGCGATCTGCCGCAGCCGCGCTTCGAGGAGGAGGAGAACAGTGCCGAAGCCTGGTTCTACAGCGGGCCCCGCGACGTGTTCCCCGAGACGTGGCTGCCGTTTCTCGGCATCCCCGCCGCGTTGCGCGAGTTGTTCCTGACCAGCCACGGCGAGCTGCTGACGGCTGCCTGGTGGCGCCGTCAATCACTCGCGTTTGCGCAGCACCCGGGTCTCGTGCGCGAACAGGTCGCTCCTCGCCTCCACGCTCCCGCCGGTTGAGCTCAGCATTACGTCCCAGTCGCCCGCGGGAACGGCGACCAGCTGCGCCCGCTCGGCGAAATTGAGCAACACCACCAAGCCGCCATGCTCGAACCGCAGCCAATTCGCCGCGGCATCGAATT
The DNA here is from genome assembly GCA_964658215.1 of uncultured Steroidobacteraceae bacterium. GTDB lineage: Bacteria > Pseudomonadota > Gammaproteobacteria > Steroidobacterales > Steroidobacteraceae > Bog-1198. Next base: position 7,300 of record CAZZYJ010000010.1, on the reverse strand, counting down.
TGACTTTCGCCCGGCCGGTCGTGAAGCGTTCCGGCGCATCGAAGCGCAGCGCGATCAGACGGCGGTACCACTCGAGCAGGTCCGCGTGTACGGGAGACGCCACTTCCGACCAGTTGAGCTTCGAGCGCGCGAAGGTCTCGGGGGCCTGCGGATTGGGAACTTCGCCCTGCCACCGGAAGGCAGCGAACTCCTTGGCGCGGCCTTCCGCCACCAGTTTGCCGAGTTCGAGGTCCTGATGATCGGTGAAGTAGAGGAACGGCGTGCTCGCCCCCCACTCCTCCCCCTGGAAGAGCAGCGGCACGAAGGGCGAGAGCAACGTCAACGCCGCCACCGCCTTGAGCTGCGCCGGTTCGAGCAACATGCTGAGCCGTTCGCCCTGCGCGCGGTTGCCGATTTGATCGTGATTTTGCGAACACACCACGAGCTGGTCCGCCGCCACCGCACGCGGCGAACGGCCGTGCCGCCGGCGTCGATGCGCCGAATATTGCCCCTGGTAGACGTAGCCATCGCGCAACGCCGTCGCGAGATCCGCAAGTCCGTTGAAATCTTCGTAATAACCGTCCGACTCGCCGGTGAAGAGCCGGTGCACGGCGTGATGGAAATCATCTTCCCAGTGGGCATCCAGACCGTAGCCGCCGCGGGCGGGCGGATGCACCAGACGCGGGTCGTTCATGTCGCTTTCCGCGATCAGTATCAAGTTCCGCCCAGCTGTCTTGCCGAGCGCGGCGACGGCGGTCGCGAGGTCCTCGAGCACGTGGACCGCCTCGAAGCTGAATATGGCGTGTACGGCGTCCAGTCGCAGCCCGTCGAAGCCATAGTCCTCGAGCCACATCAATGCATTGTCGACGACGAAGCGGCGCACCTCGTCGCTGTGGGGACCGTCATAGTTGACCGCCTCGCCCCAGGGGGTCTTCACACGGTCAGTAAAATAAGGCCCGAAGCTTCCCAGATAGTTGCCGTCGGGACCCACGTGGTTGTAGACCACGTCGAGCAGCACGGCCAGGCCGCGTTCGTGGCAGGCGCGGACGAATTCGGCCAGTTCGACGGGCGAGCCGTAGGCCGGCAGGGGCGCGTATAAATCGACGCCGTCGTAACCCCAGCCATGTGCCCCCGGAAAAGTGGCGAGCGGCAGCAGTTCGAGATGGGTGACGCCGAGCGTCGTCAGATGATCGAGTTTGCCCACGGCGGCCGCATAGGTCCCCTGCGGGGTGAAGGTGCCCACGTGCATCTCGTAGATCACCGCGTCGCGCAGGGGCTTTTGCCGGAAGGTCGTCCTGGTGATCTCTCTGAGCTTCGCCGAATCCACCGGATGCGACGGGCCGTGCACCCCTTGCGGCTGCCAGCGCGTACGCGGATCCGGGACCGGCGCCGCGCCGTCCACCGAAAAGCGATAGCCCGCGTCCAACTCGGCCGACTCGGCCTCGAAGGACCACCGACCGCCGCCGTCCGCCTGCATCGCCGCTCTGCGGCCCGCGAGCACCACCTCGAGAGATTTCGCCGACGGCGCCCAGACTGAAATGATCATGCGTCCTCCCGCGTCAACAGGGCGACCGGAAACTGCTCGAAGAGCTGCTGCGGCGTCGCGCCGCCCTGGAAGGAGTCCTCGCCGAAGCAGCTGCGCCACGTCCCGCGCGGCAGCGGCAGGCTGGTGTCGCCCCACCTGCCATCGACGGTCATGGTGAATCGGGGCACCACGGCGATGAGGTTGTCGCCGCGCCGGAATGCCAGCAGATTGCCGAGACGGGCGCCGTTCGCCACCATCGGCTGATATTTGCTGCGCTCGGAAAAATCTCCGGGACGGGCACGGCGCACGGCGAGAACCCGTGACGTCATCCACAGTTTCGGCAGTCCGCAGTCCCAGTCCTCGAGCGCCTGCGCGGCGGAAAGCCCGGCGCAGCGGCGCACCAGCGCCGACCTCAGCTCGAAATCCACCGGCCGGCGGTTGTCCGGATCCACCAGGCTCAGGTCCCACAGCTCCGTCCCCTGATAGAAATCGGGCACGCCCGGCACGGTCATCTTGATCAGCGCCTGCGCCAGGCTGTTGATCCTGCCCGGCCGGACCAGCGGGTGCACGAACGCCTCGAGACTGGCGAGGAACTCCGGTATCTTGAACACGCCGTCGACGAAGTTGCGGATGTTTTCCTCGTAACCCGCGTTCGGCTGCTGCCAGGAGGTGCGGGTCTTCGCTTCCCGGCACGCCTTGAGCATGTATTGCCAGCAGCGGTCCCGGTCGATGGGCCAGGCGCCGAGCAAGGTCTGATAGAGCAGGTATTCGGCATGCCGGTCCGGCGTGCGGTTGCGCCACGCGGTCGCGGTGAGCTGCGACCAGACGTGCAGCGCCTCGGCCCAGCGCTCGGGAATTTCCGACAGGAGCGAGATGCGCGTGCGCACGTCCTCGCTGCGCTTGTTGTCGTGCGTGGACGTCGCGAGCATGTTGTAAGGCCAGCGCTCGCTGAGATAGTGACAGAACTCGTGGAACTTCTCGGCCGGGATGCCGATGAGGGACGCAGAGCCGCCCACTTCGTTGCACGAGACCAGCCGGTCGAAGAGATAAAAAGTCGTATCCTCCACGCCCTTGGCCATCACCGCCGGCGCGAGCTGCTGCCACTGCGCGACGAAATCCATCTGCGCGGGGTCGAGCTGCGGCTTGGTGAGTATCGCCAGCAGAAAATCGTACGTCGCGGCGTCGATTTCCGGCGAGCCGATGCGTGCCGCCTGGATGGCCTCCGAGACGATGCGCCGGTCCTCGTCGTGGAGGGCCTCGCCGGCACGATAGGTGCGGTAGATGGGCAGCGCCGTCGTGAATCGCGCCAGCGCCTCGCGCAATTGGCGTGGGCTCAGATCGCGGCTGTGCCAGTCGGCGCGCGCGATGCGGATCAACGCGGCGGCCAGCCGCTCGAGATCCGCGCTGAAGGTGGAATCGACGATCTCGCGCTTTTTCTGGCGCACCAACGCCGCGAAATTCACCGGATGGTACGTGAAGTCCGAATAGGTGGAGGTCAGCACGTCGATGCGTTGATCGTCCATCCAGAGACGGTTGACCTTCGACAGGAAGTCATACCCCACGGTGCCATCGATGGCCCAGTCCTCGCGCAGCCGCTCGTCGTTCTCGAGAATCTTTTCCACGTAGATGCAGCCGTCCGGCAGCATCCCGCGCAGCTTCAGGAAATATTCTTTCGGATCACGCAGGCCGTCCGGGTGATCGATCCGCAGGCCGTCCACTTCGTCGCGCGCTATCATCGTCTGGATTCGGGCGTGGGTCGCCGCGAACACCTCGGGCCGTTCGGTGCGGATGCCGGTGAGAGATCCCACGTCGAAGAAGCGCCGGTAGTTGGTCAGCTCGCCGGACAGCTTCCAGCCGTGCAGCATGAAGAACTGCCCTTCGAGGAGCGCGTTGAGACGCGGCACGTCCTGGTTGATCGTTGCGACGCCGCGCTCTAGCCGGCCGGACGCGCGCGCCTCCTCGAGCAGCTGGCGCGCGCGCTCGACCAGGCGCCGATAGCGGTCCCGGTCACCCGCCGAGGGTGCACGATCGGGCAACCCCGCCAGCTCGTCCGGCAACGACTCGCCCAGCAGCGCATACCAGGAGGCGGGATTGAGCGGCCACGAGTTCTCGTAGTGCGCGATGCGGGGCAGGTCCTTTTCAAGCGAGACAGCCAATTCGCCGCCTTCCAGCGCCTCGCCGTAGGCCTTGGACAGGTTGCAGAGGTGCACGCAGAACGGCGCGTCGGCGGCGCGGCGGATGTCGAAGAATTCGGCGTAAGCACTGTAGGGACCGTGCGCCAGCACGTCGTCCCACCACCCGTTGTGTTCCGACGCCGCCATGTGATTCGGCACGATGTCGAGCAGGATCTTGAGCTTCTGATCCCGCGCGGCCGTGACGAAGTCCGCCCACGCCGCCTCGCCGCCCAGATCATCGGCGATGCGCGTGGGGTCGGTGACGTCGTAGCCATGCTGGCTGCCGGGGGAAGCCTGCAGGCACGGCGACAGATACACGTGGCTGATGCCGAGCTGCGCCAGATACGGAAGAATGCGCTGCGCCGCGGACAGCGGAAATCCGGCGTGCACCTGCAGCCGGTAGGTGGCCACCCAGTCAGCGCGCATGGCTCACCACCGGGATACGGTACCCAGCATCAACGCTGCAGCGGCACGTTGCGATGCTCGCCGATGTCGTGCGGCGGTTTCCCCGTGGCCAGCGCCTTGGCGAGCGTGAACAGCTGCACCAGCTTGTTGCTCTTCGAGTCCCAGTATTCGGCGTGATCCGCGTCGACCTTGAGCAGCACGTTGAGCGGCGACTCGGCACCCTCGGGAAACCACGCCTGGACGGCCGGTTTCCACAATTCCTTTTTCTTGGCGACGTCCGTGACCACGGCCGCGGTGCCCGCGACGCTGACGAAATCGAAGTTGTCCGAATCGCTGTACGACAGACAGATCTCCGGATGCGCGGCGACCGACACCACGGCGTCGGAGTCGGCTTTCGCGAAGAACCACAGGCTGCCGTCGTACTCGCGCTCGATGGTGGTCATCGGGCGGCTGCGCAACGCATCGCCCCCTTCGCGCGTGGTCATCATGGCGAAACGGTACTTTCCGATCATGCTCCACAGCTTTTCACGCGCAGCGTCGTCTTGTTGCATGGTTTCCTCGGGTTGGGGTCTGTAAGGAGGACGTGGCGGCCCGCCATAGGTCGACCGCATATCGCGCGTAGTATTCGCGAGCCGCGCCCCACCGGCGTAGGCGCATCGCGGGACCCGGTGTCGGCCGCCCGCCCCGTCGTGGGTAAGACGGCACGCCTACGCCGCCCAGACCCAGTTCCTCACCTCCGGCATGTCCTGGCCGTTTTTGTCGATGTAGCGCTTGTGCTCGACGAGCTTGTCGAGCATCCGCTGCCTGAGATAGACCCCCGGACTGCCCGTCTGCGGCAGCCGGCTGACGACGTCGAGCACGAGATGGAAGCGGTCAAGATCGTTGAGCACCGTCATGTCGAACGCCGTGGTGATGGTGCCCTCCTCCTTGTAGCCGTGCACGTGCATGTTCTCGTGGTTGCGCCGGCTGTACGTGAGCCGGTGCACCAGCCAGGGATAGGCGTGAAAGGCGAAGATCACGGGTTTGTCCCGCGTGAACAGCGCGTCGAAATCCTCGTCGCTCAGACCGTGCGGATGCAGGGTGTCGGCCTGCAGCTTCATCAGGTCGACCACGTTGACCACCCGGATCTTGAGTTCGGGAAGCTCCGCACGCAGGATCGACACCGCCGCCAGCGTTTCCAGAGTGGGCACGTCGCCGGCACAGGCCATGACCACGTCCGGATCGCCGTGCTGATCGTTGCTGGCCCACTGCCAGATGCCGATGCCCTCGGTGCAATGTTTCACTGCCGCATCCATGGTCAGCCACTGCGGCGCCGGGTGCTTGCCCGCCACCACCACGTTGACGTAATGCCGGCTGCGCAGGCAGTGATCCATGACCGACAGCAGGCAGTTGGCGTCCGGCGGCAGATACACCCGCACGATCTGCGCCTTCTTGTTGACGACGTGATCCAGAAAGCCCGGGTCCTGATGCGTGAAGCCGTTGTGATCCTGCCGCCAGACGTGCGAGCTCAGCAGGTAGTTCAAGGAGGCGATCCGGCGGCGCCACGGCAGCGCCGCGGTCACCTTCAACCATTTGGCGTGCTGGTTGAACATCGAATCGACGATGTGGATGAACGCCTCGTAGCAGTTGAACAGCCCGTGCCGGCCGGTGAGCAGATAGCCCTCCAACCAGCCTTCGCATTGATGTTCGCTCAACATTTCCATGACCTGGCCGGAACGGGCGAGAAAATCGTCATTGGCCTCGATGGGTCCCGTCCATTGACGGCTGGTGCCCTCGAACACGGCGTCCAGCCCGTTCGACACGGTCTCGTCGGGTCCGAATATACGAAAGTTCCGCTGCTCCGCATTTTTCCTGCATACGTCGCGCAGGAAGCGGCCGAGCACGTGCGTGTCGCCGATGCCGGATCCACCCGGCTTGGGCACCTCGACGGCGTAGTCCGTGAAATCCGGCATGCGCAGATCCCGCAGCAGGATGCCGCCGTTGGCATTGGGGTTCGCGCCCATGCGCCGCGTGCCCGCCGGCGCGAGCTGCGCGAGTTCCGGTCGCAGCCGCCCCCGTGCATCGAACAACTCCTCCGGCCGGTAACTGCGCAGCCAGCTCTCGAGCTGCCGCAGATGATCCGGATTCTTGGCCGGATCCGACAGCGGCACCTGGTGCGCCCGATAGGTCCCTTCGACCGCACGTCCGTCCACCGTGGCGGGGCCCGTCCACCCCTTCGGCGAGGCGAACACGATCATGGGCCAGCGCGGCCGCTCGACGTCGCCCTGCTCGCGCGCCGCCGCCTGAATCCGGCGAATCTCCTCCACCACCCGGTCGAGCGTGCTCGCCATGGCTTCGTGCATGGCCATGGGCTCGTGGCCCTCGACGTAGTACGGTGTCCAGCCATAGCCGCGCAGGAGCTGGTCCAGCTCCTCGCGCGATATGCGCGCCAGAATGGTCGGGTTCGCGATCTTGTAACCGTTCAGGTGCAATATCGGCAGCACCGCGCCGTCGGTGCAGGCATTCAAGAACTTGTTGGAATGCCACGACGTCGCGAGCGGCCCCGTTTCCGCCTCGCCGTCACCGACTACGCACGCCACCACCAGGGCAGGATTGTCGAACACGGCACCGAACGCATGACTGATCGAATAACCAAGCTCTCCGCCCTCGTGGATGGAACCCGGGCACTCCGCCGACGCATGGCTCGGGATACCGCCGGGAAAGGAGAATTGCGTGAACAGTCGCTTGAGACCTTCCTCGTCCTGGCTGACATTCGAATAGACTTCGCTGTAGGTGCCTTCCAGATAGGTACCGGCCACCACGGCCGGACCCCCGTGCCCCGGCCCCGACATGTAGATCATGTCCAGATCGTATTTCTTGATGACGCGGTTCAAATGCGTGTACAGAAAATTCTGGCCCGGCGTCGTGCCCCAGTGGCCGAGCAACATGTGCTTCACGTGCGCGAGAGCCAGGGGTTCCTTGAGGAGCGGGTTGTCGCAGAGATAGATCTGCCCCACCGACAGGTAGTTCGCCGCCCGCCAGTAGGCATCGAGGCGGTACAGAAGGTCCGGGTCGAGGGTTACGGGGATCGTCATGAACACATCTCCTGATCGGCGGCAAGGTCGAGAACGCGCAAGGTCGAGGCGGCGATCACGGACTCCTCGTCGGTGCGGATGACGCGCACGCGGACGCGCGCGCCGGCTTCGGCGGTGGCAATGGCGGCGGCGGCGGTGGCGGT